>JANRME010000001.1:0-19555 GCA_033761835.1 Saprospiraceae bacterium
ATGAACTTAGGCTTTTCGACAATTGATTTTATTAAGCGATTCTCGGCATTCAGGTATTTCACTTTTTGGTTGGGAGTCAAGATTACTTCAGGATGTTCAGATGTTGAATTTGCCTCGATCCGAGATTTTTTTTCGGCATAAACGGAAACTTTTCCTGAGATGACATCCACCTCTACATTCTTAGAATCTGCCGCATTCTTAATATTAAAGGAAGTGCCTACTACCTCAGCCACCACCTCTCCGGCATACACAATGAAAGGCTTCCCAGGGTTTTTGGCTACTTCAAAAAAGGCTTCCCCGTGCAAGTGTAATGTTCGGTTACGCTTGTTGAAATCCTTATCGTACACCAGGCTACTTCCAGGTTTTAGCATGACCAATGAACTATCCGGAAGCGTAATTTTTTGATCAGAGGAATCGGTATTTTTTAGCTCAATGCCCTGTTGTGCAATAGCAGGCTGCATTTCTTCTAATTTTTTGGGGGATCGAGGCGGTAATTCAAATCGACTTAACCAAATAAAAGACAGCACTATTCCAGCCACAATACCCAATACCCATGCTATCCCTATCATTCGCCTTGTAGATGTATTTTGAGCATTTTGAAGCAGCTTACGCTTAATCCTTTCGCCAACCCTTCGAACTAATTCATCTGGGTAACTGTTCGTGTGGAACTCCGGCTGAGACTCATACCAAGTTTGAATTTTTATATCCTCTTCCGGCGTGGTTTTTCCTTCAAGGTAGCGTTTGGAAAGTTCATTGAACTCCTGTTGAGTCATTTCACAGTAATTAAGTTAAGGTTATCAATTCTCAGACTGATATGGTTTCAAAGTATTTTTTAAATACTTGAGTGACTTAGTCAAGTGGTATTCTACAGCTTTTTCACTCAAATTCAACTGTTTGGCGATTTCCTTAATCGGTTGATTCTCATAACGGCTGCGCCGAAACACTTCAGCGCTTTTTTCGGGGAGTCGATTAAGGGCTTCTTCTATAGCCAAAGTCAATTCTTTAAAATTCAAAATTTGATTACCATCAGGCGCTTGTTCTAATTCCTTGAAAACCAAGTATTCTTGATATTTTCGGTAATTGAGTTGGGATTTGAAAAAAGAATAAACCTGGTTTTTGATGGATACTGCGAGGTATAGATCCAAGCGTTTAATTTCTATTTCTGCCCGCCGATTCCACAAACTCAAAAAGACCTCCTGCACCAATTCCTCAGCATCTTGGGCGCCGATTTGATGGGAAGCCCATAAGTATAGTTTATACCAATAGCGTTGGTAAATTACCTCGTATGCCCTGAGGTTACCTTCCCGAAGCAATATCACCAATTGTGCGTCAGCTAGCTCTTTTACACTCATAATCATGCCCCAGTAAGTTGAAATGTAGCGCTCTCGTTATCTTAAGTAGGATAAAAAGGCAATACCCCTAAACCAAATGCGTAAAAAATTTTGGAAAAAGATGGTTTTTAGTAATAAAATTTTATTTATTTCTGCTATAACCCTTGATTTTATTGTACTTGACATAGCTCAGGTGATAAAGAAAAAAAATAGCTATCTCGTTACTGAATTTTGAAGGCATATCTTCTTACAATCGATTAATTGTATTGTTGATTGTTTTCAACTAATTTAAAATCAGTATTCTGAAAAAATACAATATTTTTTATCGAAAAAAAAACTGCAATCGATTTCTAATGGTTTATCTTTGATACCGAATGATCGAATTTTTTTTGCTATCGAGCGCAACAGCAAATCGGTAATTTCTCTCTAGCCTTCTGAACAATACAAAGATGGGTAATACCAAAATAGAGCCACATTTTAGAGGCTATTTTTTCAAATAAAAAAATTAATTGTAATTTTGACACTTAATTGAATAATTTTTCTTACTCCTCTTGTCTTGTAATTACGAGAATACATGAATTAGAAATCTTAATGGTAATGTCAAAAGTAAACTATATGCTAACAAATCACCGCAAAACCCTGCCTACCTATTTCACAATGGCTTTTATTATGCTGTTATCCCTGACTGTTTTTACAGGCAGCGATAAGGGCTCCTCCTCGAATGATCATACCACCTGGACGCATTATGGCGGAAGCCCAGATCAATCAAGGTATTTCGCAGCATCAGAGATCACCAAGGAAAATGTTGGACAGATGCAGGTGGCATGGACTTATCCTTCCGGCGATGACCAATCCTACTTCTTTAGCCCGATTGTAGTGGATTCTATGATGTACGTGTTGGGAAAAAATTATTCGCTTATTGCTGTCAATGTAGTGACGGGTAAGGAAATCTGGATTCATGCCAATTTGAGGGGCATTACCCGCCGGGGCATCAATTACTGGGAAAGTAAAAACAAAAAAGATAAACGATTGATATTCACGCTCAATAATTCCTTGCAGGCGATTGATGCAAGGACTGGGAAATCCATTACAAGTTTTGGTAAAAATGGGTATGTGGATATGCGCGAAGGACTGGATCGAGACCCTTATTCCATTCGCAGAATGCAGGCGATGATGCCCGGCGTGATTTATAAAAATCTTGTGATTGTAGGGTCTGCTCCTGGGGAGAGTTATTTTTCGCCACCCGGTCATGTAAGAGCGTATAATGTGGTCACTGGTAAATTAGAATGGACGTTTCATACCATTCCGCACCCAGGCGAATATGGCTATGATACTTGGCCCAAGGATGCTTATAAATACGTAGGTGCGGTGAATGTCTGGAGTGAGATGTCCGTAGATCAGGAAAATGGGATTGTTTTTTTGCCGCTTGGTTCTCCAACGTATGATTTTTACGGTGCAGATCGCTTGGGAAGCAACCTTTTTGGCAATAGTCTGGTCGCATTGAATGCGCGCACTGGTAAACGCTTATGGCATTATCAAACGGTGCATCATGATCTTTGGGATTATGATCTTGCTAGTGCCCCGCAATTGATAACGGTGAATCGCAATGGTAAAAAGATTGACGCCGTCGCCGCAGCTTCCAAACATGGATTCCTCTTTGTATTTGACCGGAAAACGGGTGAACCTATATTCCCAATTGAAGAAAAACCTTTCCCTGCCAGTGAAATGCCCGGCGAAAAAGCTTGGCCCACGCAGCCGATTTCTTCACTTCCAAGCTTCACCCGGCATGAAGTGACCAAAGAGACCCTAAATCCTCATTTCCCGGACAATGTTAAACAAGAATGGTACGCGAGATTGGAGAAAGCCAAATCTGGATTGTACGTTCCACCCTCTGATAAATACGAAACCATTATGATGCCCGGTGCTTTAGGCGGAGCTAATTATGGGAATGTGGCATCTAATCCTCAAAAAGGAATGATGTACATCCTGACCCAGGAACATGCTTCTACCTATAAACTGAATAAGGTGGAGCCTCCGAAAATCAACTTGTCAGAGAATGAAGTGGCAAAAGCTAAAAATCTTTATACTTCTATCTGCCAGGCTTGTCATGGTAAAAATATGGAAGGCGGAGCGACCGGTCCAGCACTGGTAAATGCCGGGCAATATATTCTTTATACTGAATTTAAAGATATTATTACAACCGGTAAAGGACAAATGCCTGGTTTTGCGCATGTGGATGAAGAAACGATCAATGCCTTGTACCGTTTTCTCGGCGGTAACCCCCGGGCATTTAACTTCCCTCGACGGGCAAATGAAGATACCCCTCCGGAAGGACCGGTCGTAGCTTCAGGTGGCGCTACGATTCCACCCGATGCCAAAAGAAGCGCGCCGATGTTGGATTATCCAAAAGATGCAATGTATAAGGGGGATCGCTATGTGACCGATTATGGTACGGAGTGGTCGGGTTTAGCAGTACCACCTTGGTCTTCTCTAGTAGCGTATGATTTGAACGCAGGAACTATTAAATGGAGGAAACCGGTCGGATTGGATTCCTTATACGCACAGGGTGATCCAAGCAAAGGCTCACCGGGCGGCGTTTTGAGAAAAGGCATGGTGGTTACCTCTACCGGCGTCGTATTTGCCACTGCCAAAGGCGGAAAACTCTATGCTTTTGATGCGGACAATGGTAATATTTTGTGGGAAACGACGCTGAGCTACGAGCCAAATGCCCAGCCGAGTATGTACACGCTGAATGGAAAACAGTATTTGGTCGTCAGTGCGACTTCCAATTTTATGCGGGATAGCTATAATCAATCCAATAAGCCGGGGGCACTGCCGAGGGGATATGTCGTCTATGCGCTTCCAGATAAATAGTCGAGTAGTCTTTTAGTCAATAGTCGAAAGTCAAAAAAACGGATTACCAATTCAACTTTCGACTATTGACTTTCGACTATTCGACTATCAACTATATAACCCATTTTTTAAAATTGAAACGAACTACCATTTATGAAACTATTACTAGCCTTATTCCTAACCATTATAATATTACAAGCTAACGCGCAGCCTATTAAAGACCGCGTCAAACCCAATGATCCTGCCAAATACCGCGAACTCTCTGCCGTACACGCCGGCGCGGGAAAAATGGGATTCACTGAATTAATCGGTCGGCGGGATATGTCCAGCAATTTCCTTTATCTGCATACGGGCGTTATCAATGCCAAGTCGGGCATTGGGCATCATTTTCATCATAGTATTGAAGAAATGTATGTGATTCTCAACGGCGAAGCGGAATTTACGATCAATGGTCGCACGGCGAAGATCAAAGCCCCCGCTATTGTACCTTGTAAAATGGGCGATTCGCATGCCATTTATAACGCATCCAACGAACCGATTCGCTGGCTCAATTTTGCGGTAAGCTCTAAAAAAGCGATGGGCGATGCTTTTGATTTGGGCGATGCCCGCGTTGGCGCTAGTATGGAAGCGGTGCCATCGTTTGTTTCCGCTCGTTTGGAACAGGAGAAGCTTCGCAAAAGTGGTCAGGGTTTTCCTGGTCAAGTGATGCCTTACGCTGGTGAAGGCGTTTTGTATCGCCGCATGGTGGGACCGGAAGTATTTAGCACCGATTGGAATCATGTGGATCACGTTGTTATTGCAAAAAGTAGCACGGCATCCCGTCAACTAGAAGGCGTAGAAGAAGTTTATTATGTAATAAAAGGTACGGCAGAAGTCACGATTAATAATGAAAAGGCGAGTATCAAAGCGGATGATGCCTTTTTTGGAGGTTTAGGCGAAAAGTTAAGCATAGCTAATAATGGAAGTGCTGACCTGGAATTATTGGTGATCGGTATTGCGCCTTCCAAGCAAAAGGGACTCAGTATTGCCAAGCCTTTGATAGAGCCCAAAGCGATTGTTTTGCAGATGGATTTTGTCGTGCCGAAAGAAAACGCTGCCGCTTTTGAAAAAATGTATTACTCCATCTACGTACCGGCTATGACGGTGCAGAAAGGTTATCTGAGTTCCAAACTCTTGCGTTTTTTTCCAGAAAATATTGCCAAAGAAATTCAAGCCGAGCCAACGACTTATAATTATCAAGTGCAAATTTCTTTTGCAACCGAGCAAGACCGCCGGAATTGGGTAGCCAGCAAAGAACACCAGATCGCGTGGCCCGCTGCTTCCTCCCTCGCCACAGCATACAAATGGCGGGGTTATGATGTAATGGGCGATGATGATAATCAGCATTGAGTTTTTGATGTACTAATCCCGATATTCATCGGAACCAGTTGTATTAATTTACTAATGTGTTAATAATCAATTATTTATTCCAATTTAAATATAGACTTTCTTGAATGAAAACTGATTTTCGAAACATAAGACTGTTGACTAAAGACTAATAAAACTTTCTGACTATTTAAAAATAAACCATCATGAAACTATACTCAATCACATTAACATTACTGATTACCTTATCTGGTTTCTTATGCTTCGCGCAAACAGAAATCAAAGAAGATTTCAAACCTTCCACCCTGAATCAACCGGGGCAGGAGTACCCACAAGTCAATTCACAGGGCTATGCCCGATTCCGCGTCGTAGCGCCCTCTGCGGATAGCGTTCGGGTGAGCCTTGGATTAGGCGGCAGGGGCGGCACGAAACTCACCAAAGGCGAGGACGGTGTTTGGATGGGCACTACCGAAGGACCAATGGATGAAGGGTTTCATTACTATCGCATTTATGTGGATGGTGGCGCATTCAATGATCCCGGTACGCTCAATTTCTATGGCTCTACCCGCTGGGAAAGTGGCATTGAAATACCCGCGCATGACCAGGATTTTTATGCACTGAAAGACGTTCCACACGGCAATGTCCAGCAGATTCTTTTCCCTTCAAAAAGTACCAATACCTCGCGCCGCGCCTTTGTTTACACGCCTCCTGGCTATTATGAAAATACCTCAACGCGTTATCCGGTCTTGTACTTGCAGCATGGTTGGGGCGAGGACGAAACCGCTTGGAGCAACCAGGGGCACGCCAATTTAATTATGGACAACCTCATTGCGGAGAAAAAGATAAAGCCTTTTATCATTGTAATGACTTACGGCATGACCAACGATGTAAAGTTCGGGGGGCTTCGGAATTTCGATATAAAGCCATTCCAGACGGTTCTGCTGGATGAACTGATTCCTTATGTGGATAAAAACTTCCGCACCCTCGCCAACCAGGCTAACCGCGCGATGGCTGGTCTTTCGATGGGTGGGATGGAAACCAAAACGATTACAGTGAATAACCCAGACGTTTTCGCGTACTACGGGCTTTTGAGTGGAGGTACTTATGCTCCGACGGATATCAAGGATAAATCTAAAGTAAAATTGGTGTTCCTGAGCTGTGGCAGCAAGGAAAGACCCGATGGCGTGAAAAACGCGGCAGCAGCCCTTAAAGAAGCAGGTTTTAATGCAGTTTCTTATGTATCGGAAGGCACCGCGCATGAGTTCCAGACCTGGAGACGCAGCTTGTATCAATTGGCACCGCTGCTTTTTAAAAATTAATACTAAATGTGAAAAGGATGCCAGATTAGGAGATGCCAGATACCAGACGCATTAAACCGAATTTTGAATCAAAAGTATGTTGCTAAAAATAAGGTAGTGGGTCAAATGAATGGACGTGATTTCGTAAATCTTTGAGATTTGCGAAATCTAAATAGTAAAACAAACATTCTGACCCATTACCAAAATAGTATAAGATACTAAATTGAAAAACCATTCCCAATGAGCTTTAAAACTGCTTTGATTGCGATCACCGCTTGCTGTATCAATGTTCTTGTCTGCCAGGCACAAGACCTAATGCCCACCGCTTCTTTGGTCTATCCTGGAACGGATGGCAAGTTGACCTATGTTCCTGATAGTCTGGGAAATACAATTCCTGATTTTTCAAATGCGGGATATAAAGGAGGAGGCGTGCCGATTCCTTACGTACCAGTCAAGGCAACAGTTTATCCGGTGTTAGGTGATAATGCCGGTAGCATTCAAGCCGCGATTGATCGGGTTTCTGCGCTACCGCCGGATGCTTCGGGATTTCGAGGTGCGGTGCTCCTAAAAATGGGCATGTATCAATTGGATAAGCCTATTTATATCAAGGCTTCGGGCGTGGTGCTGCGTGGAGAAGGGCGCAGCGATGTTGGCACGATTTTGTATGGCAAAATTCCAAAACCTGCGGAAGCTACTGGTGCACAGCGATTTAGAAGACCTGCTTTAATCAATATTACTGGCGCTTCCGGGGTAAAACCGCTGGAAGATTCTAAACAACTGATTACCAATGAGTACGTCCCGGTCGGTGCAAAAAGTTTTACCGTAGCATCCGCGAAAGCCTTTAAAAAAGGCGATAAAATCTTGGTGCGACGCATTGGAAATGAAGATTGGATTAAAGCAATCGGACTCGACACGGCTACCGTTGGCAG
The DNA here is from genome assembly GCA_033761835.1 of Saprospiraceae bacterium. Lineage (GTDB taxonomy): Bacteria > Bacteroidota > Bacteroidia > Chitinophagales > Saprospiraceae > JADJNW01. Next base: position 7,777 of record JANRME010000001.1, read on the forward strand.
AAATCGCTGGCGACCATTTGATATCAACTTCGACCGGATTATTGTGAATATTAGTGGGAATACGATCACCGTGGACGCGCCGATTTTCACTGCCATCGAAAAGCGCTGGGGCGGTGGCGAAGTGTATAAGTATGAGGATGAACGCATTGAGCAGGTGGGCATCGAGAATTTGCGCGGCATTTCAGAATATGATCCTTCCGTGCGAACCAAAGATTATGGCAACATGGATCGGGACGATTTGGGCGCTAACCATCGCTACCAAGGCGAAGAATATTTCTCCGACGAAAATCATTATTCCAATTTTATTGACCTCACGAATGTCAAAAATGCCTGGGTCAGAAACATGAGCGCGCTTCATTTTGGAAGCAGTGTCATTCAAGCAAACGCCGGAACAAAATGGATCACCGTGCAGGATTGCGACTCGCGGGAACCCGTCTCCCAGCGCTGGGGCGGCAGAAGATTTACTTTTCAGATGAATGGTCAGTTTATTCTGGTACAAAGATGTGTGTCGCAAAAAGGGCGGCATTCTTTCGTTTTACAAGGCTCCGAAGCCAGTGGAAATGTCTTTCTCGAATGCGAGGCAATCAATCCTTATTCCTCCAGCGAGCCGCATAATCATTGGTCTAGCGGGGTTTTGTATGATAATGTAAAAGCGCCGCTCACCGCGCGATTTTGGGATTATATCATCGGTTGGGCGGGGGCAAATATCGTTTTTTGGAATTGTGAAGGCGATTATTTGATTCAGCAACCGCCAACGGCGCAAAATTATTCTTTTGGTCATATTGGGATAAATGCGGTTGTATTTAATGCTGCTTTACAGGACTTAACCAAACCGAATGGGCACGTGGAGTCGATGGATCGGCATGTGACGCCCAGCAGTTTGTATTTGACTCAACTTCAAGAACGATTAGGCGAACAAGCGGTTAAAAATATTACAAAGTAAAATTTTGAATAGCATGAGTGTAAAAATAATTTTAACCACAGAGTACACAAAGTTTCACAGAGTTTCTCATTGGAAATGAGAAACTTACACTCTGTGCGACTCTGTCAACTCTGTGGTTTGAATTTTAAGTTACTAGTGTTCTTTTTTTTTATTGAGCGTTAAATATATTATAATATTAAATATTTAAAACACATAGGCACATAGAAAGTTAATTTACAAGTTGTTATAAAAAACTATGTGCCTATGTGTTAAAAAGCAAGCCTTGAGGGTTGTTATACTTGTAAATGAACTTTTGTTGAAATATATAAAATTATCGCTGTTTATGAAATTTTATTACGTTATTTTTTTAATTCTATTTAGCTGTTTATTAATTAATAATTATTCAAATGCCCAAACCATTTCAAAAGAGGAAATGATTTTTCTAACCTCAGAGTGGAAAGGCGCCAGATTTGAAGACGGCAGACCAAAAATTCCTGATGATCTCCTGGAAAGGGCGAAAAAAATTATGATTGACGATGCCTGGACGGTGCTGCGCAATGAAGGCTACGTCAACCAATACGCAGGCGGCTGGAAAACCATTAATAACAATACCACGACCGGTCGGGCGGTGACGGCGATGTACCTGCCCAGTCGCCCCGATGTGGAGAAAAACATCAAAGATAGAGGCGCAAAACAAGGCAGAAAAGGCAATACCAATTCCTGGCCCATTGATATATTAACAAAAGGTGATTTGTATGTAGCTGACGCTTATGGCAAAATAGGCGGTGGACCGATCATGGGCGCAACGCTCGCCAATTCTATTTTTAGTAAATCCGGGAATGGCGTGGTGTTTGATGGTGCCGCCAGAGACTTACAGGAAATCCAGAATATTGAGGGTTTCAACGCTTTTGTCCGCGATTTTCACCCTTCGTTCACCGAGCAAATGGTGCTGATGGGACTCAACACCCCGATTCGCATTGGCGAAGCGATTGTGCTGCCGGGCGATTTGGTGATTGCGACCAGAGAAGGCGTGCTCTTCGTGCCAGCGCACATGGCGGAGCAGGTGGTGAGTACATCTGAATTTGTGGTCAGAAAAGACCAATTCGGCTTTGAAATGGTGAAAGCGGGCACCTATAGCACCGGCGAAATCGACAGCCAATGGACGGATGAGATCAAAACGGCATTTTTAAAATGGCTCGAGAAGCACCCGGAATTAGGCAAAATGACGCAGGCAGAATTAGATAAAGTGATGAGTAAAAGAACGTGGTAATACATTTACGAAGTACAAAGTTCGAAGTACGATTTAATCCTGACATCTTCGTATAAGCGTCAATGTGAAGCAATGAAATATGTATTTTATTGTTTTGCAATTAGTTAACATGAAATACTCGGCGTGGCGGCTGCCTGGCAAATCACTGTTCGACGGAGGAGTTTGATTTGCCTAGCGTTTTTGGTTCTTTTTGGGCGATGCAAAAAGAACAAAACTAAAATTAACCACAAAAGCCAAGCATTAAGCATTGAAAATAATATAATTACATATAATAAAAATTAAATTTACAACTATGCAGTAATTACCGACGGTAGCGTTGCTATTGATGTCAGGAGTGAATGGGGAGAAAAGATAAATTAATTTCTGCGCTGCACAGTTAAATTATAAACAGCAAAAAACATTTCATTATGAAAAAAAAATATTTACTACCTATTATAATAATTACCCTCTTTTATACTTCCCAGGCATTCGCGCTCATCAGCTTACCGTCCATGATAAGCAGCAATATGGTATTGCAACAAAACGCGGAAGCGACGCTTTGGGGCTGGTCGAATCCTTCAGAACGTTTTACGATTACGGCTTCCTGGAAAACAGCGGTGGACACCGTTGTAGCCTTCAATACTGGCAAATGGAAAGCGAAGATCAAAACCCCATCCGCCGGAGGACCTTACACCATTACCTTAAAAAGTCTGGCAAGATTTGGCGGCAATACCATCGTATTAGAAAATATTCTAATTGGAGAAGTCTGGATTTGTTCTGGTCAATCCAATATGGAAATGAGTAATAATCAGCAAATTAAAGATATTTTGCCCACTTGTGCGAATGATAAAATCCGCTTTTTTAAAGTGGCGCAAAAGACTTCCGAACACCCGCAAGACCGTGCGGATGGCGAATGGGTTACTTGCAATGAAGAAACCTTGAGAAGATTCAGCGCTGCTGGCTATTTCTTTGGAAGAAAGTTGCACGAAGATTTGAACGTACCCATCGGCTTGATTCAGTCCACCTGGTCTGGCACGCCCATCGAATTATGGGAGCCGCAAGAAGTGATTGATTCTGATCCAGTTATGCAGGAAGCAGCCACCAAAATAAAGGACGTAACCTACCGACCGAACAAGCCCGGCTACATTTATAATGCCATGATTTACCCGATTTCCAATTACACCATTGCTGGTGCGCTTTGGTATCAAGGCGAGGGGAACACGCCACGAGCTTACGCGTATGAAAAAATGCTCAAGGGCATGATTGGCGCGTGGCGCAAGCAATTTGAGCAGGATTTCCCTTTTTATTATGTGCAAATCGCGCCCTGGACTTACGAAACGCCCTACGAGGCGGCGCTGCTCATGGAGCAACAAACGAAAACTCTTTCCTACCCAAAAACGGGCATGGTGGTCATTACAGATTTGGTGCCGGATGTAAAGAATTTGCATCCAGAAAATAAGCTCGATGTTGGCTTGAGGCTTGCTACGCTTGCCTTGGCGGATACGTATAAAAAAAATATTCCCGTTTACAAGAGTCCCGTTTTTAAAAAAATGGACATCAAGAAGAGCGAAATCCATTTATATTTTGACCAGGCGCCCAATGGTTTTATGGTAAAAGGAAATGAACAACCCACTGAATTTTTAATTGCCGGAAGCGATAAAATTTTTCAGCCTGCGGATGTAAAACTTGAAAAAGACAAAATAATCGTTTCCAATAAAACCATTCAAAATCCCGTAGCAGTAAGGTTTTCCTTTAGCAATACCGGCACCTCCAATGTTTTTAGCAAAGAGGGATTTCCGATTACACCATTCAGAACAGATAATTGGGAGGTAAAGTAATAATATAATTTACGATTTTTACTTAAAGTTTTAATAATCAATTGTTTGTAAAACGTCAAATAAATAATTATAAATAAGTAATTATAGGCATTTTAAACCTAATTATAAACAATCAAATTAAAAACTATTTCTTATGAAAAATCTTATTGCAGTGGCATGCTTACTCGTGTTTGGATGCCTTACCACCTATGCCCAAAGCGGCATTGCTGGCGAATGGAAAGGTACGCGGGAAACGCCCAACGGTACTTTTGAAATCAACTACACGTTTAAAGTAGAAGGCAACACGTTAACTGGTGTGTGGAAAACGCAATTCGGCGAACAAAAAATCGAGAACGGAGTCATAGAAGCAGATGGTAAGAAATTTTCTTACAGCATTTCCTTCAATGAGATGACCATCAAAAACACTGGGGAATTGGTGAGTGAAAACGAAATTGTGACCAAAAACGAACGAGGGGAAATGAAGTTGACCAGGGTGCAGAAATAAAGCAAAAAGCCATTTATTTACAACGAAGCGAAAATCCTTCATGGTTGGAAAGCTGTGGAGGATTTTTATCAAAGACTTTATGCTGAATTATCGTAGGTGCGTCAACGTAAAGCAATGAAATATATATTTTGTTAAGTAAAAGGGCACTTTTAAGTTCAATCAAGATTTGAAATAAATATTTGATTATCAGTTTAATGTAACTTTTGACTGTTGGCTGTAAAACTGCCCGGCTACTTATTTTGTAATAAGTTATAATGAAATACTCGGCGTGGCGGCTGCCGGCAAATCACTGTTCGACGGAGGAGTTTGATTTGCCTAGCGTTTTTGGTTCTTTTTGGGCGATGCAAAAAGAACGAAAGAAAAATTAACCAGGAGACCCAAATTATAAACAACTAAATGTCAGATTTAAATATATGCACAAAATTTAAGTTAGCATAAATACAATAGTTATAGAAATTTACGCCCCTCGGTAAGAAAACCTTTATAAAATTAGTAAGCTTAACAAAAAAAATGTTACTCAACTTGTCTTTATAAATAGGAATTCCGCGCTAGCGCATTAAGATCGACCTATTAAATTTTATATCCCCTGTTTTCACCCTAATGCCGAAATTTAAAAAAAAATATCATATTTAGTAAACTTATTATATTATGAAAAGACTTCTGAACATTATACTATCTGCAATAGTGCTTGCAGGCATGCAGTCAACGCCTATTTCCGCGCAAACATTGAAGGAAGCATTTAAAGATAAATTTTTTATTGGCGTGGCTGTCAATCGATTTCAAATTCAGCAAAGAAATGAAGCAGAGGTAAAATTAATCACGTCACAATTCAATTCCGTCACGGCGGAAAATGATATGAAATGGATGCATATTCATCCAAAAATAGACTCTTTTAACTTTGAGCACGCCGATAAATTGGTCGAATTAGCACAGGCAAATGATATGTTTGTAGTGGGTCATACATTGGTGTGGCACAGCCAGTTAGCGCGCTGGGTTTTTAATAAGGAGGATGGAAGTGCCATTGATAGCACCGAATTATTCCGGCGCATGAAGGATCATATTCATACGATTGTCGGCAGGTACAAAGGCAAAATCAAGGGCTGGGACGTAGTGAATGAAGCACTGGCAGAGGATGGCACTTTAAGAAAATCTCAATTCCTGGCTGTGGGCGGGGAAAGTTTTATCGAAAAAGCATTTCAATATGCGCACGAAGCTGATCCTCAAGCAGAATTATATTACAATGATTACAACATGACAAATCCGGAAAAACGCGACGGCGCTATTCGGATTATAAAAAATTTGCAAAGCAAAGGCATCCAAATAGATGGGGTAGGGATGCAAGGACACTGGCACCTGGAAACGCCAACATTAGAACAGATTGAAACGGCGATTGAAATGTATGGGGCGCTGGGCGTCAAAGTAATGGTGACGGAGTTGGATATTTCGGTGTTGCCGAATCCTAACGGGATGCCGACAGCGGATATTTCCGCAAGATCTGCCAGTAATCCTGCCATGAATCCTTACCCCGATGGCTTGCCCGATTCGGTGCAGACGCAATTGGCGGACAGATATGCGGCTATTTTTAAATTATTTAATAAACACGCGGATAAAATCAGCCGGGTGACTTTCTGGGGTTTACATGATGGCTTGTCCTGGAAAAATAATTTCCCCATTCGCGGACGAACCGATTATACTTTATTGTTTGATCGAAATTTAGCACCCAAAAAAGCATATCATGCTGTTATAGAGACAACTAAGAAATAATTTTTTTTATAATTTAATTGTGTTATTATGAAACCGACTGTAAATCTTTATACATTTATAATATATTCAATTATAGGGATATTTACTCTTTCATTTAATAACTCTTATTGTCAATCTAAAATAGTACCAGTAAATAATAGCCGTTTTGAGCAAATTATTACATTACCAGTAAATGATCCCTTTGCGGCTTCTTCTTTTTTAACGGCGAATAAAAATGAAGGTAAATTTGCCGTGGTGGAAAATGGCGTGCCGAGCGCGATTTTGGTCAGCAACTCAGATTTTCCGGGCGTTATAAAAATTGCCGGGCTGTTTCAAAAAGACCTGAGCCGCGTTGCCGGGCAGGATGCAAAATTAATGATTGGGGATAAAACTACTGCTAAAAATGTAATAATGGTTGGCACACTGGGTAAAAGTAAATTAATCGATGAAATAATAAAAAAGAATAAAATTAATGTTTCCGGGCTAAAAGGTAAATGGGAGCAGTTTTTTATAATACCCATTAAAAAACCGATGAATGGCGTGGACAATGCGCTGGTAATAGTAGGTAGCGACAAGCGCGGTACGATTTTCGGCATGTTTGAATTGTCTGAAAAAATGGGCGTTTCGCCTTGGTATTGGTGGGCGGATGCGCCGATTAAAATGCGTAAAAATATTTATGTAAAAGCTGGCAATCATACCATTGGCTCCCCAAAAGTCAAGTATCGCGGCATTTTTTTGAATGATGAAGACCCCGCTTTAGCCGGTTGGGCGCGGGAGAAATTTGGTGGATTGAACCATCAATTTTATGAAAAAGTGTTTGAATTGATCTTGCGCATGAAAGGCAACTACCTGTGGCCCGCCATGTGGGGCAAGTCTTTGTGGGATGACGACCCTTTGAGTGCGCCGCTGGCGGATGAAATGGGCGTGGTACTTGCCACTTCGCACCACGAACCCTTGATGCGCGCGCACGTGGAATGGGAGCGCCACGGCAAAGGTGCCTGGAATTATGAAACGAATGCCGAAGTGCTGCGTCAATTCTGGCGCGAAGGCATGGAGCGTACCAAGGGTCAGGAAAAAGTGGTCACCCTGGCGATGCGCGGCGATGGCGATGAAGCGATGAGCGCAACCACCAATATTGAACTGCTGGAAAAAATTGTAAAAGATCAGCGTAAAATTATAGAAGAAGTGACCGGAAAACCTGCCGAAGCAACACCGCAGGTGTGGGCATTATATAAAGAAGTGCAGGATTATTATGATAAAGGTATGCGCGTGCCTGACGATGTAACATTATTATTATGCGATGATAACTGGGGGCGCGTGCGCATTCTACCCGCTACGGATGCCAAGCCGCGCAAGGGGGGCTACGGCATGTATTATCATTTTGATTTTGTGGGCGGACCCCGAAGTTATAAATGGCTGAATACCGTTCAAATTGAAAAAACCTGGGAGCAGATGCGCCTCACGTATGAATACGGGGTGCGGGAAATCTGGCTGGTAAATGTGGGCGATTTAAAACCGATGGATTTGCCGATTAATTTCTTTTTGGATTATGCCTGGAATCCTGATAAAATGACCGCAAAAGATTTACCAAATTATTATACCGAGTGGGCGGATGCGCAATTTGGCAGGCAATATGCGGAGGAAATTGGTAATATTTTAGCGCTTTATACGAAATATAATGCCCGTAGAAAACCGGAATTATTAGAGACAAGCACTTATAACCTGACTAATTTTAATGAAGCCGAACGCGTGGTGGAAGAATATAATAATCTGGTGAAACAAGCTAAAAACATTCAGTCGAAATTACCAAAAGAAGCACAAGATGCTTATTATCAATTGGTTTTGTATCCGGTGGAAGCTTGTGCGAATCTAAATGAAATGTATGTAGCCGCTGCTAAAAATAAATTGTACCGTACCCAGGATCGGGCTTCTACGAATTATTATGCCGATAAAGTAAAAGAATTGTTCTTTAAAGATGCCGAATTTACCAAAAAACATAATGAATTTGCCGATGGTAAATGGAATCATATCATGGTGCAAACACACATGGGGCACGTGAGTTGGAATGATCCTGCGGTAAATAAAATGCCAGAGGTATCTTACATTCAGCCCAAAACCGCGCCGGGCTTGGGTTTCACACTGGAAAGTGCGGTGATGATGCGTCGGGGACGATTCAATATGCCGAGCCGCAGCTTTACGCCATTCGACCCGATTAATAATCAGAAATATTACATTGAAATTTATAATACCGGTACGGAATTATTAAAATATAATATTACCTCCAACAATAATTGGATTAATCTTTCTAAAACCTCCGGTACGGTGCAATATGAGGAAAAAGTGTATGTGAATATTGATTGGAATAAAGTGCCCAAAGGCGAAAAGGAAGGCGAGATTGTCCTTTCAAGTGGAAACGGACGCGATATTACCATCAAAGTTCCTATTCGCAGCGATGTACCTAAAGAAGCGATCGGATTTATTGCAAATAATGGCATTGTAAGTATCGACGCTGCGAATTATCAAACTAAAAAAGAAGTCAATAATATTACCTGGGAAGTTATTCCTAATTTAGGGCGCACGGCTTCTGCCGTTACCGCCAAGCCGGTCACCGCGCCAAAGCAAACGCCGGGTAAAAATAGTGCCTATTTAGAATATAAAATTTTCCTACTGGATTCTGCTAAATATAACCTGGAAGCCTGGTTTTCACCGACGCTTAATTTCCAAAAAGACGAGGGTTTGATTTATGCTTTTTCCATCGATGAAGGCGAGCCGCAACTCCTGAATTTACATCAGGATGCCAAAGCGCCGGACTGGACTTATCCAAAATGGTGGAATGATTCCGCAACGGATAATATTATGAAACAGACCGTTACACAACAGGAATTATTACCAGGTGAACATACCATCCGATATTATTTAGTTGATCCGGGGCTAGTTTTAGAAAAAATTATAGTAAAAAAAGAAGACGCTAATGCGGAAAGTTATTTAGGAGCGCCCCAATCTGTATTAAAGAAAAATGTAAATATGTCGAGCAATTAAAATTGTGTATAATAAATTTTTCTCGCAGATATGCGCGGATGTGTCTCGCAGATGTTCGCAGATTTCCAACCGTTTCAGCGCACATCTGCGAGTGTAATCTGCGTGCATTTGCGAGAAATATTCAACGTTTAATTCGGTATAAAGTCCATTAAATAAAAATCACAATGAAATATATTCAGTCATTATTTACATTAATAATATTATCAACCTCCATTACTACCACCTTCGCCGATGTAAAACTCCCGAAACTCATCAGCGATGGCATCGTATTGCAACGCGATGCCGACATTCCCGTTTGGGGCTGGGCGGTTGCGAATGAAAAAATAACCGTCACGTTCAACGGCAAAAAGTACAAAACCCAAGCCACGGCAGCGGGAGATTGGCGGGTGACATTGCCCAAAATGAAAGCGGGTGGTCCTTACACCATGACCATTGCAGGCAAGAATACGATTGAGGTGAAAGACATTCTGATCGGGGATGTGTGGCTCTGCGCGGGTCAATCCAATATGGTGCATCAGCTTGATATTCACGATGTTACCTATGCCGATGAAATTAAGAATGCCAATTATCCTGACATCCGTCATTTTAAAATTCCTACTACGACCAGCATTTCGGGACCGCAGCAGGACCTGACCGGCGGGGAATGGCAAAAAGCAGTGGGCGAAGCAGTGCGTCCTTTCTCGGCGGTTGCTTACTTTTTCGCTAAAAAGATTTATGAAAAATATCATATTCCCATCGGTTTGATTAATGCCAGCGTAGGCGGTACGCCCATTGAAGCCTGGACACCAGCGGAAGGATTTAAAAATTTCCCGGATATTATAAAGATTATTGCCGAGAATAAAGACACCGCTTTTGTGAATAGCCAGACCAGAAATCGTCCTGCCTTCAACGGAACGCCTCGGGAGCCATCCGACAAAGGATTGAAAGGGGAAAAGCCTTGGTACGCCGTGGATTTTGTGCCAAAAGACTGGCGCAACATCAACATTCCTGGCTATTGGGAGGATCAGGGCGTAAAGGATTTGAACGGCGTGGTGTGGTATCGTCGGGAAATCGAATTGCCGCAAACGATGGCAGGGCAGGAAGCTACGGTTTTTCTGGGTAGAATCGTGGACGCCGATGAATTGTACATCAATGGTACCAAGGTTGGCAACACCACTTATCAATACCCGCAGCGCCGCTATGATGTACCCGCCAATTTGCTGAAAGCTGGAAATAATGTTTTTGTAATAAGAGTAACTAATAACAACGGCAAAGGCGGCTTTGTGCCGGACAAACCTTATTGCATTTTTACGAATAAAGATACGGTTGATTTGAAAGGCTATTGGCAATATAAAGTTGGCGAAGTCTTTGCGCCTGTTGACTTTTCGGCTTTTGCAAGAAACAATAATAACGAACCCAGACCCCGCCGCATCAATCCGCAGAATGAACCTGGCTCTTTGTACAATGCGATGATTGCGCCTTACAAAGAACTACCAATGAAGGGCATCCTTTGGTACCAGGGCGAGAGCAATGCCGGGCAGCCCAAAGTTTATGAAGACTACATGCACGCTTTGGTGAATGGCTGGCGCGAGGTATTTAATGCGCCAAATATTCCTGTTATTTATGCGCAACTCCCCAATTTTATGGAGGTGTCTTACTCGCCCACCGAGAGCAATTGGGCGGCGCTGCGGGAATCGCAATTGAAAGCCCTGCGCATCCCCAACACCGCCATGACCGTGAATATTGACCTGGGGGAGTGGAATGACATCCACCCTGACAATAAAAAAGACGTGGGCGAACGCATGGCACTGGCTGGGCTAAAGTTGGCTTATGGCGAAGACCTCGTTTATTCCGGTCCATTATATAAAGATCATATCATAGAAGGCAATAAAATGATTATATCCTTTAATCATGTCGGCAGCGGCTTGGTGACGGATGACGGCGAGCCACTGAGTGAATTTGCCATAGCGGGGGAGGATAAAAAATTTGTGTGGGCGAACGCCAAAATAGAAGGGGATAAAGTAGTGGTGTGGAGTGATCAAGTGCCCAAGCCCAAATACCTGCGCTACGCCTGGGCGGACAATCCCGATAATCCGAATTTGTATAATAAGGAGGGGCTGCCGGCGTCGCCGTTTAGGATAGAGTGATGTTTTTTTTGATAGGATTATGCTGAATTACGGGCTCGCATACCTGATGTGTTCTCCTTTTAGGAGATATAGGCAGGTATGCCTTGTTAGTCTTTCGCCTTCTTATTTTTATTTTGTTCGAAATCTAGCATTCCTGTTCCTTTACATTCTTTACACACAATTTCTCGCTCAATTGTTTCGCTTATTTCTTTTTTATGGTTAGGGGAAAAAACTGTACCTATTACAAGTAAAGATAGTGACATACCCATCTTCGTATGTAGTTTTATAGCTTGCGAAGGTAAAAGTTTATATTCTTCTATTTTCTCTTTTATTTGCTTTTCAAGTTGTTCTTTTATTTGTTGCGTATGCAATTCTTTTTTGAAAGGATTTATAGATTTA
>JANRME010000002.1:0-7415 GCA_033761835.1 Saprospiraceae bacterium
CACCGTGTCCCAATTCGATTTGTTCGATATCCTGCCCATCGATCACATCGTTTAGGTCAACGCTCGCCAAGCCATACCCGCCAATAAATGCGCCGCCGATTACAAGGCCGCCACCACCGCCATAGGAAGTTTTCAAATCATTATTCAAGCCCCATTCGGTAATTGGGCCACCAAAACCGCCCACGACGCGGGCATTGCTGAAAAGCGTTTCGTGCTGTGCAAATGCAAATATTGCCATTAAACTACATACAGCCGAGATCAATAACTTTTTCATTTTGCTTGCTTTTTGTAAGGTAGATTGTAAAAAATTACCTTCCCCCCTATTTCACTTTGATTTTTTTATCAAATTTTTAACAAAGTTTATCATTGACTCTCCGCATTAATTGAAGCCAGAAATTCGGAAATGCGACAGTTTGGCTTAATTTCGCCAAGAAAGTGAAACGAAGTACAATGATGCAAACCAATCACCGACTAATCCTGATCGCAATACTACTCCATCTTTTACCGATGGCAATAACAGCTCAAAATCTGACCCAAACCATTCGCGGCAGCATAATCGATGCAGATACCGGGCAACCGCTCGCAGGAGCGACCATTCAAATTTTGGAAACCAATAATGGTACGGTGAGTGACTCGGTAGGCAATTATCGTTTTGAAAAAATTCCCGTTGGGCGCTATCGCTTGCAGGCGAGCTATTTGGGTTATCAAACACTCACCATTGCTGAGATTTTGGTAGAATCCGGGCGCGAAGTCATCCAACATATCGAATTGACAGAACAAGCGACGCAAGTGGACGAAGTGGTGGTGCGTGCTTCACGCAATGTGCCGCATCCTGTGAGCGTAAAAACCTTGACGATTGAGGAAACACTGCGCTTTCCCGCAACTTTTTATGATCCGGTAAGATTGTCGATGGCGCTGGCTGGCGTTGTTGGTGACAACGATCAGGCGAATGGCATTTCTGTGCGCGGCAACTCGCCCAATGGCTTGCTCTGGCGGCTCGAAGGTGTGGATATTGTCAATCCGAATCATACACCAAATGCGGGCACTTTCAGCGATCGCCTGACGGCGAACGGTGGCGGTGTAAATATTCTGAGCGCTCAAATGCTGGGCACTTCGACTTTTTTCACAGGCGCTTTTCCTGCGGAATATGGGAATGCGCTCTCGGCGGTAATGGATATGCGCTTGCGAAATGGTAATAACCAACAGCGTGAAACCATTGCCCAGATTGGTTTGATCGGGATTGATCTTGCCAGCGAGGGGCCATTTTCCAAGGATGGTGATGCTTCTTATCTTTTCAATGCGCGGTATTCAACCGTAGGTTTGTTGGGGCAATTAGGTGTTAATTTTGGTGACGAACAAATCAATTTTTACGATCTCTCCTTTAATTTTAATTTTCCATTCAAGAATGGCGCTCGGCTTACTTTCTTTGGCATGGGCGGCAATAGTGAAAATATCTTCGAGGCGGAGCGCGACTCTTCGGTTTGGGAATTTCAAAAAGATCGATTCGATATTCGATTCAAATCTTCGATGGGCGCTTTGGGTACAACTTTCACCAAATCCCTTGGTAGGAAGGCGATTTGGCGTACCGCTTTAGCCTATTCTGCTCTGGACAGCGAGCGCACGGGCGAGCGCCTCGACACAGAATACAAACTCCAACCAATTGAAGAAGACCAATATTTACAAAGCAAATTATCCTTGCACACTTCTTTGAATTTCAAGCAAAGTATTCGCTCCAATTGGCAATTCGGTCTTTTAGCAACGCAGCAAAGCTTTGATATTCAATCCATTGAAAATAATTTCACCACCGCTTCAGGCGAAGGAGATGGCATTTTAATTCAACCTTACGCTAATTGGCGGATGCGCCTTTCGCCCAAGATAACGACGAACGTCGGTTTGCATTTGTCGCATTTTACATTCAATTCGACCACTGCTCTGGAGCCGCGCGCTTCCTTGAGTTGGGAACTCAATGCCTGTCGCCGCTTGAGTCTGGCCTATGGTTTGCATAGTCAATTGCAGCAGCCCCAGCTTTATTTTGCGCAAATTGCCGGGGGTAATCCCAATGAAAATCTTAATTTTACAAAAGCGCATCATATCGTGCTGGGCTATCGGGAATGCTTGAGTCCTTCGACTACTTTAGGCGTGGAAGTTTATTATCAAAGTTTATTCGATGTACCGATTTCAGCGGATGCTCAAAATTCTTTTTCTACTTTAAATTTGCTGGAAAATTTTGTAAATGAACGACTTATAAATAACGGTTTTGGTAAAAATTATGGATTGGAAATTACCTGGCAAAAATTAATCACCGAAGATTATTACTTTTTATTAAATGGAACTTTATACAATGCCCGCTACGAAGGCAGCGATGGCATCGAGCGCGATACACGCTATAATGGCGGTTATATTTTCAATGCGACAGGAGGCAAAGAATGGCGCTGGGCACAAAAGGAAGGCAGCATTGACGCGGTTTTCGGCGCGAATATTCGGCTTGCTTATCTTGGCGGCTTCCGCGAAACGCCTATCGACCAACAAGCTTCGGCTGATGCAGGAACAACGATTTACCAAAATGAAAATGCTTTTGAAAACAAGCAAAATCCTTATTTCCGAACCGATTTGCGATTTTATTACAAACGCAATAAAGCCAAGTATAGCAGCACTTTAGCCCTTGATATTCAAAACGCGACGAATGCAAAAAATATGGCATTTAGTTATTATGATATACAACAAGAAGCCATTCTAATAAAAAATCAATTAGGTATTATACCTTTATTAAGCTGGCGGGTGGAGTTTTAAATAGTGTTATGGTGCGATGGTATTTTGGTTCGATCGCACTATAATACTAAAGCACCAAAACACTATAACACCAAAACACCATACTACCAAAACACTAAATATCATGAAAATACTACATCTCTTTCTTGCGGCAATATTCCTTTTGTTCGCTATTGTGCAATATAATGACCCCGACCCCTGGGGCTGGATGGCGCTGTATATGCTGGTAGCAGGCGTGTCTGCATTTGCCGCTTTTGGGAAGTACAATCGTTGGATCACATTAGGAGGAATTGCAATTTGTCTTATCTGGTTAGGATTTTTAATCCCAGAATTTATTCATTGGATTCAAATGGGAATGCCTAATATTGCTGAATCCATGAAAGCAGAAGAGCCATATATCGAGTACACCCGCGAATTTTTAGGGCTGTTTTTATGCTTGATTATGCTGGGATTTCATTACTTTAAAGCTCGAAAAATTAGTCGGAAGTTACAGGTTACAAGTTGAAACTTGAAAGCCACGATTTAAAACCTAAAACTAACTAACCATGAAAAGACGGGATTTTATTCAAACATCTTCGGCCGCAGCGCTTGGCACATTGGTTTTCCCAGAATTTTTAAGCGCTTTTAAAAAAATAGGACAAATAGGTGTGCAACTTTACAGCGTGCGCGATGCTATGTCAAAAGATGTAATAGGTACACTGACCAAGGTGGCGCAAATCGGCTACAATCATGTAGAATTGGCGGGCTATGTAGGCGGAAAAGTATATGGAAAATCTCCGGCTGAATTCAAGAAAATCCTGGATGATCTTGGTTTAAAAACATTTAGTAGTCATCTTGGTTTGGATATTTTGAGAGGTGATTGGGAACGCGCGGTAGCAGACGCGAAACTGCTGGGGCAAAAATATGTCGTATGTCCTTATTTAATGGAAAATGAGCGCAAAAATATTGATCAATACAAAAAACTCTGCGAGTTGCTCAATAAATGTGGCGAAACCGCTCAAAAAGCTGGGCTTCAATTGGCTTATCACAATCATGATTTTGAATTTATAACGCTGGACGGTCAAATCCCATTTGATTTGATGCTGAAAGAATGCGATGCAAATCTGGTGAAAATTGAAATGGATTTATATTGGACGAAAAAAGCTGGCAAAGACCCGCTCGCTTATTTCAAAAATAATCCTGGACGCATAGAACTTTGGCATGTGAAAGATATGGACAACACACCGCAGCAATTTTTTACCGAAGTTGGAAATGGCACAATTGATTGGAAACCAATCTTTAAAGCAAGTAAAAAATCTGGTATGAAATATTTCTTTGTAGAACAGGATATTTGCAAAAACCATTTGCCGTTGGAAAGCATTGAAATCAGTTATAAATATTTAAAAAATCTTCGATATTAAAATCAAAATAGCATGAAAAGAACCGCAAAAGCCCATTGGGAAGGGACACTCAAAGAAGGAAAAGGCCATTTGACAACGCAGAGTGGCATTTTGAATGAACAAAATTATTCTTACAAAACCCGCTTTGAAGAAGGCGTAGCCGGCACCAATCCTGAAGAATTGCTCTTAGCCGCTCATGTTGGTTGTTTCACGATGGCGGTCGGCGCAGCGCTTACCCAGCAAGGATTGCAACCCGAATCGCTTGATACAGAAGGAGCGTTAACGTTGGAATCAGGCAATATCACTGGCATTCATTTATCTATTACAGGTAAAGTAGCTGGCATCTCAGCAGCTGATTTTGAGACAATTGTAAAAGAAAAAGAAGCAAATTGTATCGTTTCACGTGCTTTAAGTGTGCCAATTACTTCGGAAGCAAAATTATTATAAAAATATAATGTGATGTCATTATTATGTAATAATGGCATCACAAATACTTTATTTTGCGACCGCCTCTTCCATCGAAACTCGCTGAAATCGAACGGAGAGATAGGCCCAACTTGCCAATATAATAGTACATAAAAATCCTCCGATTTGCATAAAAAGCGTATTCGTCCAAAGTGCTAAAAAGTGAAAAAGTACAATATAAAATAGCCCAAGGCGTATCAATTCAAGTAAAACGACACCTGTGCGCTGGCTGATAAGCAATCCGAATTGGATCAGCGACCATAAAATTAATATAACTAAAAATAGTTTTTCATAAAAAGTAAACGGCGTCCAGTTTAATAGAATATAAAGTGAGATAAATAATATAATAAAAAATTGTAATAAAATATACCAACCTAAGGCCGGGGATATCGGTGTTTCAAATTTTTTAAAATCTTGTAAATCATTTGATTTTACTTTCTCTTTTCGAGCATATGCTGGTTGCCAATCTGGCGAACGAAAGAATACTTGGATTTTTTCTTTCCATTTTTTTGTCTTATAAGCCATTACAAATAAATCTTTCCAATAATGTAAATTCGCCCAAAGCGGATTCCAGGTCTGTACGGGCTTCGTAATGCCGAAAATCGGGCTTACTTTTTCTTCCGCAAACGAACCGAATAAACGATCCCAAATAATCAGCGTTCCGCCAAAATTTTTATCCAAATGCTCCGGTGCAAAGCTATGATGCACCCGATGGTGCGAAGGCGTAACGAATATCCATTCAAGCGGCCCCAATTTGCCGATGTATTTGGTGTGCAACCAGAATTGATACAGCGTTTGGAAGGCATTAATATAAGCGAACATAATCGGGCTGACGCCTAAAAATGGGAAAGGCGCAAAAAACATAAAAGCCACTGTTTTATGTAGCCATGCCTGCCGAAGCGCCACTGTAAAATTGAAATCTTCGCTTGAATGATGCACGATATGCACCGCCCATAAAAAATTGATGCGATGGCTAAAGCGATGAAACCAGTAATAAATAAAATCATATAACAAGAGCATCGTTACAAAAGTAACCCAATTATCAGGCAATTGTACCAACGCAACGTGATCGTACACTATGATATAAAGCAAAATCAAAACCGTTTTGAGAAGGGCGTCAATTACGGTTTGCCCTAATCCCAGGCTTAAATTGGTAATGGCATCGGTAAAACGGTAATTCTCATCGCGACGCAACCAACTAACAAGCGCTTCGATGGCGATCATAACGATGAAAATAGGGATAGCAAGTGAAACATATTTAAACATGGCATCCATTTTTGTTTTAGATGCCGAAATAGAGTACCCTACCCTATTTTCATTCAAAAATATATCGTTTACCTTTTTGGATGTAGGACAAAATAAAAAGACCGGGCAATGAAAATTCACCTGGTCTTTTATTTATTGCTTGAAAATAATCTTATGAATCCAAAGCAAAAGCATAGTAATATTCGCCCGGGTAATTTTCATAAAATCCCTCGAGCATAACCTTGCCTTCGATTTCCTTGATGGTCTCAATAAACTCCTTGATGTTTTTGATTTTTGTCTCTCCAACTTTGGTGATAATGAACCCTGGTTCCATGTTGGTGCGTTCAATTTTGCTACCGCGATAAATGCTGAGCACCCGCACACCATGTTTGCCGATCCGTTCGAGGTCTTCCTCACTCAAGTCCTGCAATTCTATCCCTATATTTTTCAGCCAATCCTCTTCATTAGAGGCAATTAGTGTAGTATTATTGCTTTTATTTTTCAGGGTAACTTTGGCGCTTTCCTTTTTACCATCGCGCATATACTCTACTGAAATCGTGTTACCTGGGCGGTATCGGCCCACTTGTTCCTGCATTTCAGGCACTGTTTTCGTTTTTGTGCCATTGATGCCTACAATCACGTCGCCCTTGCGCAAGCCAGCGTCATCTGCGCCACTGTCAGGAGTTACACGAGTTACATAAATACCTTCTATTGCTTTCAAACCCAGTTCCTTAGCACGTTCGCTGGTCATATTATCAATAAAAACACCCAACATCCCGCGTTGCACCAATCCATAATCGCGCAAATCTTTGATAACTTTTCGCACCAAATTAGACGGCACGGCAAAAGAATAACCTTCATAACGACCTGAACGGGTGATAATTGCAGTATTAATACCTACTAAATTTCCTGCTGCATCTACCAAAGCACCACCACTATTTCCAGGGTTGACCACTGCATCAGTTTGGATAAAAGACTCGATATCATAAGTGCCGTCGAGAATATCAATATTACGGCCTTTGGCAGAAACAATACCTGCTGTAACAGTAGAAGTAAGATTAAAAGGATTACCAACTGCCAATACCCACTCACCAACAAATACTTCGTCAGAATTTCCAAATTTAAGCGCAGGCAATTTGAGGTCTTTTAGCTCTTTTTCTTTTATTTTGATAACTGCTAAATCTGTAGTGCGGTCAGTACCAATGATTTTTGCAGAATAAGTGCGTTTGTTATTGAGCGTTACAGTGACTTCTTTAGAATCTGCGATAACGTGATTATTAGTTACGATATAACCATCTTCAGAAATAATTACGCCCGAACCAGAAGCTTCGCCACCAAATAATTTTTCGTATTTATCACCGCTACTACTATGGATATGCACCACCGATGGACGCACTAAGTCTGCTGCTTCTTTAAAAGAAGTTACATTCGTAATATTAGGATGAAAAAAATCAGGATGGCCCACCAGTTTTGCATAGTTAGGGTCTTGAACCAAGACATCTCGAACAGGAGAAAATGGTTGCTCTATAAAGTTTTTATAAATTCCTAGTGTAATTG
>JANRME010000003.1:0-10887 GCA_033761835.1 Saprospiraceae bacterium
TAAATTATAAAATAATAATACCAATGGTTACAAAAATTAATTGGGATGCAGTGCAAGTAGAGGAAGTAAATGCTTCGATGAAACGGCAAATCATTACAGGCGAGAAACTGATGGTCGCTCGAATGCACTTTAAAGATGGATTCTTAGTCCCATTGCATCATCATGTACATGAGCAAGTGACGCAGGTGGTCTCTGGGCAGATGCGTTTTTGGTTTGGTGAAAACAAAGAACAAGTAATGGATTTATTTCCGGGCGATGTGGTGGTAATTCCATCCAATCTGCCGCACGAAGCCTTGATGATTGGGGATGTAGAAGAGATTGATACCTGGGCACCGCCGCGACAGGATTGGTTGGATGGCTCGGATCATTATTTGAGGAAGTAATTATTGTAACTATTATTTAAAATACAGTGCATGGATTTAGGATTAATTAATAAAGTAGCTTTTGTAGCGGCTTCGAGTCAGGGCTTGGGCAAAAGCGTGGCAATAGAATTGGCGAAAGAAGGAGCAAAAGTTATTATATGCGGTAGAAATAAAGAAATACTAAATAACGCTGAAGCGGAGATAAAAGCGTTGAATGCTCAAGTAATCGCTTTGGCAGGAGATTTATCGATTGCTGAAGACCGGGAAATGATGATTAAAGCGTCCTTAAAGAAGTTTGGAAAAGTAGATATTCTTATAACAAATACAGGCGGGCCACCGGCAGGAAAGTTCGAAGCATTTACTCAAGCTGATTGGGAAAAAGCATTTCAGCAATTATTACTCAGCGCGGTTGGATTGATTAATGGATTTCTTCCTGGTATGAAAGAGCAATACTGGGGGCGAATTATTACAATTACTTCACAGGCAGTGAAACAACCAGTGAATAATTTAATTCTTTCTAATGCAGTGCGTTCATCGGTTGTAGGCTTAATGAAAACGTTATCCAATGAATTGGGCGAATATAATATTACGGTTAATAATGTAATGCCGGGTTATACTGAGACGGCGCGTTTAACAAAATTAATAGAAAGTAATCCTGCCTTTGCTTCTGTGACAAGTGAAATTCCTTTGAGGCGATTTGGACAAGTGGAGGAGTTTGCAGCAGCGGTAGCGTTTCTGGCGAGTGAGCGGGCGAGTTATATTACTGGTGTTTCACTCGCGGTAGATGGTGGTTGGATAAAAAGTATGTTGTAAGAAGTGCAACGAAATACGAGGTTGGAAGTACGAAGTTGGGGTATTTATTAAATTTTATTGCTTATGAAATTATATAATGAATTAGCCGATTGGTGGCATTTATTCTCTATTCCTGATGATTATGCAGAAGAAGCAGCATTGTATTGGGAAATTATTTCAAAATATAAAGAAAATATTCAAAGCGCACTTGAATTAGGAAGCGGTGGAGGTAATAATGCTTTTCATTTGAAGAAAAAATGTACGTTTACACTAAGCGATCTTTCTCCTGCTATGATAAAAATAAGTGAGGTATTAAATCCTGAGTGTGCGCATTTTGTAGGAGATATGAGGAATCTTACTTTGAATGAAGTTTTTGATTTGGTTTTCATTCATGATGCGATTATGTATTTAACAACAGAACATGATTTGGAGCAAGTTTTTCAGGTAGCTAAAAAGCATTTAAAACCAGACGGTATTTTATTTATTGCGCCCGATTTTTTTAAAGAAACATTCACACCCGTCACCCATCATGGAGGGCACGATGATGAAGACAGGAGTATTCGATATTTAGAATGGACTTATGACAGCAATCCAAATGATGATATAGTAGAAACGGAATTTGTTTATTTACTGAAAAATAAAAATGATGTAATAAAATGTGAACGCGATAGCATGTTAGAAGGTATTTTTTCAAAGAAAACTTGGGAAGCATTATTGACAAAAGCGGGATTTAAAGTAACTTTTGAATTAATACCGCACTCCGAATTAGAGCCCGATTCTTATTTTGGTATTATAGCAGAACCTTTAAGCTGATTTAAATCATTTTTTAATTGCTAAAACACATCGATTTTTATGCTGAGAAAATACAGTTAATATGAAGAACAGTCATCAAAAAATCAGCATTCTTAAATGGGGAGTCAGCATTTTGGGTATCCTTTTCGCAGCGTTTTTGAGTGTTTTTGCATTGGATGTTTTTTCCGAAGGGTATGATTTTAAAGACACGGTAGTGGCATTATTTATGCACCTTATTCCAACATTTTTAATTGTTTTGTTGCTTATCATTGCTTGGCGGCGAGTGTGGATAGGCGGGATTGGCTTTTTGATTTTGGGCAGTTATTATCTCTACAATAGTTGGGGAGAAATAGAGTGGGCGGGTATTTTATTGCTTTCCGTTCCGCTTTTTATTCTGGCGATCCTCTTTTTCTTTATAGGCTGGTATCAGAAGAAGATCAGTGCCCGTCTTTAAAGGCAATGGTGCATTGTAAGGGCTATTGATGTAGAATTATTATGAGCATTTTGATTCATATATTTAAACTCCTTGCGGGTATAGGATTGTTTCTTTTTGCTATGTACTTGCTGGAGGAGTCTTTGAAAAATTTATCGGGTCGAAATTTCAAGCGTTTTTTGCAGCGTGTCACCAAAAATCGCTTAGGCGCAGTGGCGGGCGGTGCTATTGTAACCGCTATTCTGCAAAGCAGTTCGATGGTATCGTTGATGGTGTTGGCGTTTGTAGGAGCAGGCGTGTTCGCAATGAAAAATGCGCTGGCCATTATTTTGGGTGCCAATTTGGGTACTACGTTAGATAGTTGGCTGGTAGCAACATTGGGTTTTAA
This sequence comes from Saprospiraceae bacterium, assembly GCA_033761835.1. GTDB lineage: Bacteria > Bacteroidota > Bacteroidia > Chitinophagales > Saprospiraceae > JADJNW01. Next base: position 2,768 of record JANRME010000003.1, read on the forward strand.
AGTAAATATAGAAATAGCGGCGTATCCAGCCGTTTTTGCTGGCGGTTTGCTGCTGATTTTACTTGGCAACCGCAAGTCCATCAAATATATTTCTTACTTTCTATTTGGCTTTGGTTTGTTGTTCATAGGGCTTTCCTTTATGAAAACCGCAATGGAAGGGCAGGTGAAAACTTTTGATTTTTCGCAATATGCAGCGTTACCACTGATTATTTTTCTATTTATTGGATTCCTTATCACGCTATTGGTACAATCAAGTTCAGTGACGATGGCGCTTACACTCAGCGCAATTCATGCAGGGGTGATCGGGTTTGCTCCGGCAGCGGCTTTGGTACTTGGCTCAGAAACGGGCACTACGATCAAGATTTTGATTGGGGCAATCGGCGGGAGTGCATCGAAAAAACGTGTAGCATTGGGCAATTTACTGTTCAATGTTTTCCTTACGGTCGCTACCTTTGCTTTGATGAAACCAATTTTACATTTGATAACAGATATTTTTCACATCAGCGACCCGCTGATTGGTTTGGTTACTTTTTCAAGCTTGGTCAATTTATTAGGTATTATCGTTATGCTTCCTTTTCTTAATCCTTTTGCTATATTGCTCGAAAAATTTTTTAAAAATGCCGATGTTTCCGCGACTGCTTTTATCAGTCATGCCAATATAAGAGAACCCGAAACGGCCCTGGATTTATTTAGAATGGAAGCTGCCTATTTTATTTATAATTCTTTGATTTTTAATTTAAAAATCTTTGAAATTGATACCAAATCATTTGAGGATTATCATAATTTTAAGAATCTGAACGAGAGGAGAACTCTTTTTTCCAAGACAATGGAAGAGCAATATGCGTTTTTGAAGCAGCAACAAGGAGAATTACAGGCATTTTATTTAAAATTTAGGACATTTGTAAAAGAAGAACAAAATGCGCCACTCAACCAGTTGATTTCTGCGGTGCGCAGCGCGATGCATTCGGTGAAAAGTATGAAAGATATTGAAAGCAATATTACCAATTTGAAGCGTTCTTCCAAGGATATCAAGTTTAATTTTTTCCTCCATCATCAAAAAGAAACCACCCATTTATATGACCAATTGAATGCGCTTTTCATCCAATCAGAAAAAGCAAGTTTTGAAAAATTTCAGTATATTTTTGATATTATACAAAATAATTATAGCAGTGCACTTCATGATTTTTACAAAGAAGCATCGAGTACGGGTCTTGAAGACTTAGATATTACAATCGCGCTTAATTTTAATCGAGAGTTATTTACTTCTAATAAAGCTATGCTAATCGCCATAAAAGACTTTTTATTAGATGAAAAACAAGCAGCGGATTTTAATGAAATACCGGTTTATCAAACATAATGATTAAGAATTGGCAATGTTTTAGTTAGAAATTTCATCAACTCGGCTTTTACACTCGCACAATTTTTTGGATTTACAAAGGAAATTGTATTTTTAGCCATCTGACCAATGCTGTATTGCGTCATTTTTGCTAACATAAACTTCCTAAACCTATGTCGAAACGTACCAATCGCCGCGATTTCCTTCAAACAACTGCGCTTGCGGGAGCAGCCATACTTACCAGTCCCAATGTTTTTGCTTTTGAGGGTTCACCTGCTGAAAAAGTAGTGGTGGGGGTCGTTGGCACGAATAGTCGGGGCCATTTTTTAGCACAGATGTTTTCCAAAGTTCCCGATGTGGAAGTTGGTTATATCTGTGATGTGGATAGTAAGGCATTGGAAAAAACCATTGCACACATTGAGAATTTGACTGGCAAAAAACCGAAAGGTTTCACGGATGTTCGCAAGTTATTGGAAGAGAAAGATTTGGATGCTATTGTGATCGCTGCGCCCGATCATTGGCACGCGCCTGCTACTTTGATGGCAGTGAAAGCAGGTAAGCACGTGTACGTCGAAAAACCTTGTTCGCACAACCCTGCCGAAGGTGAAATCCTGGTGCAAGCAGCCGCCAAGTATAATAAATTGATCCAGATGGGTAGCCAAAGACGCTCCTTCCCCAGGGTGATGGAGGCGATAAATGAATTGCACAACGGTATTATCGGTCGGGTTTATTTTGCAAAAGGTTGGTACGCCAATGCCCGCAAACCCATTGGTTTTGGTAAGAAAGTTGCTGTGCCTAATCATTTGGATTTTGAATTGTGGCAAGGGCCTGCGCCGCGTCGCCCGTATCAGGATAATTTGGTACATTATAATTGGCATTGGTTCTGGAATTGGGGCACAGGCGAAGCCTTGAATAATGGTACGCATGAATTGGACGTAATGCGCTGGGGCTTGGGTGTTGATTTTCCTGTCAAAGTGACTTCTTTGGGTAGCAGATTCGCATACAAAGATGATTGGGAAACGCCTGATACCCAGACGATTTCTTATATATTCCCGAATAATACCATGATTGAATGGGAAAGCAGAAGTTGCAATGGTTATCCGATGGAAGGCAGCGGCCGCGGTACGATCTTTTATGGAGAAAAAGGCACGATGGTGATTCCCGGTGGTGATGATTACAAAGTATATGATTTAGATAATAAACTTATCCGCGATGTAAAAACGAGTTTGGAAGAAGCAACCCGCACGAATACTATGGGCATGGGCGAGTTATTAGATATTCAAATCATTATTAATTTTATTGATACGATTCGTGGAAAAGCAAAACTGACTGCTCCAATTTCAGAAGGGCATAAATCGACGCTGCTGCCGCAATTAGGTAATATTGCTTATCGTACAGGAAGGGTATTAACTTGTGATCCAAGCAATGGCCGCGTTTTAAAAGATAAAGCAGCGATGAAGCTTTGGTCGCGCGAATACGAAAAAGGCTGGGAAATGAAGTTATGATCTGATCTGATGACTTTAAGTCACCAGATCAGATACATTCTTTACAAAACCCGACTCTATATGATTACCCTGCATCAATTCTGGACGCTGGCCATTTGTCTTATTGGGGCGGTACAATGCTTGTTCTTGAGTAGTTATTTTGCTTTGTTAAGACATGGGAACAAACGAGCGCATCGTTTATTAGCGCTACTAATGCTATTAGTTGGCTTGCGTTTGAGCAAATCTGCTTATTATATTTTCGAGGGTGACACGATGCCGCTTTGGTTACTCAATACTGGTTTTGCTGCGCATTTGACGGTGGCGCCATTGCTGTTTTTATACTTGCGATCCGTTGTTCATCAAAAAATATTTACATGGAAACAGACTTTACATTTTGTACCAGCGATTATTATTATCATCTGCTCATCGTTTTTACAAGTAGAAACCTTCTGGTATAGAGGCGGTTATAGCGTTTTATTAATTTACTCCATCATTTATTGGGTCTTAGCCGCACAATTATTATCATCTTCTTTCAAGAATAAAGAAACAAATATCAAATGGCTCATGCCTTTATTTTTTGGTGTAAGCGTGTTTTTATTGGCTTATTTTTCTAATTACATATTGAGACTGATTCCTTACGAACTCGCTCCAATGCTATATTCCATCGCCATTTTCCCTGTGAGTTTTGCGGCTTGGCGCAATTATGAATCAAGTTCTACTGCTGTTTTAAATAAAGCAACAAGAAAGTATCAAAATTTAGAATTGTCGGTTAATGAAATCGAACGTCAGAAGAGTCTCATTTTGAACTATTTACAGAAAGAGAAGCCTTTTCTTGATCCTGAATTTTCTTTACAAGAATTATCTCAAAAAACACAAATCCCCACGCATCAACTGTCGCATGTATTGAATCAACATTTACATACTAATTTTACATCTTTTATTAATCAATACCGTATTCAAAGAGCAAGCGAAATGCTACAAGACCCTGCTTTACAACATTTTACAATTGCTGCTATTGCTTATGAAGCAGGATTTAATTCTTTATCCGTTTTTAATCAAACATTTAAAAAAGTGAAAGGTAATACGCCTTCTGCTTATCGCAAAAGCCATCAAAGAGGTAAATAGAACTGCTAAAATACTACGCCTTTAGTTAATTTCACATAAAATTTTAAATAAATAAATTATTTAAGAATCATAAAACTTCCATCATCTTTTGCCGCAATTTTGCATCAGGTAAGCGTCCGTAAAGCGCGCCCATATTGTCTTCCATATGTTTTACTTTGGAAGTAGCCGGAATAACACAAGTCACCGCCGGATGAGAAATAATAAATTTCAAGAAATACTGCCCCCAACTTACAATATCATAATCCTTTGCCCAATCGGGAAGGCTTTTACCTCTTACTTTTGAGAAAAGCGAACCACTCTCAAAGGGCTGATTGATAATAACCGCCACGCCTTTGTCCTGCGCGAGCGGCAATAAGCTCTTCTCTACATTACGACTTTGTAAAGAATAATTAATTTGTATAAAATCGAGTTTTTCTGTTTTTATAAGTCTTTCCAAATCACCGTGCGCGCTGTCCACGTAATGCGTCGCGCCGATATAACGAATTTTGCCTTCCCCTTTCCATTCTCGTAATGTTTTGATATGTGTCTGAAAATCAACAAGATTATGTACTTGCATCAGATCGATCGGATTGCTACGCATCTCTTTCATTGAAGTATTCATCTGGCGAATGCCTGCATCTCTACCACTCGTCCAGACTTTAGTTGCCATAAATAATTTGTCCAAAACATTTAATTCTGTTGCCAAATCGCCCACCACTTCTTCTGAAGAGCCATACATCGGCGAAGAGTCAATCACCGCACCGCCCATATCCACAAAGGTTTTGAGTACTTGTTTCAGACTTTCACGTTCTGATTGGTTATTCCCTGCATCAAAAGTTTGCCAAGTGCCCATGCCTACTGCTGGAAGCACTTCACCTGAAGAAGGGATTTTTCGTTTTATAATATTTTTATTTTGATTGCTCATAAAATCAAAGTTAGTAAAAGGCAATAAAAATGCGCCGCCACTCATGGCAGAAAGTTGCAGCATTTGTCTGCGGGAAATGTGATTTGTTTTCATAATCTTTATTTTGAATGTAAATAAAAATCGTAATTCGCCAGTTTTCGACTGTTTTGAAACCACCATATTCCTAAAGGTATAACAGAAATTAATAAAAATTTTATTCCCAATCCTTCTGCAATCAATCCGCACCACCAACTTCCCGCCAAGTCGCCACCTCGTGAAAAGATTGTGTCAGCAAAATTTTTCGCACCGAACTTTGCATCTTTTGTAATATTTGTATAAAATATTTCACGTAAAGGTTTGATAATTGAATAGTTACCTGCCCGATGGATAGTAATACTCAGGATAAGTAATATAATAGAAGGCTGACATATTAAACATACAAATGACAATAATGTAAGCAATGGAACAGCTGTTAGCAAAAAATTTGATCTTGAGTGAGCGATCAATTTTTGAAATAAAAATAATTGTATTATTAAAGTAGTCGTATTTATTATGGTTGCAATTAACGCTAAAAGTGTTGTTTTTTCTATGTAATCTTGAGAAAAGTTCTCTACTAATGAAAGTTGCTCATAATATAAGAAGGTATTCATGATAGCATAAATAAAATTACTTACCGCCATTGAACTAAGGAAAGAAGACTGATAAATATAGCGAATCGGTTGCCAAAAATATCGGAACGAATAGGGTTTGAGCTTGATGAAACATTTAGACTCTTCTTGTGTTTGTGAAAAATACAATATTTTATTCTGAGTATAAAGAAAAAGAAATAATAATGCAGAACCAATTAATAGCAAAAAGGAAGTGTCCCCCCAATGAGATACAAAGCCTGCCAATGCTGATCCTGCAATAGCCCCAGCGCTCCCGCCCGCAGCGATGTACCCGAAGCTTGCTTTGGCGCGATCTTTATCTAATAAATACACCATCAAGCTCCAATATAATGAAATACTAAATAAATTGAACACGCTCCATCCAATAAAAAAAGTCCATTGCAGTAATGGTTTAGTGCTCAAATCATCATAACAACAAAAAAGAATTAATAACATAATAATTAAAAAACTGTATAATCCATTTAGAAGGATTTTCAACTTTATTCTCTTGATGAAGAAAGCAAAACACAAAGAGAATAGCAATAATACGATAAAAGTACCCGAGAATAGCCATTGAATATGCGCTGTACCAATCGTAATTCCGATTTCATCCCGTAAGGGTCGCAATAAAAAATTGCAGCAGTTGATTAAAAAAAAACCTGAAATGCTCCTGAAAAGCCAAGGCTTTAAAATTTGCTCTCCCCTACCCCTTTTGGTCATAAATGCTTGTACGTTTTCTACAAAACAAGCGTATTACAAGCAAAGCATCTACCGAATTAATTAAATCATCATTATTATTATTTGGAAAATGAATAAAATATTAAATCGAAATAAAAAATGGTAATAAAAAAAGGAAAAACCCGAGTATAAACAGCGCTGTCAAAATATGTACTGAATAATGATTAATCCGTAAAAAAATAAATTGCTCCAACGTGCGTCCGAGCCAAAACAAAGCAAAACCTAGAAGCAGAAAGCGCCCCAACGAAGTTTCGTAAAGGGTTCTCGTAAAAAAGAAACAAAGCATCGCCATCAACAGAAAGACATATATCAAACGGATATTCAGGATTTGGAGAATGGCTTGGTTAGAGAAATGCAACTTAGGTAACTCCGTTTTCCAAGCAAAGATTTTCCAGAAATATAAATGAAAAACGGCGAAGCCCAATGCGTGGGCTCCGCCGAGGAGGATCAATATTTTTGCAAGGTTTTCCATTAGAATTCCTCAATCAACTTCTTTTTCATCTGCTCAAATTCTTCAGATGAGATGATGCCCTGTTCCTTCATTTCCGCTAATTGCTTGATGCGCTCTATTACTTTGCTTTGATCGGCAGCCGCAGGCTCAGGGTCGCCTTTCGGGGCAGCAGTTTTGGCTTTTTTGGCGTCTTCTTCTTTTTTTAGTTCTTCAGCCACTTTTTTGCCTTTCTCAAATTTTTCCTTGTAAGACCTTCTCACTCGCTCTACATCAAAATCTAGAATCGTTCCGCCAAGTTCAAAATGCTTTTTGAAAACTTCGCCCAACGCATAAGTAGAAGCACCATTGAATACTGCCAAAGTCGCCCCTCCAATGATAGTGCCTACTCCTGGAATGAGTTTTAGAGCACTGCGCACGCCCATTTTGGTAAGGATAGAAGTCGTCAAAGCCGAGATGACTGCTTTACCTTGATTTTCTTTGAATTCTACATCAAACACTTTGCACAACTGACGAATCATATCCAATTGTACCGCACCCGCGGCCAGTACATCCATCAAAGGCAATGGGATAAATCCAACGCCCATGCCAATGAGCATATGGTTGCGAATGACACTATCGGCGTGTTTCGACCGTTCCTGCTTGATATCTTCGCTCATAAATTGTTTTTTTATCTGCTTCGCAGCGTAGTTGATTATTTGCTTTTTGTCAAACATTGAATTTACGAATTTGTATCCAAATTTAATAGTAAAACAAACATCGCGCATTTTTTCTCGACTATTCCTCCACTTTTTTGGATAAAAAAGAGCAGCCGACCATTATTGGCGGTGCTCTCCGATTAGAATTAGGTTATTAGACTTTATACCGAATAATTTTTAACCGCTAATGTTGCGAAGCAATGCAGCGGTAAAAACCTGTTTTCAAGCAAAACTTTGCGATCCTTTACGCACTTTGCGTTTAAAAAAACGAATATCATTTAGTCTGTATAATATCTATTATTTTGCTATAAATTTCACCCAAAGCCACACCCTGCTTGTTTGCGAGGTGTGGCTGTATTATCCGAAGACATAATAAATTAATCCCCCATTCCTATTTGTAGCCCTTCAAATTTCCATGGGCTTTCGGTTTCAATTCGAAAAATAAATTTAGCTGGATTTCCCGTAGATGTGGTTACGGATACTTCCCAAATCCCTTCTGATGATTGTGAAGCATTTAAATTGACAAATGTAAGCTCGCCCATATCGGCATAGAAATTTTTGTAATTTTCAAGCCTTTTTTCAATAGGAAGAGCAGCTTCGCTTTTTTTAGCATAATCGTCAAAAAATTGGCGCATTTTTTCTGCATCACCTGTGTTAAAGGCATCCAGGTATTTTTTGATGGTTATACCTGCACCAGTTTCCGGCAATTTTTCTAATAATGGCCCAGTATATTTCTCTTTTCTTCCCTCATTTCCATCTCC
>JANRME010000004.1:0-7265 GCA_033761835.1 Saprospiraceae bacterium
TTAGAATACAAATGATGTCTCCCATGTCGTCGTACACGTCTTCGGTCATGTCGAAGACGTCTCCCGTGTCATCGTACATATCTTCGACCACGTCGTAGGCGTCTTCCGTGTCATCGTACACGTCTTCGGCCACACCGTAGTCGTCTTCCGTGTCGTCGTACACGTCTTCGGCCAGACCGTAGTCGTCTTCCGCGTCATCGTACACGTCTTCGGCCAGACCGTAGTCGTCTTCCGCGTCATCGTACACACCTTCCATTTTATAAAGAAAGTCCCTATTTTACTGGGCTACCGAGTATTTTTGATGCTTATCGCATTCAATTTTACGGAAAGGGTTTTTGAAGTTTTTTTTATAATTTCGAGTTCTTTTTGCTTCATTAACGTCTTTAAATCTTTAAAAGCTATGAAAAACATCCTTTTAGCGCTTTTCTGTGTACTTGCTTTCAATGCCGTCCTCGCGCAACAGGCATTCAAACTCGCCGATCTGGATTTCATTGTCGGTTCGCGCTACGGCGAATTGGACGGCGGCATCATCGAAGAACATTGGACGCCGCCAACGGGCAACACGATGATGGGCGCTTTCAAATACCATAAAAACGGGAAAGATGTCTTCTACGAATTTTTAGTTATTGAGAAGACCGACACCGCCGTCATCATGCGCCTGCGACATTTTTCGCATGGTTTGATCGGTTGGGAGGAGAAAGATTTCGCATATCAATTCAGCTTGGTCAAAGCCGCGCCGGAATATGCGCTTTTTGAGCAACAAGATGGGAAAGTGCGCATTGCTTTTTTCCAGCGGGATGGCGTTTTCATTGGCACGCACGAGGTGCTGAAGAACGGCGCCTGGGAAGTGGAAGAGTTTCCCTTCGATCGGGAGAGGTAGTCCGAAAAATCAGTGTACACTTACAGTTAGTAGAATAGGTACAATTTTCCCATCGCTTCTGGTGCTGACCTCGAAGCCCATATTCTCTTGTTGATAGGTAATATCAGCAAGCGGAATCATATATTTTTCCAGTAGTTGGAACAGGTGTGTTTTAAGATTTTCTTTATTGCTGGAAAGCTGGGTACATAGATACTCCAAGTATTTAGGTCTGACTTTTTGGGTAGAAAATAATACAATTAAATGGTCTTTACCAGGATGTGTAAACCGCAGCCCAGAATCTACGGCGGGAATGGTCAGGACGGACCCTCCGCTTACGAGCATGGCAGATTCTTCCTCTCCTTCGAACGATTCAATGTATTCTTGTGATTTTGGGAAATGGACTTCGGCTTTTCCCAATGGATCCACGCTGAATACGTAGATATAACCGTTTTCGAATCCGCTTTGCACGTACAATTGAAAAACATCGCCTGCTTTTTGGCTGCCTTCCAGGGTATAAAAATCGTCATCCAGGCGGACGCCAGCTTCTTCGAAGACATGGTAGCCCTCGCTGCTTTTCCCCATATATTGGCGAAAGCCAAAAGAACCGGCCATTGCTTTCAATTGCACCTCTTCTCGTTCCTGCGTTATTTCCTCAGGTTTTACGGGCGCTGCGGTCATATCCAGATTAAAATCAATGGGCGGCCCATCCGCCAGCATGATAGCGTAGGCATGGCGGCAGAATTCGCCAAAATGGGCATACCGTATCCAGATAAAGCCATTTTCGCCCCAGTTTTTCCCCCAGCTGTTCATCAATTTGAAGCCACCTCGCATTTCGGCGGGCATATCCTGGCCAGGGCGGCCAAATCGCTCGTCGTCATAGCCAACCACTACCATAGCATGGGAGGCGGCATAAGTAGTATTGCCCAGCGTAGGAAACCAATTTGAGTTGCCGGATTTGATATCATAAAAATTTTGCAACACCCGCATACCAACAATAACAGGCTTTTTCTGCGCCAAAACCAATTTTGTATTTTTGACTTTCTCTTCGGATGGAGCATCTTTTTGAAAAAGAGGGATATAGTCTTCTATCTTATAAGAAGCAGCTTTATTTAATATACTTTCAGAAATTTCTTTCACGCAGTTATTAGGGTCTATATCAAAATCGCGCGCCAGGCAGTTGCCTTTTTTCTTCATCAAATCCAAGGCTTGCGGCATGGTGACGCCCAGGTCGCAGTTGCCTTCGATGATCTGATTGTAAATAAATAATGCGGAATTGGCATTTTCAGAAATGTATTTTTTATCCGTCCAGTTATTTTTGATAGCCCTTTCAATGGTCATCGCGGCATAACCCGCTGACCAGCCTACACAGGATGCAATATCGCCCTGGTGGCGAACATCAGGACAATAAGGGCTGAGATCTACTTTCGAGCTTATTGATTTTTGGCCCCGCCCAATTTGAATGTTTTTTGATACAGAAGGAAGGCGATCATACGCAGCATCATCCAAAATTAAGCCGGTAGGATAGACCTTTTGGGCATATCCTACCATTGGCAACAAATAAAGTAAGCTAATAATAAACATGCCGGGATATTTCATGTTTTCATCATTTTGAGGGTATCGATTGATTATTGGTCATTATTTTTCTTCTTCGGCTTGGGCTTGGCGCTATTGGTTTCTTCCTCAAAAGGATTGGGCTCTTCCTGTTGTCCATTCTGATTTCCCTGAACCCGATAGATATCACCTTGGCCTTCCAGAATATCATCCCAATTTCTGAAACTATAAGGAATCAGGAAAAACTCTCTTAACTCTTCTTCTTTCACCCTGCGCGATTCAAAATTTAGCTTTACGATATAATTGCTTAAATCAACTGCTAATCTGATCAATTCAATGATAACAACTACGGGAACCGCAGAATATAACTCGCTGCCAGTTACCTCGGCTACTACCAATTGAAAATCCTGGGAGTATTCATCCTTCAATTCGTTTAGTTTATATAGCTTTGCATTAGAATACATTTCTGGTTGCTCCTGGATATATTTTAGTGTTTTTTTATCCATAAACTCATCCTTAAGCTCCACCAAAAACATATTAAATTTATCCGCAATTCTGGCGTAAGCTTTTTGTACTCTGAGAACATCCGAGGGATGAAGGTCACGAGAATGTACTTTGAAAGCGCCTACAAGCGATTCCGCCTCCAGCTTCAAGTCTTTGTATTTAGTCATAAATTCTGTTTCCAGAAATCCTTTAAGCGCTTTATCTACTTTCTTATGGGAAATGGCGACGGTTGCGTCCTGGTCTTGTGCTTGCAAAATATCGCGCACTCTCACAATATCTTCACCAAAATTTATTGCTGGTCTTCTTTCAGCATCGCGCAAATCTTGTTCTAACCGTAAGCGATCTAATTTCTTTTGCTTCTCTATTTCCTCCTCCGTTGACTCCTGGGCATGAAGGGTATTAAAACATACACAAAGAACCAATGTAAAGATGGCGGCGTAAAAAATCCAGGGCTTCATAAACTTTAATTTTAAAGTTATTAATAGAGGCTTTACTTTATTTGCTTTTTGATTTCCAAAGCTTTACCATAATAGATATGGTTCGGGTTGGTGCTTAATTTATTTAGCAAGGCATTGCAATCTGCTTCCTGCGCAAGGCAACTCAATAATTCGTACCATTCCGCATCTTCCTGATAGCGAATATCCTCGCTTGTGCGTACTCTAACAAAACTTGCGGTTGCTTGCTCGTATTGGCCGGCAGCAAAGAATGCGTGCCCCAAGTAATACTGCGCTAAAATGTAGTAAGGGTTGTTTTCAGGCACGGATTCTAACGTCGCAATAGCCTTCGCATATTCCTTATTTTCAAGAGCGATAATTCCGCTTGCGAGCAATTCCTGATTGGGGCTGGTCGTTTCTGATCCTCTTATTGTTAAATCGGGCGACTCGTAATAAGCCGATGCCAATTCCGCGTTGGACATTGAATTCTGAGGAATAATAAAGAAAAATGTTACGATCAACAAAATGCTGGCAGCAAGGGATAAAATAACCAGCCGTTTTTGGCGATTTTTATTGATAGCAACTACTTTACCTTTGTTCTCCCTTTCCAATTCCTGTAATTGCGCTTTCAAATTTTTGGCAATCATATAGTCCAGGGTAGTATGAGCTATCTGGCGACGTTGAAACTCTTCGGCAAAGCTTTCATCTTCGGTCAAACGCTGGTCCAGAATCAGCTTTTCTGTGCCGTTCAATTCGTCGCTCAGATACCGCTCGATTAATTCTATGTCATGATTATTATTTTTCACTGTAGTTCAATTTTAGAACATTTTTTAAATCGGGTTCTTTGTCAATGGTTTCCAACAGTTTTTGGTAACAATTGTAACGTTGTCTTCTTGCTATGCCGGCATCTTGTAGTCCTACTTCTGTTGCAATCTCTTCCATGCTGTATGATAATTTCCACAACTCAAGGATTTTCTGGCATTTTTCACCTAATTGGCTCAACAGGTAGTCAATAATTTGTTTTTGTTCTTCCTGGAGCGATAAGTGTTCCGGGGTCTCAAAGGATACCTGATCCAATTCTGTAGTTTCTGCCGTATAAGTCGTGCGTTTATCTCGCTTCAGCCGATTGAGCCATAAAAAACGACAGATAGAAAACAGATAACCTTTTAATTGCCCTTCACCTTTGTATTTATCCTTGCGAACGTTTTCGTCAAATGCAATGATGCCTTCGTGAAATATATCGATTCCTTCTTCCTCGCTTCCGCTATTATTTTTCACAAAAGCAATAACTTGGTTTTTCAGTGCCTGGTCTTCATAAATCAGCGCGATCGCTTTCTGGCGCTTTTGCCCTCCGGCTTTGATATATTCTACAATGATCGCGTCAGAATATAAGGGTTTCATTTAGTAGTGGATTTAATAAGGAAAATGTCCTTCTTTTTTGAGAATTTTTTTTTCAAATGCCTAAAATTACCACTTTTTCTCATTTTTTTTCTTCCTGGCTTTCAAACAGGAATTTAATTTCATAGATTTGGTTATTCAAAACTCAATAAACGAGCAAATCTTTACAATAAACCAATAAAAACTATGTTTTTGCAGCGCATCCCCTTTCTGATTTTCTTGCTTTTACTTCCTTTCATATCCTTCAATCAAGTATTGGATTATATTGATGTTCATCTTAAGATAACCGAAAAAACAGCTAACAAAAACCAACCTTTGGCGAATGCAAAGCTTAGTATTTCGGATCATGGAGAAGCATCAACCAATGCGCAGGGGCAATACAAATTTTCTTACCCGATACGCAAAAATGTTGACCCCAATCTGTCCATTTCTTTATTTTCCGAGCAACATAAAATGCTAAAGCCGTTGGATGGTAATATTGAATTGGATACATCCAGAGAGGAAATGTTTATTGAATTGTTTGTAGTAAACATGAGCGAGCAAAGCGAGGCTTTTAAAAAACGCATCAGTGACCTGGAAAGTCGAATCGCTCGGTTGAAGCGCAAAAATGAATATACGCAACGACAGTTGAATGCAATCAGTAATACGCTGTTAGATACGATCCTGCATTTTGAAACACTGAAGAGAGAATTAGAAAGTGAAATTAGCGATCTTAAAAATTTGACCGAAGAGCAAAAAAAGCAAATAGATGCTCAACACGATCAAATCGCCAGCCTGGAAAACAAGGTCGCAGAACTTTCTATTCAAGTGGAAGCAGCAATGGAAGAGCAGTATCATAAGAAAAATCAGTACTTCAAAGATATTTCTGCTAATCTAATATCATATGTGCGCACAGCTAAAGACCTTAGGGAACACTTGCCTTACATAGAAACCTATTCCAATAGCAGGAATTTTGAGAATTACAATAAGAGTATCCATAAATACGATGAGCAGTACGAAAAATTTAACGATAATTATCTGGACTATTTGGAGGGAGTAAAACACTATTGGGAAGACAAGGCGCTTCTGAAAAAAACAGAAGAAATATTTGACTATTTGTTAAAGAGTATTCACTTCAATCAGATTCTTAAAGTTACAGGAGACATTACAAATGAGCTTGCTAATCAAAAACCAAAAAAAGCTCAAAAAATTGCTACGCTTGCTTACGAAGATTGGGCGATCAATGTGAGTCGGCTCGAAAAAGATGTCAATAGAGTTTTGTCTGAATTAAGAAAAAATCTTTAATTTTATTTGTGAAACTTTAAATCTAAGACCTGATGATCAAGAAAATCGCTACCCTGTTTTTTTCCGTTGGTTTGCTTTTAGGTTTTCAGAGTTGCAACCCAGAATGCGATACAATACAAACATCCAACGTATTTGTACCCCCGGGGCCTTATGAAGAAGGGACAGAATTAGCTATAACAGCTCAACCTGCAAAAGCCATAGAAGGGAGAAAAATATTTATTTCTTCCAAAACACAGACAGGTTCCAGTTTTACGACCGAGTTGGAAGCTCGTTTTGTAGAAGAACTTGGGGCTGCAGTCGTTGAAATTCCTACTGAACCGGATACAGATATCCAGTTTTTTATAGAGGATCCCGATTGTGGTAATTTGATTCCTATTGGCGAGGCATCTAGAGTGGTTGATCCTTCTTTTTTTGTTGATAATCCCTTTTTTGTCACACCCACTCCGCCACTTATTATCATTCCTTCGCCCCCTATTGCTCCGCCTCCAGCCGTGGTGAATGCTTGGTTTAGCCCTAATAACCGAGAGTATTGTATCTGGTTTGTTCCATCGGCAGATACCATAAACGGCCAGCGCATCGAATACTCTACATTGGTTCCTGCCACCTTACCGATTATGGGAAGCGGAGAAGCAAGAGGAAGTGTTGAATTGGCCGCTGGGTGTACTCCAAATTCCCAATTTAAATTATATCATAACAATCCGGTATCCGGAATTATTGATAGGGAAAAAAATATTATTAGGATTACAATTGACCGAACCAGCAAAAATCTTGGGAAAGAAGACTTGGTTGGACAGTTTATTAATCCTGAAAACTTACCTGAAGGAATGGACTATAATATAGGCGGCGCGTGCAGTCCCGACGGGAGAGCTCGTCCTAATATCATGTTTCTCACTTCTTTGCAAACTGGCAGACAATTGATTCTATATCGGCAAGCTGACCGATGATTGAGCAAAACCGGATTGATTTTGAAGGCGTTTCTTAAACGCCTTCAAAATCCTGCCCTAACTCCCAAAGACAGAATAGAGTAAGACTCTCGCACAATTTCCTGCTGAAAGCTTTCAACTTCAAAAATCAGGGGAATCCCTCCCGTCAAAAACACATTGTATTTAAAATTAGGAGCATACTGAATGCCCGCGTAAGCAAATAAAAATTCTTGAGTTCTGACCAAAGAACGATCACCAAACTCTGCCGGCTTGAAGTTTAAACCATAAGACAAACCCGGATAAAAAGTAAAT
>JANRME010000005.1:0-6087 GCA_033761835.1 Saprospiraceae bacterium
ACGGCACTTACCCTGCCCTGGTTGGCTATCAAATAGTCCACATACAACTCGAAAGTAGCTGGAAATTTCATCCCTCAAAGGTCGTAACTGTCAAAGAACTTTTTTTTCCTAATTTTTCTAATGCGTAATCTCAGTTAGTAAGTAATCAGCGGCAGCGTCTTTTGCTAAGACCAGTAAGTAATTATCTTTAGGATCACGACAAGCGCTGATTTCCGAAGTAACTTCAATGAGCAATGTAAAGAGTTGGTAATATTCTTGAAAAGTAAGAATAATTTCAGGTTTGATTTTATTCTTGAATTTAGGGCGATTTAATACTTCAAATAATTCATCGGATAATGTCTGAGAAGTAATTATTTCAATATTTTCATCATCCATCAATTGTCGCAATGGAGATTTCAATTGGTTCAGGATAAAACTGACCCACAAATTGGTATCAATAACAATTTTAATGGGATTTGTTGACATAATTGGCAGCTCTTACAGCTTCTACTTCCTGCTGGATTTCTTCTTCTGAAATGTCTATACTTGGAAAATCCTGAGCGATTTCCAGAAGTTTGCGCCTTGCAAGTAGCCGCTTATCCTGTTCTGAGAGTTCAAAAGCCGCAAAACCCATCTTTTTAGCCAAGTATTCCAAAAATTGGAGTTCGGATTTGTCCTTGACTGTGATAACAATGCTTTCCATAAGCGAAATTTACATAAAAACGCTTAATAAACAAGAAAAAGTTCAATTCGACTTTCTGAGCTTTCAATTGATTATCTCAACTCCTCCTCTAAAAACACGCCTTTCCCAATCTCTATTATCTCTGCTTTTACGGTTGGCTTTTTGCTACTCCAGTCAATCTTTAGCAGCGCATAATTTTTAGCATTCAATTTCCTGCCAACCCGATATTGGTTAGGCTCATCGTTCGCGTTTGCGCCGGTATAGGCGTGCGTGAGGCCGCTGGAAGTAATATCGTACAAAGGGTAGCCCAATCCTGGGATGTCTATTTTGGAAATCTCGGCGGTATGGCGGTCGCCACTGAGCAGAATCGCTTGGGCCGGCTTCGTTTTAGCCAACAAATTGAACAAACGTTGCCGCGCCGCAGGAAAGTTTTCCCATTTTTCATAAGGATGTTCCGCCGAAATGACTTGAATACCCGAACCAATGATATGAATTTGGGCATCGCTCTTGGTCAATTCTTGTTCGAGCCATTGCCACTGGGCTTCGCCGAGCATATCGCCATTGGCGTTGGGCAAATAACGACGGCGGGTATCGCCTTCTCCTTTTTGCAGTTCATCGCGGAAATAACGTCCATCCAATAAAATGATCTTTATGCGCTTGCCTTTTAGACCATAGGTAAAACTTTGGTACAAACCTTCATGCGTGCGCACGGGTGCGTCCTGCGGCACATCGAGGAAATCAAGCAGGAGATTTTTACTTTCTACGCGTTTTGGATAATTTTTATCGCCATCGTTTACGCCATAATCGTGATCGTCCCATACGCCGATGATAGGGGTATTGGAATGCAATTGCTGATAGAATTGATTTTGCTTTTGCTGCTGATACATTTGCTGCATCGCTTGCATATCCTCGGTATCTGCGTAGATAATATCGCCCAGCCAGATCCAAAGATCGGGATTATGAGCAATCACTTCCGTCCAGAAATCCTGGGGTTCATCTTGTCGATCGCAAGAGCCAAAAGCGATAGTCTGGATGCTGGCTGCTGGATTTTGGATACTGGTTGCCTGGCGTTCAAAGGCGGTTTGAGTCGTTTTGGGATTGCAGGAAATAAGAATTGCAAGAATGAAAAGGCTTATGAATCGAGTCATGGCGTTTTTTTTTGCGGAAAATAAAGCTTTTCATGTGAATTCAAGGTTAAGTCCTTTGTCGCTTGACAAAAATATTCGCTTTCTTTGTACAAAAAGCAGCCGATACATCTAAAACGAATTAAACCATGCAAAGAATTCTTGTTTTCTGTAGCATTATATTGATTTTAAACGCTTGTAAAAAAGAGCAAACAACAGACTTGAATCGCCCTACAGGCGCGGAGCTTGCCGTCACTTGGGAAGTTGTCATCAATGAAGCTACGCCTGGCTTTCAGGCAAAATTTACCATCGCCAATCAAAGTCAAGATACCTTCCCCAGTAAGAATTGGGCGATTTATTTTAATCAATTAGGTGGTTCGCCAATGGCTGATAGCAGCGCTCAAGCGATTATTACACATATTACAGGCGATTATTATCAAATGCGCCCAACCGAACGTTTCAACAGCATAGCGCCGGGTGAAAGCATCACTTTTAGCGTGCCTTATCAGGGAAGTTTGCGCAAAATCTCTTTCGCGCCGAAAGGAATGTATATCGTATTTGAAAATGCGGATGGTGGCGAGCAAGCGCCGGAAATGCTTTCAAATATTACGATTTTGCCACTGCCAAATGAAGATCAAATATCTGTGAATGGCAACGCTATACCGCTCGCGCAATGGTATTACGAGCAAAATGCCGCTACCACTACCCTACCCGACGGGCAGTTTCCAAAAATTATTCCTTCGCCAGTGAGTATAAAAACGGGCAGCCAAACATTAATAATTAATAATAGCTGGGCGATTGCTTATACAAATGAATTAAAAAATGAGGTAGATTATTTAGTAAATATAATAGAAAGTATTTTGGGTAGCAAATTAAAAACCACTACTAATAATACTTCCGCCGCTAAAGAAAGAATTCTATTAAAAATCAATCCACAAATTGAAAAAGCAGAAGGCTATACGCTCACTGCTAATGCTGCCAATGGCATCATAATCGAAGGGAAGGACGCAGCTGGCGTTTTTTATGGCATTCAAAGTTTATTATCATGGCTGCCGCCCGATGCTTTCAAAGGCAATCAAAACAATTTGACAATCAACGAAGTACAAATCGAAGATGCGCCACGCTTTGGTTATCGGGGTTTGTATTTGGATGCTTCGCGCAATTTTCATAGTAAAACTTCGATATTAAAAATATTAGATTTATTAAGCTTTTATAAAATAAATAAACTAAATCTTTTAGTTGGTAATGATGAAGGCTGGCGTTTGGAAATTCCGACTTTGCCGGAACTCACACAGGTAGGGGCTCGCCGCGGACATACGCGCACCGAGGAAGATAAATTATATCCTTTTTATGGCTCTGGCCCTTTTGATGATGAAAAAGTTTCTTACGGCACCGGATATTATACAAAAGCCGATTTTATTGAAATTTTACAAAAAGCAAAAAGTCGGCACATCGAAGTAATTTTAGAATTTGATACGCCAGGACACAGTCGTGCTGCGATCAAAGCGATGCAGGCACGTTATAATCGTTTAATAAAAGAAGGCAAGAAAGAAGAAGCCGAGGCTTATTTATTACATGATCCTGATGACGCTTCTAAATATAATTCCGCTCAAAATTATAAAGATAATGTAATGTGCATCTGTAAAGAAGCGCCTTATCGCTTCTGGGAAACCGTGATTAATGAAGTGCAGGCAATGTATAAAGAAGCGGGCGTAACTTTACATACCATTCATGTCGGGGGCGACGAAGTACCCAATGGTTCTTGGGAACAATCACCTATATGTAATGATTTTAAATCAAAAAATCCGCAGTATAAAACCATCGAAGATTTACAACATTATTTCTTGCGACGTGTGAATGCAATGCTACTCGAAAGAGGCTTGAATACTGGGGGTTGGGAAGAAATTGCATTAAAAAAAGAAGGCAATCGCTATGTGCCAAATCCAGAATTTGCAGATAAAAAATTACAAGCTTACGTCTGGATTAGCGCCTGGGATAGCGACGGCTTGGCGCATCGTATGGCAAATGCAGGTTTTCCTGTTATCGTTTGTAATACACCGAATCTTTATTTTGATCTTGCGTATAATCCTGATGCTCAGGAGCCTGGACTAACCTGGGGCGGTTTGGTTGGCAATCGTCAACCCTTTGCGCTTACGCCGGAGAATCTTTTCACCTCTGAAAGTTTCTTCAATCCCCCCGCCAATACTGGGAAATTGGAACTTTTGACAGCGACCGGACTGCAACATATTCTTGGCATACAGGCACAGCTTTGGAGCGAAACGATCAGGGGGCAGGAAGCGCTGGAATATATGATGTTGCCCAAGCTTCTGGGCTTAGCCGAACGCGCCTGGTCACAGCAACCTGCCTGGGCTCAAATTTCTGATCCTACTCAACGAAAAGCCTCGCTGGATAAGGCTTATAATGTTTTTCTCAACACAGCCGGACAGCGCGATCTGCCGCGATTGGATCATCTTTTTGGTGCCTGGAATTACAGAATCGCTCCTCCCGGCGCTATTATTATTAATAATCAATTACAAGCGAATACGGAGTTCCCTGGTTTTCAGATTCGTTATACAATGGACGGCAGCGAACCGAATATGAATTCAACTTTATATAAAAATCCGGTACAAGTAAATGGAATTATAAAATTGAAAGTATTTGATACCAGAGGTCGATCCAGCAGAACTATGACTGTCGATGCAGGAGAATTAGCACAATAAAATAAATATAGAAAATGCACAATATGATACGTTTTATTATATTATTCCTGCTATTTACAATAATTTATCAAAATAATTTCGCACAAATTCCTTACGAGCAGCAGCGCCAAATCGACGCCGTATTCGCAGAATGGAATCGAACGGATTCGCCGGGCGGCGCACTCGCTATTATAAAGAATGGACAAATTCTTTACAAAAAAGGCTATGGCATGGCAGATTTGGAACATGGCGTGCCAATCTCCTCAGAAACAGTCTTTTATGCGGGTTCTGTTTCCAAGCAATTTGTGGCGATGTGCATTTTATTATTACATGAACAAGGTAAACTTTCATTGGATGATAAGGTAAAGAAATATATTCCCGAATTACATAATTATGATACAATCATTACGATCCGGCAGATGGTGCATCATATCAGTGGCTTGCGCGATTACTTATCGTTGCTGGGTTTGAGCGGCAGGGATTATCTCGATCATATTCCAAAACAAATGGTACTGGATATGATATTTCGGCAAAAAGAATTAAATTTTGAGCCGGGGACGCAATACGCGTATAGCAATTCCGGCTATTTTCTTTTAGCAGAAATCATAGGGCGCGTGTCTGGCAAAACCTTGCGCCAGTACGCCGATGAGCATATTTTCCAGCCCCTGGGCATGACGCATTCTTTTTTTAATGATAATACGTATCAAATTATCCCCGATCGCGCATTTAGTTATCAGCGCGGTGCGAATGGAATATTTACTTCTTTATTAATGCGCTTTGATCTGGTGGGTTCGGGCGGTTTATATACGACCGTAGAGGATTTATATAAATGGGATCAAAATTTTTATAAAAACAAGCTCGGCAAAGCCCAACAAAGTCTGATTGACACCATGCTGACCGAAGGAAAATTCAATAATGGTGCGTCTTGCGGCTATGCTTTTGCCTTAAGCCCGGGTACATATCGCGGTTTGCCAACCTACGGGCATACGGGTTCGCTGGCGGGCTATCGTGCCTATTATGTACGCTTCCCTAAGCAAATATTTTCGATTATTTTATTGGGAAATGTCGCGCAATTCGCGCCCACCGGCAAAGCCGAAGCCATCGCCGACATACTGCTCGCAGATCAATTGGCAGCGCCAACACCCGACACCAATGATTCCGTGCCAGAAACGCCCATAACCACGCCCACCTATACTGCGCAAGACCTGCAAGAACTCCCCGGAAAATATTATAGCGAAGAACTCAATGCTTATTATAATATTATATTAGAACGCAATGAAATTTATATTCAGGCAGGATATGAATCTAAAATATTACTCAATGATTTTGTAAAAAGTGGTTTTTATGATATAATATTCCTACGCGAGGGCAAGCGCAAAGCGATAAGCGGGATGGTTTTGAAAGCGGGATTGATAAAGAATATAAAGTTTGAGAAAGTAGAATAGTTTTTACATTTAAATTCTAAGTACAGGACAAAAGTCCAATTTCAAAAAATAAGCTCAAAAAGTTGAGCAGTTTATGTTTGATAAAATCAAGTCCAAGTCGAAAGATGCTAAAAAGCTTAGCCTTTCGTTCTCTGAGCGATTTTATGGTTATCTGATGT
>JANRME010000006.1:0-3263 GCA_033761835.1 Saprospiraceae bacterium
ACGGCACTTACCCTGCCCTGGTTGGCTATCAAATAGTCCACATACAACTCGAAAGTAGCTGGAAATTTCATCCCTCAAAGGTCGTAACTGTCAAAGAACTTTTTTTTCCTAATTTTTCTAATGCGTAATCTCAGTTAGTAAATAAATAATAATGCTGAATTCTAAGGATAGTCGTATCCTTTCCTTTAGGAGAAGCGCTGTTTGTGTGGAATTTTATCGGAAGTACCGTAAAAATAATACAGAAAATTAAATTATAAAATATGGATGCGATTTTTTTTATCAGAAGCGCCTATTTATGATAACAGATGTAATAGTTGCATTTGGCATATTTCTTATTACAAATCAAAAAAACAAGTTCATAATTGTCCTTTTTAATATTGCGGGAGGGTCGCGCAACTTTGCGGACGGTGATTTCAATATTGCGGACGACGCCCGCAACTTTTCTGGAGGGTCTCGCAACTTTGCGGACGACGATTTTAACTTTGCGGACAACGCCCGCAACTTTTCTGGAGGGTCCCGCAACTTTGCGAACAACGATTTCAATATTGCGGACGACGCTCGCAACTTTTCTGGAGGGTCGCGCAACTTTGCGGACAGCAATTTCAACTTTGCGGACGATGCTCGCAACTTTTCCGGAGGGCCGCGCAACTTTGCGGACGGCGATTTTAACTTTGCAAATGCAGTGTGCAATAAAAAACAGCTTCAAATATAGTTTGTACAATAAAATTTCTTCTTTGTTGTATAGATTTCATCAAAGTTGATTTAAAGCAGCGCGCGCTATTAATAAGCCAATGATAAATAAAATCAAGGTGAGGATGCCAAATATGTTATTTCTTTTTCGATTAGCGATCAAACTTATTAAAGTTAAAATTAAAGCTATTAAACTAAATACAAGTCCAGTAATTGGCCATACCTCTAAAAGTAATACTCCGCCAATTAATAATATAAAAGCTACCAAGCCAATTTCATTCACTGGTTTCTTTTCCTGAATCTGTTTGTTTACTTTTTTTAGCCCTGCTTTAAAAATCAATCTTTTGAAAAAAGGAAGCTTTTCTGTTTGCGGAGAAAGATTAAAAGAAGCGGTTTCTGTGTGGTATAAAGAATCATTTGGCATGATAACTGCATGGGCATTCTTGTTTATCATCAGCGCTAATAGCATAAAGAAGAAGTGCATTTTTTTCATACAAATTCTATTTTTTATTGTATTCCATTCCTTTTATTATTTCAATACGACTGTTAGTTAGCCCTATTTGAGTAAATAAAAAATGAGGAACATCACATCAAACATTGATATTCCTCATTTTACCACCAAAAAAAGAAAAATGCGTGCTACGATTTCAATTTTGCGAACAACGTTTATGAGGTTGAAATTGGCTTTCGCAATATTGAGAAGTGCTTTCCAAGTATTTTATTTCGCCTTTATCAACTTATCAACCCTTCCACCTTTCAACTATTTTATGCCGTCTTTCTATAATTTGCAATCGCCCAGGTATTATAAAACAAGGCAAATCCTAATACCGTAAATAATTGTGGCAATACATCCATCATTGTGCTTCCTTTAATCACCACCGCCCTTACAACCGTGACAAAATGCGTGACCGGATTGAGCCAGGAAATGATTTGCGCCCAGCGCGGCATACTTTCTACAGGGGTATATAATCCGCTCAGCAAAATAAAAATCATCATAAAGAAAAATGCCATTAAAGTTGCCTGTTGCTGCGTGTCGGAGTACGTAGAAACGAGCAAACCAATGCCCAATACCGCCAATAAGTACACCGCTGCGAAACCAAAAATAGTGAGATAATTACCAACTGGCACAATCCCAAACACTACCCAGGCTACGATAAAGCCTATTGCCAACGTCATTAAACCCAGTACCCAAAACGGAATTAATTTACCCAAAAGAAATTGGTATTTATGCACGGGCGTTACGTTCATTTGTTCGATCGTGCCAACTTCTTTCTCCCGCACAATATTCATCGCCGCCAGAAAACTTCCGACCATCGTCACCAAAATGGCGAGAATGCCCGGCACCATAAATAAATGGTAATCGATATGCGGATTGTACCAATTGGAAGTTACAATTTCGATGAGTGGCATTTCATTAAACTTGGGCAATAAAATCCAATCCTCGCGCACCTCCCGATTAAAGTCATTGATGATTTGTAGGCTATAAGATGTTCCTAATCCTGCCTTTACACCGTTGATTGCATTAGCGGCCAGCATGACTTTTGCCTCGTTATGTCGCACCAAATCCTTTTCAAAATCGGGCGGAATAGTCAGCACAATATCTGCCACATCGCGCTCTACTGCTTCCAAGGCTTGCGGATATGAAGAAGCATAATCCGTGAGCCGAAAATAGCCCGACGCGGTCATTTTTTCAATTAGCTTTTGCGAATAGCTGGAGTGATCGTTGTCAATGACGCTCAGATTGATATTTTTTATCTCATAATCTGCGGCAAATGGCAATAGAATCAATTGCACAATGGGCATCATAAACATAATGCGCAGGATCGCCGGGTCGCGGAAGATTTGACGAAATTCTTTTTGGAGAAGGAATCTTAATGTTCTCATTTTTTTTATTGTGTTTTGGTGCTATCGTGTTCAAGTGTTTGTAAGTGCATATTTTTATCTGTACAGGAGGTTTTATTTCAGGGTTATTTTTTTATAAATCGTCCTTCGTAAATCGTACCTCGTACTTTATTCTAATCTTACTTTGAATCTTGCTGTGCTAATTCCCATCAGAAAAACCGTCATCCCCAGGAGAATCAGCGTTTCTTTCCAAATCACCGCAATGCCCAGGCCTTTGATCATCACTGATTTGACAATAATATAAAACCACTTCGCCGGAATGATATTGGAAATGACTTGTAATGGAATCGGCATATTTTCAATCGGAAATAAAAAGCCGCTGAATATAATCGTTGGCAACATCAAACCCACCAATGAAATAAACATGGCGATTTGTTGTGAATTGGTGGCTGAAGAAATCAATAAACCCAGCGATAAGGAGGTCAGAATAAATAATAAGCATTCCAGCAATAATAATATCAGGCTACCATTGATCGGCATTTCCAAAACAAAAACACTTAATACCAAAATAATTATTACATTCACAAAGGATAATACTAAATACGGGATCGCTTTTGTTAATACCACCAAGAGCGGTTTCATCGGCGACACCAGCAAGATTTCCATCGTACCCATTTCCTTTTCGCGCACGATCGCCACGGAAGTCATCAACGCAGAAAGCAACATCATAA
>JANRME010000007.1:0-47851 GCA_033761835.1 Saprospiraceae bacterium
GCTCGCCCTATCATATTCTTCTCAAAAACCTCCACTTCTAATTCATTATGAAATGAATGTACATAATCCATTAATGCTTTGCCGATTCCTTGTCCGTGTTTTTCGGGTCTCACGAAAATAGCACCCACTTCATTTCCTATCATAGAAATAAATCCATCCAGACCATTTTCACTTGAATAGACCCAGGTAAGGGTGTTGGGCATATAAACTTCTTTGATTTTAATTTTCTCTTTATTAAGAAAAGCTACATCCAAAAATGGGTGAGCTAATTGAGAAGCTTTAAACCAAATATCTATTATTTCATCCATATCATATTCTTGGTAAGTTCTTATCATGTTATCTTTCTTGATTTTATAGCTAACGGTTGGCTTGCTGCCGTGCCGCCGTGTGTTGGGTTTGTGGGCTGGCTGTTCGGCGGCATGGACAGCAAGCCTTTGTTAGCAATAGTGACCTAAAAATAATTTTTATTTCACGATATAAGTATGCTTGCTCTTTCAGCAGATTTATATAAAGTAATTTTCAAAGGTGCTAGAGTTTGTTTTAGCTTTTCTGGATTTAGTAGCCCATTTGATATTGATTCTCTAATCTTATTTTCGATTTCTCCTTTATTACTTTGAACTAATTCCTTTATTTTTGATTCTGATATTGCAGTCTTTCTCATCCAAACAGGGATATTATCCCTTAACTTTCCAAGTTTTTTAGAAGTGGAAGTACTAATACTATCTCCAAACAAATTTAATACACCCGCTGCAATACTAACCACTGCTGCAATTGGACCAAGCACAACCAGTCCTACCCCCACTATAGCTGCAATTATTGCGCCAATTACAACATCTGGAGCCATAGATTCAAACTGATTGTATTTTGATTCTAAAATTTTTCCATGGTCTAAATAGATGTTTAAAGCATCAAAGTTATTATCCGCAGCCATCAAAGTAATTTTGCCCTTTTCGATTTTATACTTTTCGCATAATGAGTTAGCCATCTCCTCAACCTGAGAATTTATTTCGATCATCCAATTATCGATTTGTAACTTAATTTGGTTTTCCAAATACTGAGAATTCATTTTTTCTTTGACATCATTATTCATTCTAGCTTCTATATCCTCAAATGTTTTCAATATCCCATTTCTCCATTTATTAAGGTTGTCAACTGAAATTTGAATAACAGAGCTAGTTATATCTTCCGTTAGTGTATCTACTAATTTCGATAAACTCTTTTCAAATAAATCATAAAGCCTCTGTGACTCAACAAATACCTCGACTTCTTCTTTAAAAGATTTGACTCTAAAATCTATCTTTCCCACATGGGCTAATCCTAAGGAAATAGCTAAATCCGGGTTTGAACTTGAATGAATTGATGAAGAAGGGAAAGAATCACTAATAATTTGCTTTATCAACGGTATTTTAGCTCCTCCTCCTGTTAATATAATAAGCTCTGGGTTAATATAATTCTCTGTCAGTTTATAACAGTGAATTAATTGAGAAAATTCTTCAACCCAAGATTTACCTTTCAAGACCTCAATAGGACTAAGTAGAATTTCTTCCATGTCATCTTGAAAAATTTCTATAATCCAAAATAATTTGCCAGATAACCTTCTAGATACCTCACAGGGATTATTTTTCCAGTAATCTTGATTGGTTCTTGAAAAAAAATTCTCTTTAGCATATCTGCAATCCAGTAAACACTGCTCTTTTAAGATAGGATTTTCTGAAAAAAGGGATAAAATCTGTTCTTTTTCTTGGCTTGAGTAGTTATTTAAGGTTTTCTCAAATATAAGTAAATCAATTGCCCCTAGTCCAAGTTTGTTATGCCCAAAATCTAAAGGAATTTCGTTTAAATTCCTTACAAGAGTCAAATCAATAGTTGACGAACCTATATCAATTATCAATACTGCCTCTTCAAACGCTTTTAAATTATTTAACGATTTATCCATTTCTTTTACATACACAAAGGCAGCTCTAGACTCTGGTACAATTATAACATTTTTCAAACCAGTTTCTACTAATAAATTCTGATAATTTTGTCTTTGCGCAAGTGTCCATCCGGATGGACATCCAACGTAGAAAATGGTATTTTCATCTTCAATGTCTATTAATTTATTTTCTGTTAATTGACTCATACATTTGCTTACAAACAATTTAATAGGTTCTTTTACTTCTTGCTTTTCAATTTCATAGCTTTTAAATAGTATATTCGCTTGTCCGTTTCCTTTGTAAACATAAGCATCTTCGCCAATAATTATTCCTTTATCATTATTTATGCCGACAGCAGTAATTATACTTTTTTTTCCATTTAATATTTCTAGAGCCTCTGGAGGATCATCTCCAAGTGCATATGCTTTGGAAATAGAAGTTTCTCCATGACCCAAATCAAAACCGATAATTTTTGTATCAGATGTTAATACCTTTTCTTTTGTGAGTAATAATCTTATTAATCTTTGAAAACCTGAATCCCAATTCTCGAATAGATTAATTGTATGTATATCTTTTAAGTCAGAGAATAGGATTTCGCAAGGCTCTATTCGAATTGGTATAAAAAATTTTCTACTCCAATTTTGATTTTGTATTTTAATAGCTTCTATAATTTCATCCCTCACAAAACTTTGTTTTGTCATAGAGGTCTTAGACAATAAAGAGAAAAAATATTTACTTTCATTTAATTTTTCCCTGATCTCTTTTTTCCATTTATCTCCTACTTCTAATATTTGTCTGTCAAACCAGACATTTATACCTGAATTAGTTAATGCATCAGCTAATCTTATTGCTGTATCCTTATCTTCAGTAGCGTAGCTGATAAACACATCATATTTAAAATTAATCTTTATGGTCATATCAATTGATGATTATTTAACTTGATTGATTGATTGTTGCTAACGTTCCCGTATGGACGCTGTGACTCTCGTTCCGAGCGGCATAGGCGACCATACCTTGTTGGTGGCAGTTTTCATTTTTTTATTTATTGCAATATTTTTTTCTATTTTTCGGTTTTCTGGCTTCTTTTATTAAATTATACTTACTCTTTATTAATAATTCTTGGATTATTTTTTCCCTTTTTTTTGAATCCTTCTTTTTTTATTATAATTGCTGCCAACTATTGTACTACCGTACTTCGTCTTTTACTTATTCAGCCCGAAGTGCAGGTATATTCGTTATCTATCAATTTCAAATTTAGTTTTTTCTGTGTTTTCTAACAATACTCGGCGCTATTTTTATACCGAAGCGCCCTACTTCGCCGTTATCTTATATAAAATTTTAGTATGAAACAAGCATGGTGTATAGCTGGACTCCTGTTATTATCGCAATCTATCTTCGCGCAATTTGGCATCAGCGGTAGCTACCGCGTGCATGATGCTAAGGATTGGAAAATCGTTTATCCGGATCAAACGAGCCAGGAAATACTGGGCGATGGACTTTCGCTGGGCGTGGATTATTGGTTTCGCCTGAAAAATTATCGGGTAGAATTCTTGCCGGAGTTGAATGTAATATTGCCACAAGCCTTGACAGCGCAGGACGGCAGCGAATTGGATATAAAGTTTTACAGCCTCTTTTTTAATATCAATTTTTATTTATTTGATTTTATGGGCGATTGCGATTGCCCGACCTGGTCGAAGCAAGGTAATTTCGCTAAAAAAGGTTTTTTTGTGCAATTGTCGTCTGGGATTACGATGCTACAAAATGCAGTCACTACCGAAGGCGTGGAGAGCAGCGCGAATGATTGGGCATTGAGTTTGGGCGCTGGTATTGGATTTGATATAGGCATTACCGATCTGGTCACGTTTACACCAATGCTTGGAGTGCGCTATTTTCCGAAAGCGAATTGGAGTAGCCTGGAGGAAGCAAAAGCTTCCTGGACTTTTGAACAAGAAAGCCCGATCACACAGCTTTATATGGGTGCTCGCCTTGGTTTTCGTTTCGATTATAAGAACGGGCGACGATAAATTGTCAAAAAAATAATATTTTTTATCGGACTTATGTGACCAAATAGGAAATGTTCCGTCATAAGAGAAACAAATTTTTAATCCTAAATCCTGGTTCACATGAGGAGAGCAATATTTACACTCTTGGTAATGTGTTGCATTACCGGAAGCGCTAATGCGCAATTGATTGACAAAGGGGTGATTATGGCAGGCGGAAGCCTCGAATTCACTTCTCAGAAAGGCAATGAAGTATTCACTGTCAACCCCTCGCTTGGTTACTTTTTTACCGACAATGCCGCCTTTGGCATATCCCTGACCTACTCTTCTATCAGTAAATTTGACCAATTTTATATTGGGCCTTTCGCTCGTTACTACACCAATTTTGGTTTGTTTGGGCATGGCGGCGTTCAGTTTACGCATATCAAAGACGCCGAAAAAGAAAATAATTTTGATTTTCTGCTGGGGCTTGGCTACGCGGCATTTTTGAATGACAATGTGGCTTTGGAGCCTTTGTTTACGGTCAATTTTTTGGACGGCGATACCTACACGCGGCTTGGCATCTCGTTGCAAGTTTATTTTGGAAGATAAGCAACAAATTAGGAGCAGATAACATACAGGAAACTACACACGGGTAACGATTACAATCCCATGAACAATTTTTATTAAGCTTTGAGCCCTCTGCAAGAACAGTTTATACAAGAGGGACTCCGGTAACATCTACCTGATATTACCGAGTATGCTGAGGCAACGTCTGGGACAACCACTGGGCGTTGCTCTCGGCTTTCAGGGAAATATCATTTTTCGGGAAGGCTTCAATTTTACAAGTTTTGCTTTTTGCTTATACAAAGGCGTTCGCTCAGATGCCACATAAACCGATTGATTATCAATAAAATCTAATGCTTCAAATTGCGTCGGCACGAGGCATTTTTTTACTTTTTGCTTTTGCAAATTACCCTTGAAAAAATCAGTATTTGAAAAATCGCTGAATGACCAAATAGTGGTGCGTGTTTTAGGAATGAATCCAAGGATTTTACGAAAAAAATAAGATAATAAAGCTACCCGTTGCCCGTCTGGACTAATAGCAGCGGCGGTTACTACACACTTCTTTAAATAAATGCTATCGCGCGCTTCAGCAATAAATACGCCTGCTTGAGCTGGTAGTATATAATGTTTTGTATAATAATTCCCACTTATTAATCGATTTTTTGAAAAAAGATGTAAAGAATCATTATGCCAAAAAAATCCTTCCATATCAAAATTACACGATGCTGCGGGTGGCGGAAATGCTCGTTGATCGGGGTAAGTAAATAATATTGAATCCAAAGTTTCATTAATAGAATTAAAAATGTAAATACATAAATCCCTGCGTGCATTTGAATTATTGCCAAAATCACCAATATAAATATTTCCAAAATTATCATGCGTAATATCTTCCCAATCTCTGTTCGTCACGGGCAATATCATTTCTTTTTTTATGTTTCCCTTTTGGTCGGTTAGCACCAATCGGGGCTGATCGCCACTGTCGTTATGCCACCACAGACTATCTGGGCCGGCATAATACAAACCCGAGGTTTCTAATAGGTTTTGCGGCAAGTGAATTTTTTTTGGATTTTTGTTTTGTGCGAAAGCGAGACAGGCACAAGCGAAGAGAAAACAAAGGCAAATCAGGCGGCGCATTTTTTTGCTACAAATGTAGTGGTTTTTGCGAACCAAATCGGGTGTTAATATGTTTAATGTTTAAACATTGAATTAAAAAATCCAACTTATCATGGCAAACAAACTCATCAACGGCATACACCACGTCACGGCACTGGCGGATGACCCACAAAAAAATGTGGATTTCTACGCCGGCATCCTGGGATTGCGGCTGGTAAAAAAGACCATCAATTTTGACGCGCCTGACGTGTACCATTTTTATTATGGCAATGAAATTGGGGCTCCCGGCACGATTATGACTTTTTTCCCTTATTCCGGCATTCAGCGCGGTCGCAAAGGCGTTGGGCAATTGACGGTTACTTCTTTTTCCGTACCAGCGAATTCATTGGGTTACTGGGTAGATCGACTCCAAAAATTTGGACTGAACCCGAACCAACCGCAGACTCGTTTTGACGAAGAATTTATCACTTTTGAAGATTTTGATGGATTAACGCTGGAATTGGTCGCCACCGATAAAGATGAGCGCCCGCCATTTACTTATGGACAAATCCCTGAAGATCATTCGGTTAGGGGGTTTTACGGCGTTACTTTATCTGAAAATAATCAAGAACAAACTGCCAAATTATTAACAGAAACCATGCAGCACGAGCAATGGGGCACTTCTGATAATCGGCTGCGTTTTTCAGCGAGCGGCAAACCGGGCGATTTTGTGGATTTGCTTTTGATTCCGGGCGGTCAGCGCGGACTCGGTGGTGGTGGCACAGTGCATCATCTTGCCTTTGCTACGGATAATGATACTACTCAACTTGATATTCGTAGTAAAATTGCAAATACGGGCTTGAATGTAACGCCAGTTCTGGATCGTCAATATTTCCACTCGATTTATTTCCGGGAGCCGGGTGGGGTCTTGTTTGAAGTAGCGACCAATCCGCCGGGATTTTTATTCGATGAGACCAAGGAAAATCTGGGCACTGGCTTGAAATTGCCGCCCTGGGAAGAACCGAATCGACCGATGATCGAAGCAGGATTATTGCCGATTGAAATTAATGCAAAAGATTTTATATAATAAAATGATGCACACAAAGCAAGTTATTATAAAAGGTAAACTATTATCAGATGCTTCAAAAGCCTTAATTTTACTGCATGGACGAGGTGGAAGCGCTGATGATATTCTTTCTTTAGCAAATTATTTACAAGTAAATGATTTTACATTGCTTGCGCCACAGGCGACGAATAATACCTGGTATCCTTATAGTTTTATGATGCCGCAGGAGGCCAATGAACCCTGGCTTTCATCGGCATTGGAAGTCGTAAATAATATTTTCGACGATATTATAAAAGCAGGAATTGCTCCTGAAAACATTTACTTGGCAGGATTTTCGCAGGGAGCTTGTTTAACCCTAGAATTTGCGGCTCGAAATGCGCAGAAATTAGGCGGTGTTATTGCTTTTAGCGGCGGATTGATTGGGCGGGAAATCAATAGCAATAATTATCAAAAAGATTTTCAGCAAACGCCTATTTTTATTGGTTGCAGCGATGTGGATCCACATATTCCGCTCAAGCGTGTACATGAAAGCAAAGCAATTTTACAAGAAATGAACGCAGCGGTAACGGCGAAAATTTACCCCGGTATGGGACATTCGGTTAATGAAGATGAAATAAAATTTGTAAATGATAATATTTTGAGTAAATAAAAAGGAGAATGTGTGGCACATTTTACGCCCATTCGGAGAGAGGCTAATGCGCCACACATTATGAATATCATAAATGTTTCAATAACTCGGCTTCAATAGCTGCCGCGCCACGCAGGTTGATAGCAGCAATATTTCCTTCTCTGTCAATCAAAAAAGTACGTGGAATCGAATGCACGCCATACAACGCTGCCGGAGCAGCTTCCCATTTCTTTAAGTCGCTTACATGATATGGCCAAATCAACCCATCCTGCTCGATTGCCTGAACCCAGCGCTGTTTACTATTTTCAATTACCCCCTTGATATCCTGCCCAGTTGAAGCATAACGCTGCGCGGTTTGTGAATCCACACCATCCAGCGATACACTAAATATCTCGAAACCTTTACTATTATATTTATTATACACTTTTACTACATTCGGGTTTTCCCGACGGCAGGGCCCGCACCAGCTCGCCCAAAAGTCTAACAGTACTACTTTGCCTTTCAAATCTGATAGAGCATAGGTTTTGCCGTTGGGGCTTTGAAGCTTGATATCGGGTGCTGGTTGTCCAACTTGAATCAATTCAGCCGATTGTTGCGCCATAAACTGAGATTCCAAAGAGCTAAGAAAATTAGCGTATCCTGCTCCAAATTCAGAACCCGGACGAGTTTCATTTAATTTATTGAGCGCCGTTTTTTGAATATCTAGAAAATTAGGATTGCCGCTTAAAGAAATATAAGCTACAAAAGCACCTAAATAAGGATTGGAGGCAGAATCCACCACATTTCGAATATCATCAACGCTATAACGCCGTGTTACAATATTATTAACAATATTAACAAACGCTTGAGAATCATCAGAACCATTTACTTTTACATCATAATTCTGAAAACGGTTGAGATCACCTTCGATGCTAACAACTTTTTCTTCTCCATTCAGAATCAAATTCATGCGTTGCGCGCCAATGCGAAGATTATAAACGCCTTCCTGCAATCCTTCCGGGAAATTAATTGAAAAATTTCCGGCATTGTCAACGGTCGTTTTGCCAATGATATTACTTGCTTTGCCCAATACCACATGGTCAACAAATGCTTGTAAATTCTGGGCATTAGAAATTTTACCTTCGATGGTCGTACCTGATTTGGTGCATTGCCAACTTGTAATGGCCAGCATTAAAATGATAAACAGTGTGAACGTATTTTTCATGTTCAAATAGGATTTATATTTAGATATAATGCTATTTTTAAAAATATAAATAATCAATAAAAAATAGTAAATGATTAATGCCTTACGCTTCCATTTTATCAAATAAGAAATTATCATAGGTCACTTTCCAATTAGTAATATTGCCAAAATCTTCACCATCAATGATAATCTCTCCACCCGTCACTTCGCCAAGCCTCGTAAAAGGAACATTATGCGAATTGAGATAGTTTACCAAATCATCTTCCATATCCAAGGCTACCGATACAACAATGCGGCTTTGGCTTTCGCCGAATAAATAAGCGTCTTTTCTGAAATTTGTATCTGTCTCAATATCAAAGCCTAAGCCACGCGGCATCGCACTTTCCATCAGGGCTGTAAAAAGACCTCCTTCCGAAATATCGTGCGCCGATTCAATCATATCATCCTTTATCAATGCTTTGATATTCAATTGAATATGGAATTCTTCATCCAAATCGAAATAGGGTGGGGGTGATAACTGAACACCATGTATAATGCGCAAATACTCCGAGCAAGCAATATCGTTGTGCGGCGTACCGATCATATAAATTTGATGTCGGATTCCTTTGAAATCCAGCGTCATACGCTTATCCGCATCTTCTAATATTCCTAACATTCCAATGGTGGGAGTAGGATAGACCGGCTCCGTTTTATCTTTAAAAACCGATTGATTGTAGAAACTGACATTTCCGCCCGTCACCGGCGTATCGAATCGCTTGCAGGCCTCACCCATGCCTTTGATTGCTTGTACAAACTGCCAATAAACCTCTGGATTATAAGGGTTTCCGAAATTCAGACAATTAGTAATAGCTACGGGCAAGCCGCCAGAGCAAACAATATTTCGTGCCGCTTCCGCGACTGCGATCATCGTACCAACGTAGGGATCGGCGTGTACGTACATCGGATTGCAATCAGTTGTTACTGCCAAAGCTTTTTTGGTGTCTTTTACACGCACGATGGCAGCATCTGAAGGCTGGTTGGTGGTCATGGTATTGGTACGTACCATCGAGTCGTACTGCTCATAAATCCAGCGTTTTGATACAATATTGGGAGAAGTGAATATTTTTTTGGCGGTAGCGATATAATCTTTGGGAGAGTTGATTGCATTTGGTTTGAATTGGGCCGCTTTATCAATATATCCTGGCTTTTGAAAATCGCGTTTATACACTGGTGCGCCGCCGCCCAGCACCAATGCTTCTGCTGGGACATCCGCTACTAATTCGCCTTCAAAATAATATTCTAAACGCCCGGTATTCGTTACTTCACCAATGATCGCACATTCCAAATCCCATTTATCGAATACTTCAAAAAGTTTATCTTCTTGTCCTTTTTTGCCTACAATTAGCATTCGCTCCTGGCTCTCAGAAAGTAGAATTTCCCAGGCTTTCATTGTGCTTTGGCGGGTCGGTACTTTGCTTAGGTCAATGCGCATACCGCTTTTACCCTTGGCTGACATTTCGGAAGTAGAACAAGTGATGCCTGCCGCGCCCATGTCCTGCATTCCAATGATAGCGCCGGTTTGAATCGCTTCCAAAGTCGCTTCCAATAACAATTTTTCCTGAAAAGGGTCACCCACCTGTACCGCCGGAAGGTCTTCCGCCGAATCTTCTGTCAAATCCGCGGAAGCGAAAGTTGCGCCGTGAATCCCGTCTTTACCAGTAGCCGAACCAACAATAAACACTGGGTTCCCTTCACCTGTTGCAATCGCAGATACTGTTTCTTTGGCTTTGACGATGCCCACTGACATGGCGTTGACCAAAATATTTTGATTGTAGCAATCATGGAAATAGACTTCTCCACCAATAGTCGGCACACCGAAGCAATTGCCGTAGTCGCCGATGCCTTGCACAACACCTCGAATGAGGTGCCTGGTATGTGGAGAATCCAAATTGCCAAAACGAAGCGAATTCAAAGAAGCAATTGGTCGAGCGCCCATCGTGAAAATGTCGCGGTGAATACCGCCAACCCCAGTGGCCGCGCCTTGATAAGGCTCAATGGCCGATGGATGATTATGGGATTCAATCTTGAAAGCGCAGCCCAAACCACCACCAATGTCCACCAAACCAGCATTTTCTTCGCCCGCGCCCACCAATAGCCGACTACCAGTGCGTGGAAGCGTTTTGAGCCAAAGAATCGAATTTTTATAAGAACAATGCTCCGACCACATTACCGAGAACACGCTCAATTCCGTAAAATTGGGTGTGCGCCCTATAACCTCGACGATCCGCTCGAATTCTTCCTGCGTCAGCCCCAGGTCGAGTGCCGTTTGCACAGTGACTTGTATTTCAGTAGATTGCATTTGTTTTCAGCGCTCTTTTAAGTTGCAAAGATAACATCTATCGGATAAGAATCACAAAGGAAAGCCTTTGTTAATTAAAAATTAACGAGTGGAGCAAGTTTTTGACTAAAACAGGTGCTGATTTAACGGGAATATATTTTCGGTATGCTAAAAAATAAAGTATCTTTATATCCAGCTAACCATCAAACACTTATGAAAAACATCTTACTTTTGGTATTGGGTTTATTTACTTGCCTTTTCTATTTAAATGCCCAAACTTTCGGCTCAGCCGAAGGTACCACCCGCGCCGTCGTTATTGGCATTTCCGATTATCAGGACGAACATATTCCTGATTTGCGCTATGCGCATAAAGACGCAGAAGCATTCGTCGCTTACTTACAATCGGATAAAGGCGGCAGACTCGAAGATCAGTACATCCGCATGCTCATCAATGAACAAGCCAAAGCAGGTGATATCATTGCCCAATTCGACTGGTTGATCGCCGAAAGCAAAGCTGGGGACAAAGCCATTATCTATTTCTCCGGGCATGGCGATGTGGAGCGCGTTACCAAATTTCAGCGTGGCTATTTACTGGCTTACGATTCCCCTCCAGCAGCGTACATGGCGGGCGGCACATTGTCGGTGCAGAATTTACAAGATATTATCACTTCGCTTTCTGAAATTGGCGTTCAAGTCATTTTTATCTCCGATGCGTGTCGTTCGGGGAAGTTGGCAGGTAGCGATACAGGTGGTGCGCAGGCAACAACTGCGGCATTGACCAAGCAATTTGCGAATGAAATCAAGATTTTGTCTTGCCAACCTAATGAATTCTCGCTGGAAGGCGCGCAATGGGGCGGCGGCCGGGGCTGTTTTTCTTATAATTTGGTGGATGGCTTGTACGGATTGGCAGATTTGGATAACGATAGAGCAGTGAGTGTACTGGAATTGGAACGTTATTTGGAAGATCGAGTACCCAGAGAAACTGCGCCGCAGAGTCAAATCCCGATGAGCACAGGCAATAAAGGGGAAGAATTGGCTTTCGTAGATAAAAATTGGTTAGAAGCCTTCAAATTGCAAAAAGACAAAGAGCGCCCCTCCTTTGACCAATTGGCGAGCAGAAATATCGAAGAAGCCTTGCTGTCCAATGCAGACACCAGCATTCGAGAGCAATATCGCTTGTTCGCAGCGGCTTTGGAAATTGGAAATTTATTAGAACCCAAAGGTACATCGGCTGATGATTATTTTAGGAAATTGATAGCAGAACCGAAGATTCGATCAGTGCATGGCTTGCTCAAAAGAAACTTCGCTGCTGCGCTACAAAATGAATCGCAGGAAATACTTAATGCTTTGATGAAGAACGACGCAGTGATATGGAGTGACATATACGCTGGGGGATTTTCTTATGACTACATACCGGCATACCTGGCAAGAGCTATAGAGATATTGGGCGAGCGACATTATATGTACAAACAACTCAAAGCCAAACAAGCTTATTTTGAAGCCAAATCTTATCGCACTGATAAATACCCTCATATCCGAGCCGATTCGCTTAACCGTTTATTTATCGCAAAATGCGAAGAAGCTTTAAAATACGATCCAGAAGCCGCTTATGTGTATTATGATTTGGCGCTTTCTAGTTGGGTTACTGTTTCCGATTATAAAAAATCTTACCAATATAGTCAAAAAGCGTTGGAATTATCGCCCAATTGGGTGGCTGCTTTATATATGGTTGGAAAGTTAGGAGCGATTTTAGCCACCTCAACCACGGAAGAGTTAGCAGCTAAAGACCAACTAAAAAAAGGCTTGACCATTGACTCCACTTTTATTCCATTTTATGAAGGTTTAAGCTTTGAATATATAAGCGACGGAGAAAATGAATTTTACAAGCAAAAGTATTTAGAAAAGGTTTTAGCAGTTATTCAAGCAAAAAGAGAGCAGGCACCCGCTTTATATTATATGTATGCGGGCGCTATACTCATGCGTTTCAATCGCAACGAGGAGGCAGAGCAATACTTATTGAAATTTGTCGAATTGACAAAACAACAAGATGCCGGAGGATATGTATATTTATCTTGGTTATATATTTCCACCAAAAGATATGCGGAGGCGGAAACCGTTTTAAAAAAGGCGGTGGCTTTAAAGCCTTTATGGCGTGATCCGGCTACCAGATTAGCCTATTTTTATTTATCGAACTTAAATCAACCCGAAAAAGCAGAAGCAGTTTGCCTACAGGTAATTGCATTAGATTCAACCCTTAGCTGGGCTTATTCAATATTAGGGGATATCTATTGGTCTCAAAATAAATTAAAAGAGGCTGCCATAGCTTTTAAAAAAGTCACCGAATTAGACCCGTTTTATGATGATGTAGGTATGATTTACCCAATTGAGTTTGTCTTAGCCACAATTTACCACCAATTAGGCAAAGAAAAGGAAGCGCAAGCATTATTTCGTTCTATTGTCGAGCATTATCCTAATCCAGGAGATTTAAACACTGCTTACATGGTTATTCATGCTCAATTCTCACTAGGCACTTTAGAAGCAATGGAGCAAACCATTCAAAATGCGATTAAATCATATCCAAATGATGCTAATCTTCAATATAACATTGCCTGTATATATAGCCTTACAGGGCAATCCGCAAAAGCACTTACTACACTTGAACAATCGCTGAAAAATGGATATAATAATTATGATTGGATTTTAAAGGACCCAGACTTCGATAGTATCCGAAAGTTGCCCGAATTTAAAGCATTGATGAAACAATATTTTCCGGATTGGGTGAAAGAGTAAGCAAATTATTTAGCTCATAAAAACCTTGTTGTGATAATTGCATTTGAGCAATCATTGACGAGGTATAAAATTGATAATCAATTCTTTATTTGTCGGCTTAAACAAAATCAACGTATAATGGTGCTTAATCTTCAAACCATGAGACTTCTGCAACTTTCCAGATGTGTCACCAACCGTTCTTGTTGAAAATAGTATTTTGATAAAAGAGAAAAAATGTACTTTTATCAAAATTTCTAAAAAAAAATTAATCAAATCATAAGCAAGAGTACATCAACTTTTGGCAAAACGAATGGTATGAACGCTAACAAAATCCTATTCTGGTCGCTCACGGTGGCCATGGCTGGTTTTTTATTTGGCTTTGACACGGTGGTTATCTCTGGAGCAGATCTCTCCTTACAAAAATTGTGGCCGCGTGGCGAGTTCTTTCACGGATTTGTAGTAATGGCTTCTGCCCTCTGGGGTACGGTAATCGGCGCTATTTTTGGCGGCATTCCCACCGACAAACTCGGTCGCAAAAAAACCTTATTCTGGATTGGTATATTTTATACGGTTTCGGCCGTCGGATCCGCTTTAGCAATGGGTCCCTGGTCGTTTGCGTTTTTTAGATTCCTGGGCGGACTCGGCGTCGGTGCATCCACGATAGCCGCTCCAGCGTATGTATCTGAAATCGCACCTCCTAAGGATAGAGGCAGATTGGTGGCATTATATCAATTTAATATTGTATTCGGTATTCTCGCTGCTTTTGTTTCCAATTACCTATTGAGTGGTATCCAAACCGATGCCTGGCGTTGGATGATGGGCGTAGAGGCTATTCCGGCAATCATTTATACGATCATGGTACTCGGCGTACCAGAAAGTCCGCGTTGGTTGTTAGCTAAAAAACATAACCGCATAGAAGCGGCTAAAACGCTTCAAATGATAGACCCGACGATGGATGTGGAACAGGAAATGGAAAGAATTTTGGCGAACGAAACCCAGGATACCAAAGGAGAAACGATTTTTATTAAAAAGTATCGCTTCTCACTCTTATTGGCATTTCTGATCGCTTTTTTCAATCAATTTTCTGGCATTAATGCTTTTTTATATTACGCGCCCAGGATTTTTGAAGCGGCGGGGCTGGAAGCAAGCTCTGCACTATTAAGTAGTATTGGAATTGGCATTACCAATTTGATTTTCACCTTGATAGGGCTGTCGCTGATTGATCGGCTGGGGCGTAAGCAGTTGATGTATATTTGTTCTTTTGGTTATATTATATCTCTTTCGCTGGTTGCGATGGCATTTTTTATGAGCTGGAAAGGCATGGCAGTGCCTGCTTTTCTGTTTTTATTTATTGCAGCGCACGCCATCGGGCAAGGCACGGTGATATGGGTTTTCATAGCTGAAATCTTCCCCAATCATTTGCGCGCCAGTGGGCAAGCCTTTGGTAGCTCTACACATTGGGTGTTGGCGGCGGTTATTCCATCTTTTATTCCAGTACTGATGAGCAGCATAGGCGCGGGTTCTGTGTTTGCTATTTTTGCATTTATGATGTTTCTACAATTACTGTTCGTCTTTTTTATAATGCCGGAAACAAAAGGCGTGCCGTTAGAAGATTTGGAAAAACAGTTGCGCGGATAAAATAATATTACCGTTCTAATTAGAATGTCCTTCCGTACTTCGAGAAAGTGAATAAACATTATTGTCGAAGTACGGAAGACTTATTTTATATTGATTTGAACTCCATCCTTCTAATCATCCACCGTCTGCCCAACTAATAAGCGGAATTTCCAACTCGTTTGATCGGAGGTTGGCCCTTGGGTTTGTTTCATGATGATGCCAATGATCTGCTCTTTTGGGTCAGCGAAATATTGCGTATTGAAATAACCACCCCAATTGAACGTACCAGCACTCCCTTGCCCCCCCGCGGCTTGCCCCGCTTCGGTAAGTACGCCAAAAGCCAGACCATAGTCGCTGTTCGCACCGCCAAACAAATCGCCGGAATGATTGCTCATAATAACTTGCACCGTTGTACGACTCAAAATACGCACGCCATTCAGTTCGCCATTATTCAAATACATTTGCAGAAAAGTAGCGTAATCCTTTGCCGTACTCGACAAGCCCGCCCCGCCAGAGAAAAAGCGTTTCGCGCCTTTGATCGGGTAATCGGGATCATAAAATGTGACCGGATAGCGCATCCACTTGCCATTTTCGAGTCTTTGCACAGATACGAGGCGACTCGCTTTGGAAGAAGGCAGATAAAAATAAGTATCATCCATACTCAGCGGATCGAAAATGCGCTTGCGCAAAAACTCGTCGAAAGGCATTCCCGACATTATTTCAATAAAATAACCCAATACATCCAAACCTTCGCTATACACATAAGCCTCGCCGGGATGATGATGCAAAGGCAATTTCGCTAATTTCTTCACGCTTTCTTCGATGCTAATATTTTCGGTGGTAAATAAATCGGTAATCCCCGCTTTATGATACAACATTTTAAAACGTTCGTCGCCATCAATCACACCGTAGCCGAGGCCCGATGTATGCGTGAGCAAATGCCGAATCGTGATCTCGCGCTTCGCCGCTTCGGTGGTGTAGGAAGTATCGGAATAACGGAAAGTCCTTAAAACCTGTGGGTTTTTGAATTCAGGAATATATTTGGAGATCGGATCGTCCAATTGAAATTTACCCTCCTCCCAAAGCATCATCACTGCAGTAGAGGTAATGGCTTTCGTTTGCGAGGCAATACGGAAAATATCGTCGCGCTTCAGCTGCCGATTGCCCTGATTGTCTGCCATACCAAACGCTTTATGATACACGATTTTGCCCTTGCGCGCCACCAATGCCACGATGCCCGGCACATCGCCTGCGGCCACTGCATTTTCGCATAATGCATCGATGCGCGCCAAGCGTTCAGCAGATATTCCCACGCTTTCCGGTGTAGCTTCCGTCAGAGGCGGCGATTTTTTGATGGATTTGGTCTGTGCGTTTAAAGAAAAGCTTAACGCAAGGCATAGCAGCAAGAATAGGTTTTTCATAGGAGGTAAAGTTAGTTTGGATAGAATTTGCTGCGCCAAAATACAAATTATAACCAAATATAGAATCGAGAATCTTATTAATGGAGGGTGAATTAAACAGAAGTCATTTATTAAAATTTTAGCCTTCGAAGTCAAAGTTTTAGGCTCCCTGCTCAAAGTTTTACCTTTCCTACCTAAACTTTTAGGTTCTGAACCTAAAAGTTTAGGTTATCGACTTAAAAGTTTAGCCTTGCTACCTAAAATTTTAGGTGTGCGACCCAAAATTTTAGCTTGATACCCTAAAATTTTACCCTCGTGACCCAAAAGTTTAGCTTCCCGACCTAAAAGTTTACGCTTGTGACCTAAAGATTTAGCCTGACAAGCTAAAAGTTTGACCTGCTGGTCTAAACTTTTGAGTAATCCACTTAAAACTTTGGAAAATTGCCATCAAGATTACACTTTCACCTTGCTTGCCATACCTGCGGCGGCTACCAGCAAGACTGCCATCAAAGCCAAAGCGATATTCAAACCATATAAATCGGAGATATTGCCGATCAGTAGTCTACCCGTAAGCATCCCTACAATGCCAGCCGTAGCGACCGAAGCCAAACCTGTACCCGCCGGAATGCCTGGCACTTTAGCCGAAGCGCCATAAATAGTAGGTACAATAGTGGATAAACCTGCCCCGATGAGGACAAAGCATAAGACGCCAGCAATTGGACTCGTGGTAGCAATCAGCAATAATAAGCCTGTGACAGCGATCAAAGAACCAGTACGAATAGTCGTGTTTGCGCCAAATCTGCTACGAATCGCATCGCCCGAGAAACGACCAATCGCCATCGTCAAACAAAAACCAGCGTAGCCCAATCCTGCAATAAATGAGGAACTTTCGAGATTATTTTTCAAATAGACCGCGCTCCAGTCGGCAACCGCACCTTCGCATAAAATGATACAAAAACAAATGATCGCCAGCCCGAGCAAAGCTTTGCGCGGCAATACAAAGCGCGGGCCACTGCTTTCATTATTCGGAAGACTTAATAAAATAGGGCGAAGCGCGATTTGCGCCAAGACCATCAAGAAAGCGATCAATGTAAAATGCCATTGGAGGGAAATGTCCAAACTGGCGACCCAACCAGAACTGGCAGCGCCAATCATACCGCCCAAGCTGAACATTCCGTGACAAGCCGACATAATAGAAATGCGAAAGCTTTTCTCGATGGCAGCGGCAGCAGCGTTGATCGAAACACTCATAAAGCCATTTGTAGCACCCACCAATGCCAAAGCAGCCATCAACGACCATTGATTGAAAGCAAATGCAGGTAATACAATCGCGGCACCGAAAAATACAGCACTCAGCGCTGCCGCACGCCCCGTAGATAATTTTGAAAGTATCCAGCCCGATAAAGACGTGCCGATCAAAGCACCAAATGAAAGCCCCAGCATAGAAATGCCAAGCTGACCATCGGTCAAACCGGTACGTGCCTGTACATCGGGGATGCGCGCGACCCAAGTGCCCATCAGCAGGCTCAGTGAAAAGAAAGAAATACCAATCGTAAGACTGGCGCTGTGCAAAGCGAATGTTCTCAAGGTTTGAATCATAACAATCAGGCGCTAAAATTCAGAAAAAAAGTTGTATATTTGGGTGAATCCTTCACAACTAAATAGTATCCAAATAAAAAAAGTGACACCTCGCGTACGGATGCCACCTTTCCCAATGATTTAAAACTAAATGGTAATGTATGAAACTAACTAAACCTGCCGCAAAGGTAGTTGCCTTTCTATGGGAATTCTACTATGATTTTATCATCTTGTGATGCTATTTTAACCTATTAAAACCAAAACAGAATAATATTTGTTAATTTAGTG
Source organism: Saprospiraceae bacterium (assembly GCA_033761835.1). Taxonomy (GTDB): domain Bacteria; phylum Bacteroidota; class Bacteroidia; order Chitinophagales; family Saprospiraceae; genus JADJNW01. Next base: position 18,401 of record JANRME010000007.1, read on the forward strand.
TAAATTATCTATTTTGAAAAAGGAATTAAATTTTGTCGAGTTAACTTTATACAAAAGATTATGAAAGCAGCTCTTGAAAAAATTGAACCTGTATTTGGAAATTCATTTACGATTCGCCAATTCACCGACTCTAATCAGAAGCCTTTTTGGCATTTCCATCCTGAGTACGAAATCGTTTATATTTCCAAAGGCCGCGGCAAACGTCATATTGGCGACCATATTTCTTATTATGAAGACGGCGATTTAATTTTTTTGGGGCCGAACCTCCCGCATTTTGCTTTCACCGAAGAGTTGTTCGAAGAGCACGTAGAGGTGGTCATTCAAATGAAAGCCGATTTTCTGGGGCGCGAGTTTTTCGAACGACCCGAAATGCAATTGATTCGGCAAGCTTTTGAACGGTCTGAGCAAGGACTTACTTTCTATGGTGATTCCAAAAAACGCATCGGCGAACGGATTCTGGGCATGATGGACATGAACAACTTCGATCGGCTTTTAGAATTATTGTCGGTTTTGCAGATGATGGCCACCTCAAAAGAATATAATATTCTGAATGTGAGCAATTATGCCCTGGAAGTGAGTTCTCAAGACCACGATCGCATGGATATGATTTATACCTACGTGCAAGAAAAATTTCAGGAAGACATCAGCTTGGACGCAGTGGCGGATCGAGTGAGTATGACCGTGCCGGCCTTTTGTCGTTATTTTAAAAAACTGACTCGTAAGACTTTTACCGAATTTGTTAACGAAATTCGGGTCGCGCACGCCTGCCGACTTTTGGGCGATGAACACTTAAGCATCGCAGCGGTGAGCTTTGAAAGCGGATTTAATAATCTGTCACATTTCAACAAACAATTTAAAAACATTACCGGCGTCAGCCCAAGAGAATATCGCAAAAGCTTGAAGAAGGTAGTACAGTAAAAAATTGGCTATTTTTATTAAAAAGAATAGATGCTAAATTACCAAAAATCCAATAAATTGTACGTTTTTTGGGTGATAACCATCAGTAGCCTAAACTAAGCTTCACATAGATTGATAAAGATACCAAACGCTTTTAAAATAAGGGATCATGCAAATCATCAAGCCGATTTTTATTTGGATGCTTGTTTTAATCATTGCAAGTTGCAATAGCAATTCCAACCCGCCGGTAACAGAGGTAGTTGAAAATCAAGAACAACACCGCCCGCAGTTCCACTTTTCGCCCAAAGAAAAATGGATGAACGATCCCAATGGGATGGTTTATTATAATGGGGAATATCATTTATTTTTTCAACACTATCCAGATAGCACCGTTTGGGGACCGATGCACTGGGGGCACGCAGTGAGCAAGAATATGGTGGACTGGGAATATTTACCAATTGCATTATATCCTGATTCTTTGGGGATGATTTTTTCTGGTAGCGCGGTGCTAGATCAAAATAATACGAGCGGTTTGGGTAAAGACGGGCAAGCCCCTTTAGTAGCGATATTTACTTATCATGATGCGAATGGTGAAAAAGCGCAAAAAATTGATTACCAGACGCAAGGAATTGCTTTTAGCACCGATAATGGACGAACTTGGACAAAATATGCCGATAATCCGGTCTTGAAAAACCCAGGTATTAAAGATTTCCGTGACCCAAAAGTGATGTGGCATGAACCAACTCAAAAATGGATAATGGCTTTGGCCGTACAAGATCATATTGCCTTTTATTCCTCGCCCGACCTGAAAAACTGGGCGCTTGAAAGCGAATTTGGCAAAAATATTGGCACGCATGGCGGCGTCTGGGAATGCCCAGATTTATTTCAATTACCGGTGGAAGGCAGCAATGAATCCAAGTGGATATTGTTTGTCAGCATCAATCCTGGCGGGCTGCAGGGCGGTTCGGCTACCCAATATTTCATAGGCAGTTTTGATGGCAAAACCTTTACATTGGACGACCCTAAGCAAGCTACGCTTTGGTTGGATTATGGACGAGATAATTACGCTGGGGTTACTTGGTCAAACATTCCGAAAGAAGATGGACGCCGCTTGTTTCTGGGGTGGATGGGCAATTGGCAGTATGCTCAAACCGTACCCACTGAAAAATGGCGCAGCGCTATGACGCTTCCGCGAGTGCTTACATTGCACAATACACCTGTTGGACATCGCTTATTTTCAACGCCGGTAAAAGAATTGGAAACATTGCGCGACCAATCATTTACTTTGAATGATAAAACCCTGGAGGGCAGCCTTGATCTGACTACTCAGTTGGGCTTTTCGCCTACGTTGATGGAAGCAATTTTGGAATTTGATTTGTCACAAGCTGCTACTGCGGATATTGGGATTGAACTTTCCAACTCCAAAGGAGAGCGCTATAGGCTCGGTTATGATGCTACCAAGAAGCAATTTTATAGCAATCGCTTGGAATCTGGGAAGAAAGATTTTTCCGAATTTTTCACCGATAAAATCCATGTCGGGCCGCGCAACTTGAATGAAAGCACAGTGAAATTGCATATCTTTTTTGATGTGGCTTCCGCCGAATTGTTCGCGGATAATGGAGCGATGGTGATGACAGATATTTTCTTTCCAAATGAAGATTATAATAAAATTAAAATTTATTCAGAAAAAGGAGCAGCGCAATTAAAAAGTGCCAACTTTTATGCTTTAAAGTCCATTTGGAAATAATAATATCTTGATACAGTGTGGTGTATTTCTAAAATATGCCACATATAATGTAATCCTCAAGCTTTTTAATTCAATTTTTTATTTAATCTAAAATTATAATAGCCATGCCGCATGGATTTCTCATTGACATGGATGGTGTTATTTATGGTGGCAACCAATTGATACCTGGTGCCGATGATTTTATTGCCCAATTGAAAAAAAGGAGCATTCCATTTCTTTTTTTGACCAATAACAGCCAACGCACTACGCGCGATGTGGTCAATAAATTAGCGGGTTTGGGCATTGAAGCAGAAGAATCCGACGTATTTACAAGCGCTATGGCAACCGGTTGGTTTTTATCAAGAATGAAGCCCTACGGCTCCGCTTATGTGCTGGGCGAAGGTGGCTTGATCACAAGTTTGCACGAAAACGGCTATTCTTTGGTTGGTCAAAGCCCTGATTTTGTCGTGGTAGGAGAGGGGCGCAATTTTACACTTGAGATGGTGAATAACGCAGTGGATATGATTCTGGAAGGCGCGAAATTAGTGGCTACCAATCTTGATCCTTCGCCTAAGAAAAAAGGCTGGACGAACCTGGGGATCAAGGCTGTCATTGCGATGATCGAAGAAGCCACCGGTGTAAAAGCCTTCTCGGTAGGCAAGCCAAGCCCAGTAATGATGCGGGTTGCACGCAAAAAAATAGGTTTGGAAACCGCTGAAACTACCATGATTGGCGATACCTTGGATACGGATATTCTTGGTGGGATTCAGGTGGGCTATCGCACCATTTTGACACTTTCGGGCGTATCCAAAAGAGAAGATTTGATTCGCTATGCTTTCAGCCCCGATATTGTGGTGAATTCAATTGCAGAGCTGAATTTGGATGAATTATTGGCAGAGTCCAAATAGCCGAAGCACTTTATTTTCAAACCTTATGGGTTTTACAAATAAAAAAGCCCTTCCAATACAGAAGAGCTTTAAAAGTGGAGAATACCGGAGTCGAACCGGTGACCTCTTGCATGCCATGCAAGCGCTCTAGCCAGCTGAGCTAATCCCCCTTTTAATGTGGATTCACTTCATATTTTTCCAAAGCGAGGCGAATTTACAATTTTTTCAGAATAAAACAAAGAAATCCCCTAACTTCGCGCTTACGATTAATGCTATGTAGATGGAGAAGATAACGGAAGCCCCTTCCAAATATCGGCATCTGGAAAAAATGCCAGTGCAGGAATTATTACAAAATATTAATAACGAGGATAAAACCGTGCCGTTCGCTGTGGAAAAGGTTCTTCCACGGATCGAATCGCTTATTGAGGCGATTGTCGGCAAAATGAAGGAAGGCGGACGATTGTTTTACATCGGCGCTGGTACCAGTGGCAGGCTTGGTGTTTTGGACGCTTCAGAATGCCCTCCTACTTTCGGGGTGCCGGATGATTGGGTGATTGGGTTGATTGCAGGAGGTGATACGGCCATTCGCAAGGCGGTAGAATTTGCGGAAGATAGTGAGACACAGGCCTGGGAAGATTTGCAACAATATTACATTGACAGTCAAGATGTTGTGATCGGTATTGCGGCTTCGGGTACGACGCCCTACGTAGTGCATGGACTCAAAACCTGCCAGGAAAATGGCATTATAACGGGTTGTATCACTTGCAATGTCAGTGCACCTATTTCGAAATATGCCAATTACGCTATAGAAGTGGTTGTTGGGCCTGAATTTGTAACCGGAAGTACGCGCATGAAAGCAGGCACCGCACAGAAATTGGTGTTAAACATGATTAGCACCAGCGTAATGATTCAGTTAGGTCGGGTTTTGGATAATAAAATGGTAGATATGCACCTTAGCAATAGCAAATTGGTAGACCGAGGTACTCAAATCTTGATGAATGCCTTGGATATTAGCTATAATGATGCGCAACAACAACTCCTCCAACACGGCAGCGTCCGCAAAGCGATGGAAGCCTATCAAAATGGCAATATCTAACACCCAACCAAATCACTCTACTTTCACTGAGCCGTTTTCCTTTTTCATGGGAATAAGCTTCTCTCGGCTGTTGGCAACCTCAGTAGGCGTAGGTCGGTCAGTAATTTTTATAAAACTATTATCGCCAGATTTCCCAATTACATCAAAGCATATTTGATAAATGGAAGTTGCGTCGGGTACGCTGACACCTTTTAATGTTTCATCCAACCAAATCGCCGTGATAAAACCATCTGCGGTGCGGTGTTGACCAAAATCAGCGGCATCTAAATAAGGCAAGTTGAAATTTTTTATTTCCCGGAATTTTAAAATTGCTTTATTCCAAGCTAATGTATATTGCATGGACAATAATTGCTCGAAACCCTTCACCAGCACATCCACGCATACCTGATCGCCAGTTTTGGAGCTAAGATTAGGAAAATAAATCGTTAATTCTTCTGAAGCACTATTAGCACTCACCGGAGTAGCTTGCCCACTCGTGTTGGATTCAGTAGCGTTTATGGGCGTTTCAGGCTTTTGCTCGGAGGATTGTTGATTGCCACAACACCAAAACGTGAACCCTATCAATAGAATCAGAAATTGTTTCATGGTGATTATTTTTCGTCAAAGATAGGAGGCTATTCTAAAATATGAAATGAGAAATCGGAAAGAATAAAAATCTATGAATATTTGTAATACGAGTTCTTTTCCGATTGCGTTCTAAGCAAGAGGAGACTTTTTTGTAGAAAATTAGTATTTTTATTCTTTTGAATTTAACAACCAAATCTTACAGTTAGCTATGAGATGGACACTGCCTATTTTTCTGATACTCATGCTGGGGCTGAGTGCCTGCGTGACCAAACAAAAATACGATGAATTAGAAGCGATAAAAGATTATTACGTCGAGGAATCTAAAGGAGTGGATTCCATCCGATACGAATACCAACAGTTGAGTAATCGCCTTCAAAATAGTGATGTTCAGATAAGAGAATCTACGCAAGAACTTGAAGATCTGACCATTGCGAACCAAAGTTTACAAAAAAGCTATAACGAATTGGTAAATCGTTTCAACCAGATCGTAGAGCAAAATAAAAATACATTGACCACTTCTTCTTACGAAAAATTGGGTTTGCAAGAACAACTGTCGGCCCAACAAGCTGAACTTGATCGCCGCGCCCGTGAACTCGCCGTTATGGAATACGAACTCAATCAGCGAGAAGCCAAATTAGGTATTTTGGAAGGAAGTTATGAGAACGTACAGGGAAGCCTCGCGGAACGCAACAAACGCATCATGGAATTGGAAGCTATGTTACAAAATAACCAGTTTGTGATTCAAAATCTACGCACTACCGTGAGTGGGGCGTTGACTGGTTTTTCGGATACCGATTTGAAAGTAGAAGAGAAAAATGGTAGGTTGTACGTGTCGTTGAGTCAGGAGTTGCTTTTCCGAAGCGGTAGCGACGATGTAGAAGCCAAAGGACGGCAAGCCATTAAGCAATTGGCCGAGGTGCTTAAAAAAAATCCAGATATTGATATCACCGTTGAAGGGCATACCGATAATGTGGGCAATGCTGCTGCCAATTGGGATTTGAGCGTGATGCGGGCGACCTCGGTAGTTAAGGTTTTAACAACTTATGGCGTTGACCCTGAACGTATTACGGCTTCCGGACGTGGATTGTATGCGCCTTTGGTTACCAATGCTACGGCCACCGGCAAAGCGCAAAATAGAAGAACAGAGATTATTTTATCCCCCAAGTTGGATCAGTTGTATCAATTAATGGATCGTTGAAAATCAGAAGCCGGAAATTGGAAATGATATTATTCGCAACGCTTTGATAATGAGAAAACTGTTGGTGTTATTGCCGACAATTCTTGGTTGTTTTTCCATGAGCATTGCACAGCACTGTGCGACGGATATTTTTTTTCTGCAAGGCGTTATCGAAAATGATGATTTAATATTAAAAAAAGCTGAAATAGAGCGCTTTACGCAAGACTGGATTGCAGATAATGCCCATTCTTTATTGCCTCGAAGCGTCATTACCATTCCTGTTGCTGTGCATATCGTTTGGAAGGAACCAGTAGAAAATATCTCCGATGAGCAAATCCGTTCTCAGATCGAAGCCTTGAACCGCGATTACCGAGCAATGAATGCAGAAATCACTTCCGTTCCAACTATTTTCAAATCGGTAGTGGCGGATGTGGAAATCGAGTTTTGCCTTGCAACCCGCGATCCGCAAGGCAATGCTACAACTGGCATCACGCGCACCAAAACCAATGTATCCCAAATCGGCACTCAATTTATTCAAGGCAAACGCGCTATTTGCTTCACCGATCTTGGCGGTCATGACGCCTGGAATACCGCGCAATACCTCAATATTTGGGTGGGTAAATCGCATCCTACTTTTATTGGCGAAGCAAACTTTCCGGGAATGGCGGAGCAAGGCGAAGATGGAATTCGGATGGATCCGGCTTATTTTGGTACAATCGGCACGGTCACAACGCCTTACCACCTGGGGCGCACGCTTACACATGAGGTTGGGCATTATCTGAATTTGCTGCATCCCTGGGGCATTCGTTTGAATGATCCTGATTGTAATAGCGACGATGAAGTGAGCGATACCCCGCGCCAATCCTCTACTTTCCGAGGCGAGTGTCCCCCGCATCCGCAAGTGTTTTGTGGTACCGCCAGTATGTTTATGAATTTTATGAATTACACGAATGACGCTTGTTTGGCGATGTTTTCCAAAGGGCAAAAGGCGCGGATGTTGGCTACTTTAAATGGGATTCGCTCAGGATTGTTGAGTTCTGTTGGTTGTCAGCCACCTGTGAGTACGGATGAAGAATCATTATTAGCAAAGCAAATTCGATTGCTCGAAAACCCTGTAAAATCAGAAATTCGTTTGGAATCAAGCACTATTTTAAATGAAACAATTCTTGTTCGATTGGTCGATTCACACGGGCAGCTTTTGTTTACCGATCAATGGATAAATGGTTCTATTTGGACAAAAGATGTTGGCATATTACCAAACGGCATTTATTTTTTGATTTTGCAAAACAGGGACGCCATTTTTACTAAAAAAATCATCCTGATGAATTAAGATGGTTATTATAATATCTTGATAATTTAATATCATAACACTAAAACACCACTATCTATCATGAAATCATATTTTAACCCCGGAAGCCTCAGCCTGATTGCAATATTTTTCCTTTTTTGCAGTATGAGCGGCTGCATTACTACACGTAATCTTAGTAAAGTCGATCTGACCGAACTGAACAAAGTGATTGAAATGAGTAAAAGCCCTTGCTACGGGCGTTGTCCGGTTTTTACCTTTTCGATTTATGAAAACGGCGTTGCGAGCTTCAAGGGAGATCGTTACACAGAACGCATTGGTTTGTGGGTCAAGCAATTCAGTAAAGACGAACTCGAAGAAATGCTCAGCGCTTTTCGAGTAGCCAATTTGTGGCAATTTAACAACGTGTATCGTGGCGAATATTATGATGCACCAACCGTTACAATCACTTATTATGAGGAAGGCGATGTAAAAACGATTGTTGGAAAAGACGGCCGCCCTTACCAAGTACTTGAACTCGAAGCTATGCTCGATAATGCCGCCCGTTCGGAAGGGTGGCAGCAAATAACTGGCGATAATCATGGTTTCCCGCCAAATGTGATTACTAATGAAATCATCGTAGAACTTAAAGAGGGCAGGGATGGCAAGATGTGGATACGACAATATCGGCGTTATGAAATGGAAATAGTGGAGCGGATTTCCCCTACCGGCAATTATTGGTTGGTGCGCTACAATGCCGAAGCCACAGCTCCAGAGGAGATGCTGGAAAAAGTACGCAACGATGTGGAAGTAATGGGCGCGGAATTTAATAAAAAGCTAAATCTGAGAGGTTAAGGTTATTCAACATCGCCTCTTTCTTTTGCCATTTCTTCCATTTTTTTGCGCAGGCTAAGCGGCCGCATATCTGTCCAGACTTCTTTGATATGGTCTAAGCAAATTTGTTTAGACCCGCTTACACCAACCGCCTTCCAGCCTAATGGAAGCTCGCGGTCGGCAGGCCAGATGCTATACTGCTCTTCGTGATTGACCACGACAGCATAGACGATATTATCTTCTTCTTCGTTCCAGTTTGACATGACTTATTCTTTTTTGATAAATGTGGCGCATTTCACAAATATGCTACATTGTCAATTGATAAAATGTTGCTAAAAAATTAAATCTACAATTTTTAAACGAAATTTATACCAGGCTTTTTTATCTTTCCTTAATTTTTATGCTAAATCGTTGCCATGAAACAAATATTCATCTTGTTAATAGCTTTGCTCATGCTTTTTGCCTGCGAACCAACCGAGCCGACTTCTTATGCTTCTTATGACGAATATCCCATATATGATGGAAGTGATCTTGGTTTATATTATACGCCTTTAAAATCAGTGTTTAAAATCTGGTCGCCTACGGCACAAGAAGTGAAAATCCACTTGTATGAGGCTGGTGAAGGCGGCAAGCCTACACAAAGTAAAAACCTGAAACGCAGCAAAAATGGCGTTTGGGAAATTACATTTAAAGAAGATTTGAAAGGTAAATTCTATACTTTTCAAGTAAAAGTAGAGGATAACTGGCTGGCGGAAGTGCCCGATCCCTATGCAAAAGCGGTTGGTGTGAATGGCAATCGCGGTATGGTGCTGGATTTTTCAGAAACCAATCCTGACGGTTGGGAAAATGATAAACGCCCGCCTTTAACAAATTTTAATGATATTATTATTTATGAATTGCACGTCCGGGATTTATCATCTGATCCGAATGCAGGCATCAAAAACGCTGGCAAATTCTTGGGACTTACGGAACTTGCTACAAAAAGTAAGGAAGGCGAAATGACAGGCTTGGATCATATCAAAGACCTCGGTATTACACATATTCACCTTTTGCCATCATTTGACTTCAAATCTTTGGACGAAAGCATTGCAAATAATCCTAAATATAATTGGGGTTATGATCCTAAGAATTATAATGTTCCTGAAGGAAGTTATGCTACCAATCCTTATGATGGCGCAGTGCGCATCCGAGAATTTAAAGAAATGGTAAAAACTTTACATGATAATGGAATTCGCATCATTTTAGATGTTGTTTATAATCATACCGGCGACACAGAAGCTTCTATTTTTAATCAAATTGTACCGGGTTATTATTATCGACATAATGAAGATGGTAGCTTCTCGGATGCAGCCGCCTGCGGCAATGAAACCGCCAGCGAGCGCCCGATGATGCGCAAATTTATCATAGAATCTGTAAAATATTGGGTAAATGAATATCATATTGACGGCTTTCGCTTTGATTTGATGGCTATTCACGACCAAGAAACGATGAATCAAATAAGCGCCGAATTACATAAAATTGACCCCACGATTTTTATTTACGGAGAAGGCTGGACGGCTGGCAACTCGCCGCTACCTGAAGAGCATCGCGCTTTGAAAAAATTCACTTATAAATTGGATAAAATTGCCGCCTTCAGCGATGATATGCGGGATGGTATTAAAGGTCATGTTTTTACACCAACAGAAAAAGCATTTATAAGTGGCAAACCAGGATTGGAAGAAAGTATCAAATTTGGTATCGTGGCTTCCACTCAGCATCCACAAGTATTGTACGATTCGGTTAATTATTCAAAAGAACCTTGGGCAAAAGAACCTTATCAAACTATTATATACGTATCATGTCATGATAATCATACGCTTTGGGATCGTCTCGCTATCTCCGCGAAAGAAGCCAGCGAAGCCGAGCGCATCAAAATGCACAAACTTGCAGGAGCAATGGTGTTGACTTCTCAGGGTGTAAGCTTTTTGCATGCAGGTATAGAATTATTGCGAACCAAACAAGGTGTGGAAAATTCATTTGAATCGCCGGATAGTATTAATTTAATTGATTGGTCGCGCAAGTCGAAATATAAAGATGTGTATAATTATTATAAAGATTTGATCACTTTGCGTAAAAATCATCCGGCATTTCGGATGACTTCGACTGAGCAAATTCAGAAAAACTTAAAATTTCTGGAATTCAAACACCCTAATAATATTGTGGGTTATACGATTTCTAATAATGCCAATGGTGATACGTGGAAGGAAATTATCGTCTTTTATAATGGCAATCGCAATCCGCGTGAATTATATTTGCCCGAAGGCGAATGGTCAGTAGTGCTTGACGATCAAGAAATTAATGAATCCGGCATTCGTAAAGTAAAAGGAGGAGAGGATTTTCCAATCATGATGTCGGCTATTTCAGCACTGGTGCTGGTGCGGTAAATCAAAAAAGCAAGGAGCTAATTATTTTATGATTAGCTCCTTTTAATGCTGCTCCGTTAAGCAGTATATCATTTCCCACTTCATATCAGTCACTTTTGCTTAACTAAAAGACAGAATAAAAATAACAGCTAAAAAGAAAAGAATTGCCCAGACAGCTCCACCACCTCTATCTGAATAGTAGCGGAAATCCGGTTCCCAGCGCCATTCCTCTCGGTTTCCTCTCACTTCCCTAATGAGTTTCATACCAGGGCGTGGCTCAATTTGAAAATGGTTGTTCGAGTTCATAAGAAGCCTAATTTTAGTGAATAAATATTGTGTAATTTTTACACACCAAAATTAAACCTGTTTTCTATGAGTTTCAGGAAAATATTTATTGCTGATATAAAAAAATGTATGATATTAGCAATTGCTAGCAATTGCTAAGCAAATGGTAATGTTTACCCCCCTTAATAAAAAGATATGACGACTAACGAAAAGGAAAGAGATCAAATTATTAATGATCTTCGAACACTTATTGAAAAATTGACCGATTGCGGATGGCAAAAACGAGAAATTGCACAAAAAATTGGAATAAATAATGATGCTTTGTCCAAATCAATAGGGCAGAATGAGGAACAAAAGCATCAAACTTATTTTGGAAAAAAAACGAGACAAGAGATATATGATACTATTTTGCAGGTGCCAGAGTTAAAAGAATCTTTTGAAACTGGCAAGAAAAAAGCAGGAATTGCGGAAGATGTATGGTCAGAAAATGATATCTTCTTTGTTTCTTGCGCCCAAATTGCAGGGGATGAAGTGCAATATCGAGGTCTCTTTAGATTTTATAATAATTGGCAGCAAGTAGAAGTAAAATATTTTAGTAATGATAAACAAATATTACGTTCTTATGATTATTGCAGTTTTTTGGATAAACCCGCCAATACTGCGGTATGTATTTTAGCCGAAAGTAGTAACGCCAACCCCGCGTTTTACTGCTTATTTAAAATGCAAGGAAATTGGAAGAATTCTCCTTTTTTGAGAGGAGTATATGCTACTACGAATTTGAATAATTTACCAACTTGTGGAGAAGTTATTCTGAAAAGAGTAGCAAACAAAGAAGAAGCATATGAATTGATCGGACAAAAAGCTTCTGATTTATTATATTATCATGTTTCGCAAAGACAAATTAAGGTAGAGGACCGCGCTTTACTAAGAGAAGAAGATTTTCCGCACTTTGCTAATACAAAAATACTCCGCACTTTATCTGGTATATATAGAGGATTTTTCTTGGATTTATCTAGTACTTCGATCGCTACGGCGATTTTAAATATTTCTTCTAATGGTCAGATTCATTTCAAAAGCTCAGCCTACAAAAGAGTATTTATAGGAAAAGCGGTTTTATTATCAGAAGATTATCTTTTAATTTTATTAGACTATCTTGATTTTACTGTTCCTCAAAAAATAGTTACCTTAAAAATTGTCAGAGGCACACCAAACGAACAGACCCATCTAGAAGGAATTTTCTCTGGAGCAATGCTAGATGGACCTTTTAGCAAACTAATTCTTTTTCAGCGACTTCTTGACGATTCAGAGTTTGAAGAACTACATCCAGTTTCTTATGATTTTTTAGAAGCAAAAAATGAAAATTTTTACCCTGCCTTTTTTGACTTTGTTTATAAACGAAATTATCCAGATGATACCATGTATGCATATATGCAAACTGAGATTTCTGAAGAGTTGCAAATAGGAAATGAATCAAATTATGAAGAAACCAGTAGCAACGATTTAAGCGATTGGGAGGGAATGTATGAATGCTATGTAATGGCGTATAATAATAACTATAGAAAATGTAGTCTTCAAAAGCTTTCTTTATATATAGCCGATAATGGAAAAGCTATTTTGAGATCAACAAGACGCTCTTATTATGGATACTTTCGGTTAGCTTTTGAAGAGCAATTATTAATCGGGGAATTCGAAAATGATGAGCCAGGGAACACTCCCAAATTTTACATTATCTTGGGAGCGATTCATAATAAAATGAATAACTTCACCGGTGTTTACGCAGGTAAAGATCCTTTTATTATGCACCCGATGGCTGGGAAAATTCTAATGCGCAAAACATCTTCTGAAAGTGATGGTAGCCAAGCCGAAGATTTTCCTTTTGATACCGAAGATTTTCATTTATTCAGTAAAAATAACGAAGATATAATCCAGTTTTTCTTGGGTTTTCATGATGATTCTGTTATTTCCTATCAGCAATTACTCGATTCAAAATTAATCCCTCGTTCTTCGTTATTACATTCTAAGTATCATAACCGCCTTGAAAGAGTACAAGGTACTTATTGGTCTATGAGATTGGATAATTCTCTTGAAAAAATTAATATCAACCCTTTGAAAATTTATTCTGACGGGAAATTTGAAATAAAAAGTTCTCAAAAAGTCATTTATCATGGTGTTTTGGAAATTTTTTCAAATTTTTATTTATGCCTTATTACATTAAGAAGAGGGGAAGAACCCTATTATGCACAATCCATATTTAGAGTAAATGATATTTTGGAAAATGATATTAATTATATCTCAGGGCTTGGAGTTGGGCTTTCTCCTCAAGGCAATGGCACCCCCAGATGCGGTAGAGAAATATTGATTAAGTTAATGGATGAAGATTTTGATAGGCAGCAACCTGAATTCGTGGAAATACCCATAAATGGTAAAAAGTCAACGCGTTACTGGGAACTAGATAAAAAATATGGCGGGGTAATGACCTTTTTGACGGGAGATGAAAATAATTTGATAAAATCTTCTTTAGAACAAAAAAGTGACTTTAATAGAGATATTAATTATGGTGAATTATTTTTTGCTTCTGCTTGTTATTATGCAGATAAAGACCTTGATAAAGCAAAAAATTACATCAAAAGAGCGCAGCTACACGGCTTTAAGGATATAAATCGCTTGAATGATGAATTGGAAAAAGGAGTATTACGTCCGTTAGAACCTTTTATTAATAGTTTTAAATTTATCGACGAATATGATTAATATTGAATTATGATCAGTTATAATTTCACTCATGTCCAAACATTCTGTTGAAATCGTGCAACCCTTCCTCCCAAGGGTAGTCTTTTCTATTAAAGCTTCAAAAAGCATAAAATATCACCCGATTTATTCACTAATTCTTGCTTTAGTATGAAAAAACTATTGCCTTTGATGATTTTATTTAGTTTTTCTTTTATCTTATCAGCTCAATTGCCTCCTGATGTGAATATTCATGATAAAGAAGTACAAGTTAGGCAAGCTTTAGAGGCTTTTAGTAAAGCTTTTGTCATAGCAGATACTACCCAACTTTCCGGGATGCTTACAGAAAATTATTTACATTCTAATAATGGTGGCGTACCCATAGGAAAAAAGATCTGGCTTCAATATGTTCAGTCCAGAAAAGCGGCGTTACTGGCAGGCACTTTGCGCATAGATACATATCAAAATGAAGAAATAATCATAAAAATATATAATAATACTGCAATCGTTAATGGATTAAATATTGCAAAAGGTATTCAGGATAGTAAATTTTTTGCAACAAAAATCCGCTTCACACATACCTGGGTACAGGAAGATGGCATCTGGAAACGCGCTTCCTTTCATGATTCTGTAATAGAACGTAGATAGTAGCTAGTTTACAAAATTAAAATATAAAGCTATGAAAAATACAGCCAGAAACAATTCTTGTATTCTATATAATTAGAGTATAAAGAACACAGTAATTTTATATAGTTCGGGTAATTTTGGTTGCCTCACTCATATGAGTCGAGGCGATTTTACTTTTTTATAAAAATTATACATCAAACCAGCTTACTTTTGTAGATTTATCGAACTTTAGGAAATGAAACGAACTAAACTATGCTGGATATTCAAAAACGACTCACCAATTCTTTTTACATATTACTGAGCCTTCCTGCCACTGCAATGGGTTTCGCCCTCTGCGTTCAAATCGCTGCGCTCAGTTGGATTTTGAATACAAAATATGGCTTAAACCTTGAAGATATTGGCTTTGTCTGGCTGGCAGGGCCGCTGGCAGGCATTCTGGGACAGCCAATTGTAGGCTTAATCAGCGATGATGTCTGGTTTTGGCGAGGGCGGAGGCGGCCCTTTATCCTGATCGGTGGCGTTCTTGCGGCTTTAATGATTCTGGCATTGCCATTTATCGGCGTTATTAGTGATGCGCTTGGATTGGCTGGCGTGATTGGCGTGGCGATTGCTGTGGCAATTAGTCTTGATCTGGCTATTAATATTAGTTTTAA
Source organism: Saprospiraceae bacterium (assembly GCA_033761835.1). Taxonomy (GTDB): domain Bacteria; phylum Bacteroidota; class Bacteroidia; order Chitinophagales; family Saprospiraceae; genus JADJNW01. The sequence goes on from JANRME010000007.1 coordinate 33,561, forward strand.
TCCGACCCGATCTATTATTGCAGATGTAACGCCCGAGGGCGAATTGCGCACCAAAGGCTATACCTGGATGCAGACGGTTTCCGGGTTCTTTGGGGTGTTGGCTTATTTAATCGGCACTTATTGGGATAATTACACACTTATTTACTTGGGCGCGATCCTTGTATTTTTATTTTCTATTATACCGCCTTTTTTTATTGAAGAACCGCGTCAATTAAATATTAATAATGAAGTAAATAAATCTTCGACTCGAACCTCCTGGATGGATGTTTTGAAAACGATACAACCCCTGTGGGGACTGCTGCTCTACGCCGTTTATCGCATTGTAATAAGGATGAATAATATTAAAGTGGAGCATTATTGGGCTGAAATTATTTGTTTAATATTAACAGGATTATTAATTGCTCATTTAATCAGAAAAGATAAACCCGGACTCTCCGAAACAGCAGCAGATGCGATTGCTTTTCAGAAAATACTGGCGGCGCACGCTTTTACATGGTTGGGCGTGCAAACGATGTTTATTTATAATTTTGGATATATTAAGGAAGTGATAATGGGATATAATATTAGTGATGTTTTAAATGCGACCCAAAATGATCAACTCGGTGATATTAATAATGTATCCTTTGCAATTTTAAATACGGTCGGATTTTTATTGCCAGCATTTGTGTTGGAGCCTCTGGCAGAAAAAATAGGTCGAGTGAAAACACATATTTTATGTCTTGCAGTAATGACGCTTGGTTACGGTACGATTGTATTCCTAGGTAAGTCATCAGTATCCTTATTTATATTGATGGGCGTAGCAGGCATTGGCTGGGCGGCGGTGGTAAGTTTGCCATTTGCCATTATGTCGGAAGTAGTGAATCCCGCGCGGATGGGCTTGTACATGGGGCTGTTTAATCTTTCGGTGGTATTGCCACAACTGGTCGCTTCATCTTTAGGCGGTTTTATTGAAAAACAGGAGAGTAGGAGTGCGATTTATATTATTTGCGCTATCGCATTAGGCATTTCCGCTATATTATGGCTTTGGGTAAAAGATAATAAAAAATCGATAAAAGAAAATAATAACCCGCTAGCAGCGACGGGCGGGCATTAAAAATTTAAGGCATTTGTGAAACTTGAATTTGGTTAATAATGTTTTATGTAAAATTTGGATAATGGAAAATTCTATATTAGAAAAAAAATTTAGCAATGCTCAACTGGAATTACTGAAATTATTTGCAGATGATATTCCAGATGATGAATTACATATATTAAAGGATATTCTTATTCAATTTAAAGTGGAAAGATTAAAGGATAAAGCAGATCAAATCGTAGCAGAAAAAGGCTGGACAGAGGCGGACTTCAGGAAAATGTTAACAACTAAAATGCGGATGAGTCTCAAATAGTTTTCATGAAAATTGTGCTTGATACCAATGTCATACTCGTCTCCGTTTCCAGGAAATCTCCTTTTCATTGGGTTTTTCAAAATCTTATTGATAAAAACTATTCACTTTGTTTTACAACAGATATTTTGTTGGAATATGAAGAAGTAATAGCACGTCACATGGATAAAGAATTTGCAGCGGAGATAATTGATTTGCTTTTAGAAATTGATAATCATATCAAGATAGATAAATATTTTCAATGGAATTTGCTGCAGGATCAAGATGATGATAAGTTTGTGGATTGTGCTATTGCATCAAATGCAGATTATTTAGTAACGGAGGATTCGGATTTTCGTGTTTTATTAAATATTCCTTTTCCAAAAGTATCAATTATTGGAATTGAAAAATTCAAAAGCCTTTTACAGAAGTAATTGATTCTATTTTACAAATACCGTCGCACGACTTGTCGTACCGATTGTATATAGCCACCACCAAATAAATTGGCATGTACCAATAAATAATATATTTGGTATAAATCTATACGTTCTTCCCAGCCTGGTAGAAGTGGATAGATATTTTGATAAACTTGATAAAATTCGCGGTCGAAACCACCGAAAAGCTTGCTCATGGCGATATCCATTTCGCGGGAGGCGAAGCAAACGGCAGGATCGATTAATACTGGCGCGCCTTGTTCGTCGGATAGAAAGTTACCGCTCCAAAGATCACCGTGAATCAAAGCTGGCGGCTCATCGGGCAATATTTGTGGTAGTTTTTTGAATAATAAGTCGAAATTTTCGTGATCTTTGGTTGAGAATTGATTTTGCGTTTCTGCTAACTGAATTTGAGGAAGCAAGCGTTCTTCGATGTAAAATATTACCCAATTATTATGTTTTTGATTAGGTTGTGATAAGCTTCCAATAAAATTATGATATTCCAGCCCAAAATATTTACTTCTTATTCTATGCAAGGCAGCCAATCCTTCACCCAATCGACTCCAAAAATCAGCGCGACGATGACCAGCTTCGATATATTCCAGGATTAAAAAGGCTGTATTATTATCGTTCGATTCACTATGACCAATAACCTTCGGGATACGCAAAGTATGCGATTTGGCGAGTAATGCAAGTCCTTTTGCTTCAGTAGCAAACATTTCATGGGCTTGCGGAGCAGCATTCATTTTTAAGAAAAACCTGCCTTTGGAAGTTTCCAATCGCCGTGCCTCGTTGATGTCGCCACCACCCACATGGAAACTGGCTTCGATGGTCATGCCCAGAAGCGTTTCGCAAGATTTTCGTACATTTTCGGGTAAGCCCGAAGCCACAACTACAAGCGATTTTTGTTAATCATATCCAGCAACTCGTCGCGATAATTCTTGCCAACAGGCAGGTGTTTGGCTTGCCCTTTTTCCATTACTTCCACCATGTTGCCGACTACTGCTTCAATGTGTTTAATATTGACGATATAAGAGCGATGAATGCGTTTGAACTGACTCGTCGGCAGCTTATCTTCAAGACTTTTCATGGTTTGTAGCGTAATCACGCGCTGATTTTCCATGCGGATGATGACATAATCTTTCAGCCCTTCGATATAAATAACCTCATCAAAATTGACTTTCACCAATTTTTTGTCGGCTTTTACAAAAATATAATCCGGGCCTTCCTCTTCCACTGGAGCGGTGTTGCCTATCGGTGCTTCTTTGCGAAGCAACTCCATTTGCTCAACCGCTTTATTGACCGCTTTCATAAAACGATCTACAGATATTGGCTTGAGTAAATAATCTAATGCGTTCAGCTCAAAGCCTTCAATCGCATAATTGGAATAAGCCGTCGTAAAAATGACCAAAGGCGGTTTTGATAAAGTTTTCAGGAAATCAATGCCGGTCAGTTGTGGCATTTGTATATCAAGAAACATCAAGTCTATTTGATTGTTTTTCAAGGCCTCATTGGCTTCAAAAGCATTGTTACATTTTTTGACGAGTTGGAGCTCCGGCACTTTTTCGATATAAGTTTCCAGTACATCCTGGGCTAACGGCTCATCATCAACAATGATCACATTAATCATAATAATATGGTTTAAAAGTGGTTTTTCAATCTAAAATCGAAGTAATTTACTCAAATTCAGCAAATTTAAGCATTCATATTGATGTGTAAATTCACTGCATACGATTTTGGGTTGTCGTGGATTGTTAATTCATAGTTTTTGGGGTACAAAATATCCAATCGCCTGCGCACATTCACCAGCCCGATGCCCCCACTTCGGCGATGATGCTCTTGTACCGGCAATGCGTCTGGTTTGCTGTTTTCGATATAAAAATCAAATTGTTGACCATCTACCATCAGTTTTATGTCAACGAAGCCTTTGGAAATCTGATTGGTCAATCCGTGTTTAAAACTATTTTCTATAAAAGGAATAAACATCAAAGGCGCGATTTGTTGATCGCTGATATGCCCTGTCACTTCAAATCGAATGTCCACCTTGTCGCCGTGGCGCAGGCGTTCCAAGTCGAGATAGTTGCGAATATAATGCACTTCGTTACTCAAAGGTACACGCTTTTCGTTGCATTCATACAGCATATAGCGCATCATTTCTGAGAGTTTAATTACAATTTCGGGTGCTTTTTCTGATTTTTTTAAGGTCAAAGCATAAAGGCTATTTAAAGTATTAAATAGAAAATGTGGATTGATTTGCGATTTTAGAAAACGCAATTCGGTTTGCATCGTGCGCGTTTCCAGCTCTTGTCTTTCGCGGGTGGTGCGTACCCAATCGCTGATGATTTTTGAAAGCGTAGAAAAAATAGCAATAACAAAAGTAAGGATAAAATAAATACCTTGATTGGCGACTAATTGCGTTTGCAAACCAGGATACCCCGTGAATTTAAAATAAAGAACAATCATTTTCAATGGGGTAATAATAATGGCGGATAAAATCAGCAAGGCAGCATAAGTCAAAAAGCGGTTTTTGGATAGGTAATTAGGAATAAGATAAAATAAGTTGAAATACACGATAATCGCGTAAAACAGCACGTTGATGATTTCATTACTTAGTGTAAAGAAAAAACCTCGTTGCGTCTCCTCGATCAGGGTAAATAATATTAGCAGCACCAGCCAAAACAAGACATGATAAGCCCAACGGCTACTTAAAAACCGAACAAGTCTGAAACGCCAATCCTGCTTAACTGCTGTATCCATATATCATCCGTCGTGAAATTTGAAATAAGAAAGATGAGAAAGGGGAGGCTGATTTTTGCAAATTTCTTTTGGTTATTACAAGCGATTCAAATCCCAAATTTCATCTTTGTTTTCCGTGTCAAAATAGAAAGAAATTATAGTCTGATACAAAACTTTTCGGAAAAAATGTGTCAAAGATTCTATAAAATGCGTTTCTGATCCATTTTTGCAGGAATGTTCAAATAAAAAGGCATTGAGCAAAATGCCCAACGCCTGTCTAATTGTATTGAAAAATGCGGATAGTATTATTTTATTACTGGTTATCGGTTAACTAGAAAGTAAGTATGCCCTAATAACAGTTAACCAATAATCTGATTTTTAACTGTGAATCGTAGCACTTTCAACTTCCAACTCACGAGCAGGAACTTCATCGTGTTGGCTATCGCCATGTTTATTGCGATTTCCTCTGAACAAGCGGTTGAAAAATGCACCAACGTTGTCAACAAACTGATAACCAGCTGGAATCACCAATAGAGTCAAGAACATAGAACTGGTCAAACCTCCGATCAATACCCAACCCAAACCGTTCTTCCATTCGGAAGCAGCACCATCGGCAGCCGCAATCGGAATCATACCAATCGCCAAAGCCATCGTTGTCATCAGAATCGGGCGCAAACGCTCCTGACCTGCTTGTATCAGTGCTTCTGTTGTTTTTAAACCTTCTCCTTTGGCTTGGTTCGCAAAATCTACCAAAAGAATGGCGTTTTTCGCCACCAAACCCATTAACATAATCACGCCAAGCATCGTAAAGATACTTAATGTAGCGGGCGCCAGCGCCAGCGCCAGGAATGCACCGATGATAGACAAAGGCAAGGATAGCAACACGATGACCGGATAAATATAAGAATCAAACAGCGCCACCATGATGAGGTACATAAAAATGATACCCGCCAACAGCGCGACCAACATACTCACAAAGTCTTCTGTCTGATTTTTAAGTTCCCCCTCGTATTTGATGTTGACACCCGCTGGTGGTGGGTTTTCCGCTATCCATTGCTGGATTTCCGTACCAATCGTACCAGAAGGTACACCCAATACTTTTGAGTTTACTTTCACGGCTGGAAGGCGATCTGCACGCTCCAAACGAGAAGGTCCGATTGTAGGCAAAATGGTAGCGAACTGGCTAATTTTAATTGATTCGCCATCATTATTTTCTACTGTAAGGTTGGCAATATCGCTGGCATTTCTCCGATCAAATTCATCCAATACAATATTAATATCGTATTCATTATTGCCGTCTTTAAACTTCACGTCGGTATTACCATTGAATGCTGTTTGGAGTGTAGCGCCCACAGATGCAGTTGTCAAGCCAAATTCTGCCATTTTGAGGCGATCAATTTGCACGTTCAATTCGGGATTACCTTCTTCGAGCGAGTTTTCTGGTTGCAAAGTACCTTTGATCGTTTTTACTTTTGCCAATAATTTATCAGCATAATCTTTAGCTTTGTCTAATTCAGCGCTGCTCACAATCACCTGGATCGGGTCGTCATTCGCGCCACCACCTACAAAACCAACTTCGGCAGAAGTCACTTTTACTCCCGGCAGTATTTGTTCGAGCTTGTTCTTAGCTTGAAAAGCATAAACAGGTGTAGAAGTACTACGTTGATCTTTACCAACTAATTTTACCTGCATTTGAGCCAAGTTAGCACTTGCCTGCGCTCCAAAGCTACCTGTCTGGGTACCTACGGTTGTAAACACGCCGGTCACTTCGGGCTGGTCAAAGAGGTATTTTTCTACTTTTTGAGTCGTATAATTGGTTTCTTCTACGGTAGCATCTTTGGGCAATTCCAGTTGAATAATAAATTCGCCCTGATCACTGGCGGTAAAGAATTCAAAACCAATGTAGCCGTTCGCTAGTAGCATAAAAGATGCTATCAACATTACAAAGGACACGATAAACGCCAGTGCAATACCATACCACCGCAGTACCCAGCGCAAAATACCAGTATAAAAATTGGTCAACCCCTGCAAGCCACGTTCAAACGTACCAAAAATGATACCCGACAAGGTCTTATTATTCAAATGCTCTAATCGGGAGAAACGCGCGGCCAAAGCAGGCGTAATCGTATAAGAAACGAGCAAACTCACAAGAGTTGCGATCACCGTTACGATGGCAAACTGGCGCATGATATTTCCTACAATACCCGTCAAAGCGGCTAACGGCAAGAACACTACGACAATCACCAAAGTAATAGATAATGCGGCTAGGAAGATTTCGCGGCTTCCGTCAAGTGCGGCCTGTCGAGTCTTTTTTCTCATTTCCAGATGTCGATAGATATTTTCCAACACCACAATAGAGTCATCCACGAGGATACCAATTACCAACGACATCGCCAAGAGCGTCATCAGGTTCAAGGTATAATCGAGCAAATACATTCCAAAAAGCGTCGTGATCAAAGATACTGGAATGGCGACCAATACAATCAGGGCATTCCGCAAGCTATGTAAGAATAGCAACATCACAGCTGCCACCAGCAAAATTGCTAAGCCAAGGTCATGTACCACTGCATCTACTGCTTCCAACGTAAAATCAGAAGAGTCGGTAGAAATATCAAATTTTAAGCCTTCGGCTTTATACTGCTCTTCCAGCGTTTGTAATTCTTTTTTTATCAACTCGCTCACCGCCACCGCATTTGCATCGGTTTGCTTCAACACGTTCATACCGATAGCTGTTCTACCGTCCACTCGGTTCAGCGTTGTTGTTTCCTTTTTTGTATCATTTACTTGGGCAACTTCATATAGTTTAATAGGTGCCCCTGCATCATTAGTAGCTACGGATAAATTGCGAAGCTCCTCGACGGATTTGATTTTTCCTGCCAGGCGCACCAATACTTGTTCTTCATCGTCTTTCACCTTACCAGTTGGAAAATCCAAATTGGCAGATTGGATCGCTTGTTGAATCTCCAAAATAGACAAATTGTATTGCTCCAACTTATTTTTATCAACGCTTACACGAATTTCGCGCTGTTCTCCACCAATCAGGTTGATTTGGGCAACCCCTTCCACTTGTGCCAATGCTACTTTCACCTGGTCGTCCATCAAATCAAAGAACTTGGTACCTTCCATGTTGGAAGACGCACCAATATTCATAATCGGAAAATCGTCGGTAGAAAACTTAGAAATAACAGGTATTTCAGCATCATCCGGCAGTTCGTTTTGTACCTGATCGAGTTTGCGTTTTGCGTCCTGCAAAGTTAAGTCCACATTGATTCCATCTTTGAAAGTAATAATCACCAAAGAGTAACTCTCCAAAGAGGTAGAATTGATGTCGGTGATTTTTTCCAAACCGGAAACCGCATCTTCAATCTTACGTGTGACCGAGTTTTCCACTTCCGCAGGCGCTGCACCAGGGTATAAAGTAGAAATGGTCAATACTGGCGCGGAAAACTTAGGAATTAATTCGTAGCTCAATTGAAAGTAACTGTATAAGCCCAAAAGTGTGAGGGCCGAGAACAGTACTACCAACAATGACGGGCGATCTATGGATAATTTTATCATTTTAATTTGTTGATTTGCCAATTTGCCAATGTGCTAATTTTTTGAAAAGACCAGCACATCAGCATATCAGCAGACCACGCCTACACATGAGCTTCGGCGGGCGTAGGTTAGCAAATTATTTAATCACATTTACTTCGGTGCCTTCTTGTAAGTTGATTTGACCGGAGGTAATGACCGTTTCACCTTCTGATAAACCACTTAATACTTCCACTTTATTTCCGTGAACAGTGCCTGGTGTTACTTGACGCAAAGAAACTTTATTGCCGTTCAATATAAAGATTTTACCTTCCTGTACACTGCCTACAAAAGCTTCGCGTGGCACTGCAATAGTGGCGACCGGCCTACCCGCGCTGAAAGTAGCTTTGCCATTCATACCGGCTTTGAGGTTGCCAGGATTCGCAAGGTTTATCTTCACTGGAAAACGCTTGGAAGCATCGGCTTTTACATCAATGAAACTTACCGAGCCAGCTATTTGCTTATTGCCAAAGACATCGGCAGTCAGATTGACACGCTGCCCTGTTTTTACCGCTACTACTTGATCCTCTGTCAAATAAACCTCTAATTCAATTGGATTGGTGCTTACAATATTTGCAATTGGGGCACCCGGCGCAATATAAGAGCCATTTTCAACCATCATTTGATTGACTGTACCAGCCAATGGCGCTTTCAAATAAGTATCGTTGATCTGCTTTTGTAAGGATTCGATCTGGATTTCCAAACCTTCCACGCCTACTTTCACTTCTTCGTACTGGGTTTCTGTTACACCGCCGTCTTTGAGCAGGTTTTGCATCCGAGCCAAGTCTTTTTTCGACTTCTCCAGATTGACGCGCAATGATTTCAATTGATTGTTTAACAACTGATTATCAACCGTTAAAATCAATTGACCTTGTTTTACATACGAGCCTTCGTCAATTTTTAAGCTGGTAATTCTGCCATTCACATCCGAAGTGACGGTCAGTTCTTTAGAAGGTTGAAAAGTGCCGTTTACAGTGAAATCACTGGAAAAAGTTTCTTTAGCAACGGGCGCAGTCGCCACGGCTACCGTTGTATTGCGCACTTGCGTGATTTGTGCCTTTTCTTCCATCGTGCCTTTATTCTCTGATAAACGCCAGCTGATTGCAATAACCGCTGCAACAACTGCTAGGAGAGCCAAGGTGATGCTGATAATACGTCTTGTATTCATTTTTTTTGTTGTATTAGGATGTTATCGTATTATAGTTTGATGACAAAGTTTTTTAGGACTATAACACCACACCACTATTTATTTTAAAATAGAGTCCAAAAGAGTTCCCTTTGAATTCAGGATGTCAATTTCTGCCAGTTTCACCTGCAAAAGTGTAGTGAGGTAGTTGGTTTGTGCCTCGCGCATGGATGTTTCCGACTGCAATACCTCCGTGATAGGCGCTACGCCTTCTTTAAAGCGATTTTGTGACACGCGATAAACCTGCTCGGCAACCTTTCGGTTTTCGTCCAAAGCTCTCAGGTTGTTGATATTGGTTTGTAATTGCTGCAAGCCTTGATTATAAGCAAGATTCAACGACTGTGTTGTAAAGCGACGCGTCTCTGCCAATTGCAATTGATCAATTTGCGCCTGCTGAATCTGCGCTTTTTTGCGGAAGCCATCAAACACAGGAATGTTTAAATTCAATCCAATCGAACCGAAATCAAACCACAATAAGTCGCCGAATTTATCGCCCTGCGCCTGATAATTGTAGTTGGCAAAGGCATTCAGCGTCGGCCAATAACCAGATTTGAATTGCTCTACATTCAAGTCATTAAGCTCACTCTGTGTATTGATAATATCCAAATCGGTTTTTTGCGAAAAATCAGCAGAAAACATCTGCACATCCGGTACGGAATAACCGGATTCGTTGAGCGTATCGGTCAGCACTATCGGCGCATCTAAAGGCATCGCCATATAAAACTTCAAGGTTTGCTTGAGTTGTTCTACCTGAAGCGCAAGATTCACAATTTGATTCTCTAGGTTGATACGATTCACGCGTAGCTGATCCACGTCAATTTGCTTGGCAAAGCCATTCTGATACTGCTTTTCGGTAAGACCCAATAAGCTTTTCACCTGATCAAGATTGGCTTGCAGGATATTGCGTTGCTTTTGCGTCACTTGAATAGAGTAGTACAACTGCGCGATGTTGTAAGCGATATCTTCTTTCGTTTTGTCAACTTGCAAGGCATACAGTTTCTTCAATTTGCGAGTAGCATCCAATCCCAAGAAAAAGGTTTTGTTGAAAACCAGTTGGTTAACTTCTCCTGAAAACTGGGTGTTCATTTTGGTTCCAAATTGCACTTCTTGAAAACTGCCCTCGGGGCCGCCGAATATTTCGCCGGGAATAAGGGAGGTCGGCAATTTCAAGTTGTACGTGTAATTTCCGCTAAGATTGACTTGCGGCAAGCCAGTACTGAGTACTTCTTTGATTTTGTAGTCATTTTTGCTGATTTCCAGCAATGCAGTTTGTACCTGCGGACTATTTTCGATTGCAAAAGTTGCGCAATCTTTGAGACTCATAGGCCTTGGAGAATCCTGTGCTTTACCTGTAAAAACGGTGAGTAATAAGGCAAGGCAAAATAATAATCGGAAATCCTTCATAAGAACGAGTGATTTTAGAATTTTCGTTGTTTTGATTTTATCATTGAACAATTGGTCAATAATATTTTTTGCAAACAAAGCATTGATTTTTTTAGTTCGGCTTAAAGCGAACTTTTTATCCAAAATTTTTTACGGTTCGTCGAAGTTTAATTATCCCTGGCAGATCCTGCTTGTTGCGTTGCCAATTTTTGCTCCCATTTTTCAAAAAGCTTCGGCATTTCTTGCGACATAAACAGATGAAAATCAAAAATTTTGAGCAATCCTTCGTGAAACTCCTTATGTTTATTGGGGTCTCGCAATTGTAGCGCTTCCATCAGCACGCGATCTACTTCTGAAAAATCGGTCATTTTGCATTTCGCCTGTTCCAGCCAGTTTTCTGCATTCAATTTGAAATAACGCTTCCGGTCTCCACTAAAAGTGATGTATTCTACAATCCCTTTAAACATTAGAGAATTGAGGGCATGACTGATTGAACTTTTGCTCGCACCCAAAAATTCCTGAATTGCATAAAAGGTTTGGTAGGGAGGGTCTGCCAAGAGCAAAAATCCTAGGACCCGCCCAATCATTGGTGCTAAGCCTGTTTTATCAAAGGCCACACCAATTTCCTCTACTTTCTGTTTTAAAAATGTTGAAGAAGGCATTTCTTCCCTTTCTTGTTGCATCCTGTCTGTTATTTTGAGAAGTTGGATGTCAGAAGTGAGAAGACAGATTTTACTAAATTTTGAAAACCTGAACTCTCTATTTTGGTTTCTGTCATCTTTTGGTTGGGCAAATTTAATTTGTTTTATTTGGTTCTGCAACAACCGAACTAAACAAAGTGTTTAATTTTAGATGAATTTTTTTCTTTTAGTTTTATAAAACGCTTGAAAACCAGGGGTTTTTGAGAAAGAAATTTGTAAAAAAGCTTTTTTAGATCGTGAAACAAAAGAAAATTTGTGCAGCAATATGATTTTCTACGAAATCATCTTTTTCTTCGATAAACGATGAGCAGCACCCCAAAACTTAATTCAAAAAATGGTCTGAAAAAACAGACGAATGAATGTGCATAAATACTTTAATCTTGTTCAAATTTGATAGTCTTATCTTTGTACAACAGCTTTAAGATATGGAAAACCGAAAAATAATGCTGATTGACGAACCCCACGTCTTTCTTGAAGAACGTTTAATCGAATCGGGTTTTGAATTGCTTCGCTTTTATAAAGCTACGAAGGAGGAAATTTGGCAAATACTACCGGAATGTTTTGGGGTGGTGATGCGCAGTCGTTTCAAAGTAGATAAAACATTTCTTGATCGAGGAATGAATTTAAAATTTATCGCTCGAGAAGGGGTTGGCTTGGATCATATTGATGTGGAGTATGCAGAAAAGAAAGGAATTCAGGTGCTTTACTCTCCTGAGGGAAGCCGCGACACCGTTGCAGAACACGCGCTAGGAATGTTGCTGATGCTACTCAATAAACTTTCTGTTGCTGACCGTCAGGTGCGGGAGGGCGTCTGGAAGCGTGAGCCAAATAGAGGTATTGAAATTAAAGGTAAAACGGTCGGCATCATTGGCTATGGCAATATGGGCAGTGCGCTGGCACAGCGTTTAAAAGGATTTGAGGCAAATGTAATAGCGTATGATAAATTTAAATTTGGCTATGCAGATGAAAATGCAACAGAGGTTAAATTAGAAACCATTTTTGAGGAAAGTGACATTATCAGTTTCCACATTCCGTATTCAACAGATAATCATCATTTTGTAAATAGTGAATTTCTAAATAGATTTCAAAAGAATATTTTCCTGGTCAATACCGCCCGTGGTATGATATTAAATACAGCGGATTTGGTCGATCATTTGAAATCGGGCAAAGTGCGCGGCGCGGCACTCGATGTCCTGGAATATGAAGAAACCTCTTTTAATTATTTAGATTTTAAAAACCTGCCCGAACCCTTTCAGTATTTAGTAAATGCTGATAATGTTGTACTGTCGCCGCATATCGCCGGCTGGTCGGTCGAATCAAAATTCGGACACGCCAAAGTGTTAGCAGAAAAAATTGTGAAACGATTTGAGTTTTGAGTAATCTGATGACTCCAAAGTCACCAGATTACTCAAAAGATGTTCCTACCTAATATTCGGTAGCCACCCCTACCTAATCCTGACCCATTGATTTTCACTAACTTTTGCCATTGCAGGAGCCTGCTTTCTAATTTACCTTTGCCACATCTTTAGATTTTGTCTAAATAAAAACAATGCAATGAACAAACCTATACTCACCCTGATTGTATGTTACTCGACTGTTATGACGCTTTTCGCTCAGGAATACGTGCAGGTCGCTGTTGGCGCGGGTTACAGCAAGCAAGCGTACTACCGCCTTTCCGATGATGCCGTCACCCAAGTAGCCAATGAAAGCTGGGATTTGGCTTTTTCTACGGCTGGTACGATTGATGTAGGCATTTCTGTCAATGAGTCAACGACTTCGGTTACCGGCGCACCGGCACCAGAGTTGTCTTTATTCTTGACTTCGGCGACTAGTTTCGCTGAAACAATCGACACCAGTAAATTTGTAAAACGATTATATAATGATGAAACTTCCTGGACGGAAGGTGGCGCGTTGAATGTAATCGCGGATGCTGAAAATCCATTTGATTTTGGTTGGGGCTTGTACAATGTTTCCAATCATACGCTTACTGGCAATCGAATTTTTGCTGTCAAACTTCGGAATAACACGTATAAAAAATTCATTATTGAATCTTTTGCTGGAGGCGCTTACAATTTGAAATACGCCAATTTTGATGGTTCTGAAGAAAAAACAATCGCTATTAAAAAAGGAGATTTCTCCGGCAATCCAATTGCATTATTTTCTTTTGAAACCGGCGAAACCCTTGCTCCGCTTGGCGCTTGGGATTTGATGTTCGGTCGCTACGTCACACCGCTGGATGATGGCGCAGGCAATATGCTGGATTATCCGGTGACGGGTGTGTTATCTGGTCATAATGTGGAAGTAGCAAAAGCAAAAGGAATTGATCCTCAAACAGTTGAATATTCAGCTTATTTAGATAGTTTTCAAACCAAACTGGATGTCATCGGCTACGATTGGAAATCTTTCAGCTTCACTGCGGGTTGGGTCATTCCGTCCGATTTGGCATATTTTGTAAAAACGGCGGATAATCGCATTTACAAACTCGTTTTTGTGGATTTTGAAGGTTCTACGACGGGCATCAGCACGTTTGAAAAAACCAATCTGGGCATTATTTCTGCTGTCAGCACACCAAATAGCAATTTCACCGAAGCTTCCGTTTTTCCCAATCCTCGAGTAAATGAAGCGACGGTCGCATTTACTTTAAAACAAAATCAAAACAATCTACAATTATTCATTCGGGATTTAACCGGTCGCACGCTTTGGAATGCTCAAATAGCTGGAAATCAAGGTTTAAATGCGATACAACTGCCTGCTTTGAATTTGCCACAAGGCGTGTATTTACTGAGCATTGGCAATGGCAAAGATTTTATTACATTAAAAATGATGCAGCAGTAAATAAATAGGCAGAAACATTACCTGAACACACCGAATATGAACACATTATTATATCGAATGGCATTTGGGATAGCCTGTTGCG
>JANRME010000008.1:0-3059 GCA_033761835.1 Saprospiraceae bacterium
TTTCAGGATTATTTGACTGGACGAGTTCTAGCTCTTCAGAATCCAAGGTAAACAATGACTCTGGTAAGAAGGGATTTATTTGCATAAACTTAATTTCCTAGAAACACGTGTGTCGGTAAAAAATAGGGATTTTACTGATCATAAAATGGGCTGTCAATGCATTTTTGCGCTTATTTTGATCTTTTTTCATGCATCAAATTTTAAGTCGGAATTTTAATTCCGAGATTTATAGCAGAAAATATCAGGCGATTAAGATGTAATAATGGTTATAGGATCGCTGGTTTAAAGAAAATGAGATAAACTTCAAGCACAACAACCATTTTCAGAAAGTGTGGGCTTGTGGCACGAACCGTAAAATGCCGCCATTATTGCTGCTATTGATCAATTATTTCCATCGGTAGAGAAAGAAACTTGGATTGTCATGGATAATGCGCCAACTCATAAAAGTAAAAAATTTACTGAAAAAATTCTGGAGTGGGCAAAAAAGAAAATTAACATTTTATTTCTGCCAGCCTATAGTCCCGAGCTTAATCCTATTGAGATTGTTTGGCGATTCATTAAATATTATTGGCTGCCATTATCTGCCTATCAATCCTTTCAAAAACTAGCAGAAGCTCTAAACGACATCCTGGCGAACTATGGTAAAAAATACCTTATAACTTTTGCTTAGGTACTTATAAAGCTCGGATTCCACATGTCGAAATCGTTCATCCACTTTTTCACAACATCGACGCCCTTAATAAGGCTTACCCTGATTATCCTCACATATTGGCTCGCGCCAACATGCAAATTGTTGTCCAAAATGCTCAGCAGCCATTATGTGTTCCCATTCAATGCGATGTTCCCGTTTGATTGAGTCTGCTGCCTGCATGCTGCAACTGGCTAAATTAACTTCTTTATCTTCATAACTGCATTGGCAATAAATAGTTTGTGGGTGCTGCTGAAATAATCGTGCTGCAATTTTCTTAGATTGTGAAAAAGAGCTTGGAGATTGGGCATAACTTAGAGAGATAAAACATAATAAAAATAGAAATCGAAACATAAGACACCCTGAAAAAAAAGAGGTGAATTATAAAAGTTTCTTAGTATTTTTCCATGGTTGAGTAACTGCTCTTTCGTAGCGGTACAGCTACTCAATCGGTTCGCTGCCAATCAAAAGGTACTGGCAACAGACAGAGAAATCTTCAGAATAATTGGTCCATAACGCTGGATTATTCAAATAAAGACTCCTCCTGGTGATGTGTGGCATTAAAAAATCCTTCCTCAGACAGTTGCTTACACACCTCTTTGATGGTTTCATGAGCAAAACCACGGCCACTTAAAAATCGATAAATACGCGTTTTTGATTTTTCAGGATGCTCATCCCTTAATCCCCTGCTTTTACGACGTGCTTCATCCAAAGCCCGTGGGTATTCATCGCCTAGATTCGTCAGTACCTCCTCAATCACTTCATCACTGACTCCTCTTTGGCGCAAAGACTGAATCGTATACCGATTGCCTTTGTGCGCGTAACGCTGGGCAGTACTCTCGGCAAGGCGATGGTCACTTATTAAATGCAGTTCATTGAGGCGTTTGATGGTCGATTGAATTAAGGCATCGATATCTGGCTTATCAGCAAAGGATTTTTCCAACTGCTTGCTAAGCTCTCGTTCTGTATAGGGTCTCTCCGATAAAAGCTTCATTGCTGCATCAAGTAAAGCACTCATACTCACTCCTTTTGGTATCGTTTACCACAATACTTTTCATCAAAGTATCTTTTTAAAAGTCCACGTAAGGTGCCGCGACTTAATCCCAATAAATTGGCTGCCTTGCTTTGATTGTACTGACAGCGTGCCATTACAGTTTCAAGCAACGCAGGCTCAACTTGTTCTAAAACCATCCGACGTAAATCAATGACCCCGTTGTCATAAGTTTTAAGATACCGCGAAATTAACGCACTTATTGCCTCAGACAAAGGCGGGCATTCAATCTGCTTCTCATTCATAGTGTTATTGTTCCTTCTGCAAAATAACCGATACAATTCACTTGCCATTAACAATGCCAAGTGGCGCAGAAGAATAATTATTTTTGAATGAAGTCACAAGAAAAACTTAATTCAATCCCTTGAATTTTAAAAGCATCGCCTCTATTTTTAGATTATCCAAAAACAATAATCAAGGAGACGTGATGAACGAGTTGAGAAGAACATTGCCAATGTATCGTGAGATGGGAAGTTTGCTGGATAATTTTTTCAATTTGCAGCAACGTGATGATGCCTCATTTATCGAAACAAGCACTTGGTCGCCCCTAGTCGATATTAAAGAAGAAAAAGATTGTTTTCTGGTTGTTGCTGATATCCCTGGGGTAAAAAAAGAAGATGTCTCTATTTCTTTAGAGCAGCACATACTGACGTTAAAAGGTGAGCGTCATTTTGAAAAGACAGAGCATCAAAATGGCTATACCCGCAGAGAACGTGCTCAAGGACAGTTTTATCGCCGATTCAGTCTTCCCCAAACCGCAGATGATGCCAAAATTACGGCACATTATGCCCATGGGGTGCTTGAAATAAAAATCCCCAAAAAAGAAGCAGCTACTGAGAAAAAAATAGAAATCACGGTACAAGAGTGATACTTTAAGGCCTCTTCAGGAGGCCTTTCGCAAAGAAGGCGTAATGTACTCATCGTTAAGGATAGCCCACTTGATAGAAATTGATTCCTCTTTGTTAAGTCAGTCTAATTTGGATGCCCTGATTAGTAAAATCATTGCTCAACAAACAGCACATGATGAGGCAGATAAGCAAGCCTTTGATGTAAAAAAGCTACAATTGCTGCAAAAAATCCAACAGGGGATTCTCGTCATTGTGTACGATGCAAAAGAAAATTCTTATGGCGTCATCTCCTCTGAACAATTTCAAAATGAGTGTGCACTTTAGAATAAAGCACGCTATTTCTGGGGAAAGTTGGTGTGTAGCGACAATTATTTTTGCGTTTAGAGGACAGCAATAAATTAAGCTAAAATAAGCCTTTCTGCAGGAACAGAAGTGTACATCATTTAGACTAAAATTGTCTCTACTTTTCGTT
>JANRME010000009.1:0-2776 GCA_033761835.1 Saprospiraceae bacterium
CTTATCCGACAAAATAATTTCGGCTCTTGGCATCCAGTCTGTCAATTCGCCATGAATCAAATGACCAATAATATCATAAGCGCTCCAGCTATCGCCGCCTTCATTCTGAGAAGTCCAATCGTCGGATATATTGTGCAGCATCGTCAGCAGCACATCGGGCGTGCGCTCTAGGATTTCAATGGATTTGTAAAGGTTGAATTGCATGGGTGATATTTTTATGTAAACCGGAAGATAAAAAGGATAGTTTCAATATAAAAAATGCCGAACCTAATTCTATTATGAGTATAGAAATTTCAACCCTTAAAACCAGGCTCAAAACCTGCACAAATGGGCGTTCTCGCGCAGCCATTTTTCTTGTATGCGATAATCGGGCATGGCAGTGGCAACCAATTTCCAAAAACGAGTAGAATGATTATGCTCGATCAAATGCGCTAATTCGTGAATGATGACGTAATCCCGCACCTCATCGGGCGCAAAAAGCAATCGCGTGGAAAGGTTGATATTGCCTTTGTTGGAGCAGCTACCCCAATTGGATTGATTGTGTTTAAGTGCGATTTTATGAAATTTTTGCTGAAAATGCTGCTCATTTAATTCTTGCACCCGCTGCATGATTTCAGATGAAAAATCTTTGGCAATCAAGCGACTCAGGAGGCTTGGAATGGTATCTGTATCAGCTTGCGAACTCAGTTGTAATGTAATTTCGTTATTTTTTAATTTCCCACTACTTGAATTCTTGTCGAAATGATTGATTTTCAATATGTATTGACGTTTCCCAACTTTTAAAATATCTCCATCTTGATAGACTTTTGTTTCAAATCGAAATAAAATATCTGGATATTTCAGTGCCTTTTTTTCCAGCCAATTTTTGAACCAAGCGATATGCTTTTGTTGCGTTTCCAAAGGCATCAAAATGGGCATTCGCAGGATAACCGAATCTTTCCCAACCGAGGCGCGCACACTATGCCGCCGTTCTCGAATGATTCGCGCCGGAATTTGCTGACCCCTGATTTCCAATTGAAAGACCTCTTCTATCTGTTTCATTACAAAACAAAGGTGTCACTTTTTTACCAAAAATGACACCTTATATTAGTAGATTAAAAACTTAAAAAGTCAATGATCAATAGAAAGCAGGCAATGAAATTAGTCGTGCTTTTCAGTAAAATCGCGCATCACATTCACCAAAGTCTGTATGCCTTCCATCGGCATTGCATTATAAACCGAAGCCCGGAAGCCGCCAACCGAGCGATGTCCTTTCAATTCTACACAACCCGCTTCTTCGCAAGCTTTCAAGAAAGATTTTTCTAATTCAGAATCAGACATTACAAAGGTCACATTCATGCGCGAACGATCCTCGGTCGTCGTCGTGCCTTTAAACAAAGGGTTCGAATCAATTTCATCATACAATAGCTTGGCTTTGGCTTCGTTATGTTGCTCAATTGCTTTGAGTCCGCCCATTTTCTTAACCCAGCGTAAGGTCAGCATACTCACGTATATCGGGAACACTGGAGGCGTATTGTATAAAGACTCGCCTTCAATATGCGTCTGATAATCCAGCATGGCAGGCAATGCGCGACCAGATTTGCCAATCAAATCTTTGCGTACAATAACCAAAGTAACGCCCGCGGGGCCCATGTTTTTTTGCGCTCCTGCGTAAATCAATCCAAACTTTTGTATATCAATTGGGCGACTGAAAATATCCGACGACATATCGCTCACCAAAGGTATATTTGTCTCGGGCCACCATTGATATTGCGTACCATATATTGTGTTGTTGCTCGTCAGGTGCAAATACCTGGCGTTCGCCGGAATCGTAAATTCCTTCGGTATGTACGAGTAATTGTCTGCCTTTGAAGATGCTAACACTTCTACTTTGCCAAATAATTTCGCCTCTTTAATGGCTTTGCTTGCCCAAGAGCCTGTGTCTAAATAAGCCGCTGTATCGTTTTCACTTAAAAGATTCATTGGTACCATAAAAAACTGAGTACTTGCGCCGCCAGACAAGAAAAGCACCGCATAGTCGTCGCTTACGCCCAGCAGTTCGCGCACCAATTGCTCTGCTTCCTGAATGATAGCAGTGAAATCCGCGCTGCGGTGTGAAATTTCCAAAATAGATAGTCCGGAATTGTTCAGATTTATTGTGCCTTGAGCTGCCTCTTCTATGACCTCTTTTGGTAAGATCGCAGGGCCTGGGCTGAAATTGTACTTTTTCATTTTATCGGGATGTTTATTTGTAAAAGCTTTTAAAAAATGGTTTCGCTGTTTTAAAATCGGCACAAAAATAAATCATTTCTTAACAGAATGCCATTTTCGTTTATTTTCTACTGTTAAATTCGATGAAAAAATCAGGCTACCTTTTTTTGAAAAAAAAAGTAAAAAGATTTGCTACCTATTCAACTCGTGCATACATTTGCGTCCGCTTTTCAAAAGTGGACAATCAATAGAAAGTAAAGGCGAGGTAATATTTAGATTTTTTAGAAAAATAGTTTTGAAAAATTTGGTGGTTATCAAAAATGCTATTACCTTTGCATTCCCTTGCGAAATGAGGTTTTGAAAAGGAGACAAAAGGGAACGACAAACACTAAGAAAATCTATTGAATTCGGTGTGAAAGCGCACTGAAATCCTTCAATAAATCAAAAAGAAAGTTCATTGACCTGTGGGGAGAAAAAGAGGTAAGGAAAGGAATAGGAAGCGAGAGCGAGACCTTTAAAAATTCTTTTAGAAAGAATGAGAAGGCATCTTACTTGACAGATGGAGATACAGATTCAGGGTTATTCT
>JANRME010000010.1:0-10590 GCA_033761835.1 Saprospiraceae bacterium
GCTTTTTTTGCAATAATTTTACAAAAACAATACAATGGGCGCTAAGCGTAAAAAGAGCTCTTTCTAATTTACCCGCCAGTGAATATCATCGTGAAAAATTCAAAGCCTTTCCAGATATCCTCGCCCTGCCGGAAGCAAAAAACTAATAAAGAGAGACGCTTGGCGTATCAGGGTTGGGGATTATAGAATCTACGGCATTCAAGATGCTGCTTTAACCGTTTTGGTTATTAAAATTGGGCATCGAAAAGACATGCAAGACTAACTTACGCTCAATGGCACTCACCTCCCAATTATAATGTTATTGATTATTTATCATCCTTCTGTCAGGTCATTTTTGCTTTCGCTACTTGTAAAAGCATTGTTGTAATTAGAATTTTGCCATTTGTCAGCTTTTTCCCTGCAATTCTGTCAGTCGTTCCCATTTGGCACATTGTATGATAAGAGGTGCTTGAATCATCTTATCGTCTAACCTTATTCAAATTGTAAAAATTATAGCAAAATGAAGCCTATTAATGACAGAGTTGTAGTAAAACCGGCGCCAGCCGAAGAAAAAACTAAAGGTGGTATCATTATTCCTGATACTGCAAAAGAAAAACCACAAAAAGGCGAAGTAGTAGCTGTTGGCCCAGGCAAAGATGGGAATATGATGACCGTGCAAGTCGGTGACATCGTATTGTATGGCAAATATGCAGGGCAAGAACTGCACTTCGATGGCGAAGATTTCCTCATTATGCGCGAGGATGACATCTTGGTGGTACTTTAAGCAGAACTTAGAGGCCAGATACCAGACTTCTCTGAAAGTATTTTCTGACTTCTCTGTTCCTTGTTCTCGGTTCTTATTTTCAATTAACTTTTAAAACTCAAAAAAATCTCAAAATATGGCTACGAAAGAAATCAGCTTTAATAGCGATGCCAGAGAAAAACTTAAAAATGGCGTGGATGCACTCGCCAACGCTGTGAAAGTAACCCTTGGCCCAAAGGGTCGCAACGTGGTAATTCAGAAAAGCTTCGGTGCACCACAAATCACTAAAGATGGTGTAACAGTAGCAAAGGAAATCGAATTGAGCGAACCTGTAGAAAATATGGGCGCTCAAATGGTGAAAGAAGTTGCCTCCAAAACTGCCGATGCTGCTGGTGATGGCACAACTACTGCAACTGTATTGGCGCAGGCGATGATTACTGCAGGTTTGAAAAACGTAACTGCTGGTGCGAATCCAATGGATTTGAAGCGCGGTATCGATAAAGCTGTAAAAAAGGTCATCGAAGACCTGAAAGAGCAATCGGAACACATCGGTAGCGATTATGAAAAAATCAAGCAGGTAGCTACTATTTCTTCTAATAACGATGAGGAAATCGGTGCTTTGATCGCTGATGCCATGAAGCGTGTTTCCAAAGATGGTGTTATCACAGTAGAAGAAGCAAAAGGAACGGACACTTATGTAGATGAAGTGTTGGGTATGCAGTTTGATCGCGGTTATTTGTCTCCATATTTTGTAACCGACGCAGAATCAATGGTTACAGAGTACGAAAATCCTTATATCCTGATTTACGACAAGAAGGTTGCCAATATGCAAGATATTGTGCCAATTCTTGAAAAAGTGATCGGTGCAGGTCGTCCGCTATTGATTATCGCTGAAGATGTGGAAAGCCAGGCTTTGGGCGTATTGGTAGTCAATCGTTTGCGTGCAAACCTAAAAGTGGTTGCTGTAAAAGCACCAGGTTTTGGTGATCGCCGCAAAGCGATGCTCGAAGATATTGCTATTCTAACGGGCGGTACGGTTATCAGCGATGAGAAAGGTTATAAGTTAGAAAATGCCGACTTGAGCCACTTGGGTCAGGCTGAAAAAATCACAATTGACAAGGACAATACCACTGTTGTAAACGGAAAAGGCAAAGAAGATCAGATCAAGGCTCGCATTAACCAGATCAAGCAGCAGATCGAAATTACGACTTCTGATTATGACAAAGAAAAGTTGCAAGAGCGCTTGGCGAAATTGGCTGGTGGTGTAGCGGTATTGTATGTTGGCGCGCCAACCGAGGTGGAAATGAAAGAGAAGAAGGATCGCGTAGATGATGCATTGCACGCGACACGTGCTGCGGTAGAGGAAGGCATCGTTGCAGGTGGTGGTGTGGCTTTGGTGCGTACTATCGCTGCGCTTAGAAATCTGAGAGGTTCAAACGAAGATGAAAATATTGGAATCCAGATTGTAAGAAAATCTTTGGAATCGCCGCTTCGTACCATTGCAGATAACGCTGGTGTAGAAGGTTCAGTGGTGTTGCAAAAAGTGTTGAATGGTAAGGGTAGCTACGGCTACAATGCTCGCACCGATAAGTTTGAAGACCTGAAAGCTGCCGGTGTAATCGACCCAACCAAAGTAACGCGCATTGCTTTAGAGAATGCAGCCTCGATCTCTGGTATGGTGCTGACCACCGAATGTGTCATCAATGAAGTGAAAGAAGATGGCAACGGTCACTCACACGCAATGCCAGGCGGTGGCGGAATGGGCGGTATGATGTAATACGAAGTTGGAAGTCGGCATCGCCTGCGGCAAGCCTTTGGCGACCGAAGAAAATACGAAGTACGAAAATTTGAGTATTGAAGACTTTCTCAATAAAACAAAAGCCTTCTCGCAGCTACGCGGGAGGGCTTTTTTTATGGAATTTGCTTTAATTATTCTTTTATCTGAAATAACATTGTATCTAAATCTCGAGTGCCTTTATCACCAGGGCATTTGACTTTTATATTGTGAAAATAATAAGTATCCCCGGAAGAAGCTTGTTGAATTAGATCAAGTGATGCTTGTTGAAAGACATTACTTTTATTAATCGCTTCCACAGCATCTTCTCTTCGAGCAATCCTAATCAAAGAAAAGGATTCGATTTCACATTGAGCATCAAAATCAAAATTTGCAAGCAAAGCTTTCAATTCCTTTTGTTTTTTGAACTCTTCTGCTTGGATTTTGCCACCAGAACTTCTACCCAGCAAAGGCATGGGATCGGGTATTCGTTTTACGCGAAAAATAGATTCTTTCAGCAATTTTCCATTTGATTCTACTTTAATTATGGCTTCACCTGGTTTTGACGCTTGTAAAATATACTTTCCATCGCCTTGTGGAATCACTTTTAAGTCTTCGCTACTTACTTTAATATCCTCATTTGAAATACCTGAAACCGCCACTGTGACTGGATTATCTACTCCGATATACAGTACATTCATCTTATCAATAGCAACGCTCACAACAAGTTCTTTCTGTGCAAATACGCTCCCAAAAGCAGTCGTAATAATAAATAAAATGGCGACGATCGCGGAAACCGCGGGGCGTGGCAATCGTGACGGCGTTTCTGGCATCAGCAGACGGCGTATCCGCACCGAAAAATGAGAAGAATGATTTTTTGCATTCATGGCTAATTGTATTTTGGAAGTTTGAGAAATCGCTAAAAGGCTTTCGGCATAAGTAATGCGGGATGTACCTTGCGCAACGACCAAATCATCACAACATTCTTCGCGCAATTCGCGCAAACGTGCACGAAGCCACCAAATCGCCGGATGATAGAATAGTAATGTTTCCAATACGCCGACTAACAAATTGATTAGAAAATCATGCCGTCGAATATGCGCCAACTCGTGTAATAGCAGGGCTTCCACTTGATCGGGCGGTAACGAAGTAAGCAAACCGAAAGGAACAAGAATAACAGGCTTGAATTGTCCAAAAGTCATTGGTGCTTTTACAATCGCGGATTCGAGCAGTTGCACAGCTCTTTGAATGCCCATTTTATTTTGCAATTCTTGCAATTTGGATCGCCAATTTTCATCAGCAGGTCGGTTGCCTTCGTAACGTAAATAGTTCAGTAAGAGATAATTCGCGCCGAAACGCACCGAAAAAATGAGCACACCAATTACCCAAAACAACACCAGCCAATGAAGATGATCACTGAGCCAATCGCGCCAGGTTTTTATTTCAGGTACTGAGACCTCATCCACTTCAGAAGCGTACACGGGTTGCTCTTTGCCATCAAAAACTTGATTCGTTGATATTTGATGGGCTGTTTCGATAGCGTTTAATCGAATCAATTGCCAAGAGATTGTCGCAGAAAATATTACAAATGATAATAATAAAGCCCCGGCTATGATTTGATAGCGCAAATTGGAACTATGATTTCGGAAAATGCTCAAGAGCAAAGTGGCGCTCAAACCAATAATACCAAACTGCCAGAGCGAGTGCAACAACGCCCATCCCAAAGCTTGCGTCCAGGTTTCGAGGAGGTTATTCATCTTTTTTGGATTTTTTCATTTGTTGAAGCAATTCTTCTAATTCTTGGATTTCTTCTGCACTGGGGTTGCTATTGCCCAAGGCATGCAGCGCCAAATCCACGGCCGAGCCCTTGAATATATTATTCACAATCCGCTGAAACATAGTTTGTTGTACTTCTCCTTCCCGCACGGTAGTGATATAGAGGTGGGTCTTGCCTTCTTCGCTGCGTTTTAGGATGCCTTTTTCAAAAAGACGCTGCATTTGCTTTAATGTAGTGGTATAGCCTACATCCTTGATCTTGCTAAGCTGCTCATGAACAAAGCGCACCGTTGCAGGCTCGTGTTGCCAAAGCACTTGTAGAATTTCAAGTTCACCTTCGGAAGGATGATATTTTTCTTGCATATTTACGACATTTGTCGTACAAATATATACGACACCCGTCGTAAAAGCAAGTTACAGGCAGAACTTTAACAAAAAATAAAAAGCCCTGCGGCTACAACAGAATAACCACAGGGCTTTTAATATTTATAAAATCTCAATTCCTATTTATAAGCATCATTTTGTACCGAATTTGGATTTGCATTCAATTCTACACTCGGAATCGGAAAGACTTGACGCTTTGCGTCTGTCAATGTTGCGGGTGCGCCAGGAGAGTTGTTACGCGGCACAGATGCCAATACCGTAAGTGCTTTACCAGTGCGTACCAGATCATACCAGCGCTGCCCTTCAAAGGCAAATTCTACTTTCCGTTCGTTCAGAATATCGTCTACGCTGTTGATAGCAACAAGTGGCGCTAAATTTGCACGCACGCGAATCGTATTCACATCAGCCAATGGGTTTCCTTTACCGGCGAGAAAATCTGCCTCTGCACGAATCAAGTACATTTCGGCAAGCCGCAATACGTGGATATTGTCAATATTACCGGCTTTGCTGTACTTCGTTGGGTAGTAAAACTTGGCGTTTGCATCATAAGCATACAATTTTTTGCGTTCATCCTCGGCAGGAATAGCGTTATAGAACTCATCATGAGCAGCCAAGTCGCCGCGCCCGCCTGCAGAAGTTGGTATGTACCAAGTCCGAATGGCGCTTTGGTCTGCATTATCAAACTGCATTTCAAAAATAGATTCTGAAGAAAGTTTACCGGTAAAAACGGTCGTGTAATCGTCCGGCAATTTAAATTTAGTGTCATTAATCACCTGGGTTGCAAAATCAGAAGCTTGTCCATATTCTTTTAAATATAAATACATTCTTGCCAGCATTCCTCGTGCAGCAGCTTTTGTGATACGAGCAGGTGCACCTGTTTCAGGTAATAAAGAAACTGCTTGTTGCAAATCGGCTTCAATTTGATCCCAAGTTTCCTGTATGGAAGCTCTTGGCAGCGTAACCGCTTCGCGCGATGGTTCCAACGGCAAGCTGATGCCCAATGTACCATATACTCCCGGAATACCTCCCCAATACATCGCTGCATCGAAAAAGGATATTCCTCTGGCAAAATATGCTTCACCCAAAGATTGGTTCTTCACAGCATCGGTAGCATCTGCCACTCCTGGGGCAGCAGCAATGATATTATTCGCTTGGTTTACAACTTGATAGATCGCAGTGAATAAGTCACGGTTTTCATTATTATCCGGGCTGACTCGATAAGTGTCCATTTCCCGATAGAAATCCCAAGTTCCTACACTCTGCGAAATATCGGTAGAAATATCACCCGCAATAAACAACCGTCCATTATGATAACCACTTTGCAAACGATCATACAAACCATTCACGGCAGCTTTCAAACCACCTGCATTGGTAATGGCTGCATTGTCGGATACCGATGCCTCTGGTTCTACATCGAAGACATCGCAGGAAAATGCAACGACCGATATTATTAAGATATATAATAGTTTTTTCATGATTTTTTTTAAATTTTAATAATAAAATACATTCCCTTAAGGATGAAATCATTAGAATATCAATGTCAAACCACCCGTCATCACTCTTGCCTGTGGGAAAGTGAAAAATTCAATACCCTGCGTTAAAACAGTAGCAGCTGTACCTGTCAATTCAGGATCCAAACCGCTATAATCTGTGATCGTAATCAAATTTTGACCAGAAAGGTACACTCTCAACTTTTGCATTCCCATTTTTCGGGTGAGGCTAGCCGGCAAGCTATAACCCACTGTAAGGTTTTTCAAACGGATATAAGAACCATCTTCCACCAAGCGCGAAGGGCGAAGGTCGGCTGCATAATTTTTGGAAGCCATGCGTGGTACTTCTGTGATGTCGCCTGGTTTTTGCCATCTGTCTAATTGACTCCGCATAAAGTTGGTATTGCGGGTGCCGCCGTGTTCCAGGAAGAAGCGTGTCCAGTTCAACTGTTCGTTGCCAAGGCTATACTGCCAAAACATTGAAAAGTCAAATCCTTTGAATGTAATTGAGTTATTGATACCACCAAATAAATCAGGTTGTGCATTGCCAACAAAAAAACGATCCCGGCCTGCGACAAATGCTTCCGTACGAGAAGTTCCATTTACGGTTCTCCAAATGATATCACCCGTTTGTGCATCTACTTCGATTTGGTCGTGGAACCAGAACGAAAAGACTGGTTGACCTTCTTCCAGACGGAATGGGCTTCTGTTGTAGATTTCAATAGGCGCAAACAATTTTCTTACAATCGCTTTATTATGAGCTACATTGAAGCTAATATCCCAAGTGAAGTCTGCTTTTCTGAATGGCGTTGCGTTGATCGTCAATTCCCACCCCTCATTCTCTATTTCACCAAAGTTTTGAGTTTGGCTAATGAAACCAGTGGTACGAGGCAGCGGCACATCCAATAAAAGATCGCGGGTATATTTGTTGTACCAATCGAAGTTTAAAACGATGCGTTCATTCAATAAGCCCAAATCAAAGCCAAAGTCAAGTTGTGTCGTTTCTTCCCATTTCAAGTTAGGATTCGCCAATTGGAGCGGGCGCGTACCAGCGGAAGAAGTATAATTAGCGCCTCCAGTCCATAGCCCCAAAGAAGCAAAATTATCAATACCACTTTGGTTACCAGTAATACCGTAGCTACCGCGCAGTTTCAATTCATTAATAAAACTACCCTGCGGGAAGAAAGGCTCTTGCGACAAACGCCAGGCAGCACCAATGGAAGGGAAAGTACCCCAACGATTCTTTTCACCGAATCGGGAAGAACCATCACGGCGCACGTTCACCGTTACGATATATTTGCCTGCAAAATCGTAATTGAGGCGACCAAATAAAGAAGAAATGCCCCATTCCGTTCCCGTAGATGATGAAGTCTGAATAGCCGCCGAAGTGATACGACGAAAATCATTACTTGGAAAACCCTGACCGGAAGCACGCGTGAACTCATTGCGAGAGGTCTGCAAAGATTGACCTAACAATACAGTGAGGTAATGTTCTCCACCTAATCCTTTTTGGAAAGTAAGAATATTCTCCCAAATCAAGTTGTCATCCAAAGTGACGGCAGAAACAGCAGAACCAGCTACGGCCACACCTGTATTCAATTGAGTAGGGGCATAATTATCTTCTTTGATTTCATTGTAATCAACACTGCCGCTGGTTTTGAATTTCAAATAAGGCAATATTTCCCATTCACCATAAATATTGGCCAGAATACGATTCACCGCCATTTGTCGATCGTCAAAATTCACTACCGCAATTGGATTCTCAAAAATAGAGAACTTTGTAAAAGAGCCATCTGCTGTATAAGGCGAGATATTGGGAGGCAAGAAATAGGCACCGCCCATTGCACCACTGATATTATCATCATTGCCTATCCGAGTGCGGTCATTCCTTGAATACAAAATGCTTGTACCCAACTTAATTTTGTCACTCGCATCAAAATCAAGATTTAAACGGCCTGTGTAACGTGTAAATTTAGTGCCAATCAACACACCATCCTGATCGAAATAATTACCACTGACGAAATAACGTACTTTATCCGAACCGCCAGAAATTGACAAATCTGCATTGTAAATAGGTGCGGCATCATCATAAATAAAAGAGTTCCAATCGGTGTCATACTTACCACTGTTAGCATCCGGGTAAAGTGGCGCAGCGCCAGCATTGGCGCGGGCTTCGTTAATCAAGGTCTCAAATTCAGCTGCATTCACCAATTGGTCAGAAGGATCTCGTGCGAAGTTTTGCGCGCCGGCATAAGCGTTCAACGTTACCCTGGCGTTTTGACTCTTTTTACCGCGCTTGGTGGTAATCAAAACTACACCGTTTGCGGCACGTGCGCCATAAATAGCTGTTGCAGAGGCATCTTTGAGTACTTCTACCGATTCAATATCCGCTGGATTCAAATCAGCTAAAGGATTCGTGCGCTGTCCACCTGTTCCTTGCGATTCTAAAGGCGTAGAAACGACCGGAATACCATCAATCACATATAAAGGATCGCTACTGGCAGTAATGGAAGTCGTACCGCGTACCCGCACAAACATACCGCCGCCTGGCGTACCAGAGTTGGAGCTAATTTGTACCCCTGCGGCCCGGCCCTGCACCAATTGATCTATACTGGCAGAAGGTAGATTTTGGATATCCTCCGCTTTCACCGAACTCACCGCGCTGGTCAACACCCGTCGCCCTTGCGTACCATATCCGGTCACCACTACTTCATCGAGGAATGCTACACTGCTTTCCATCACCAAGTCAATCCTGGTGCGGTTACCAACAGTAATTTCAATTGTTTTAAGGCCAGTGTAGGAGATTACAAGTACGGCGTCATCACCAGGAACAGAAAGGGTGTACTTACCATCTACATCGGTTACTGTACCAACAGAAGTGCCTTTCACGAGGATGGACGCACCAATTACTGGTATTCCATCTTCTGCCGAGGTAATTGTCCCGGACACTTCTTTTTGCCCAATAGCAAGAACCGCCACTAATAATAGCGGCAAAATCAATAAACGTCTTTTCATACAAAATGGGTTTTAAGTGTTTTTATCCAAAATAAAAAATACATACTACAAGCACACGAACGTTTGTTCGTGATTTTTTTTCAAACTTGGCCCTTAGGGATAATTTTAATTTTGGAATTTCTAACGTAGAAGAATAAATAAACGAAATTGTAGCTTACAAAGCAAAACAAAATTTTAATCCATATCGCTGCTAAAAAATAAAAATAAATTTTACAAAAAGCGCATTTTGCGATTAATTTCTTAATAAAGCTGCCAAAAAATTGCAAATCATTCAATGGGAAATCGAATACTTTTCTCTCATAAAATCGGGGAAAGTTTAATTTTTCGATCCCAACTTTGTGCTACTATTTCATAAGACAAGCTTTTAACATACTTTTTTCATTTTTCTCCAAATTTGTTCAAAATTGCTTTTTTTAAAGGGCATCAATTGTTATCCTTCTCCAAGCAGGTCAATTTCAGGCTTTAAGTTTGCAGCAAAAAAGATGTTTCCGTCTTTATTTTCCGATCTCAAATAGCAACCAGCCATCCGGATCCACTACTGGTTTATCGGTTTTTCCAATTGGTAATATAAGGCCCTCGGCAGGAATTTGAATACGTTGGCGTTTATTGCCAATTTCAATTTCTATTGGCATCGGAAAAGGCATTTCCTTCACCGGCGATTCCCAGCGCAAGCTGAGCTTACCATCTTCTATCTTAGAGTATAACTTGGGAAGTTGCGCTTGTCGCAAATATACCTCAAACAACCAGTCCAAATCCATACCTGATTCGGTTTCACAAATGCTAAGAAAATCATCGGTCGTAGCAAAGCGCGCCTGACCGCCATTGGTAATGCGCTCCATCGTAGGGTCGGGGTAAGCCATACGACGCAAAGCTCGGAAGAAAGCTGCATCGCCCATCAGATAACGAAGCGTATGCAATACCCAAGCGCCTTTGCTGTAAATGGGTGCCTGATAAATTTCATCCCCTGTTTTGCTTTCTCGTGGTGCCACCGCCAAGTAATTGCTGAAGCGACGCATATTTTGCATATATTGTTGGTATGCTTCTTTTCCCTTGCGTTGCTCCATATACAATGGCTGCATATATGAGCCAAAACCCTCGTGTAGCCACATATCGCGCCAATCGGAGTTGGTAACTAAATTGCCCCACCATTCGTGCGCCAATTCGTGCTGGTGCAAGGCATCAAAACCCCAGTCTTTGCCGCCTGTCATAGAGCCATTGTTGAAATTAGCGCCATAAGCAATAATGGTTTGATGTTCCATACCAAGGTGTGGCGTTTGAGCAACGCCATATTTATCAGCCCGAAATGGATAAGGCCCGCAGAATTTTTCAAAAAAACGGAGGTGATCCAGTATTTCAGGGAATAGTTTTTGCCCTTTTTCATAATCCTCTGGCAGTACATAAAACACTAC
>JANRME010000011.1:0-12322 GCA_033761835.1 Saprospiraceae bacterium
GTCGTTTTGGCTCCAGCCAAATAAGCAGGCGAATAAAAATCCGGCTGCGATTGCGATTTTTTTCATCATAGATGGTTTGTTTATAAAATAATTTGAAGGGATTTTATTAATTATTCACTTTTTATTATGCAAATTTTACAAAATAGTTATATTTAAAATAACCAATTGCTTATTTCGGTTCTGGTTTTAATCGATAAACGCACCAGCGTTCGAGCTTTTGATCTTCATCGAGCCAGAAAATAATCTCATCCGCAGCATACCAAAGCAGATGTCCTTTGGGCAATTGGATTTCTTTGTCTGGGGTTTTGTATTTAGCGATGATGTCATCGCGCAGCGCCCCAAGTCCAATGTCTTCAAGCGTTTTCCCATTATAACCTGGTTGGGTAATATGAAAAAACACATAATTATCTTTACTTGCTTGGTTGATCAAAACTTTTGATTGATCAAATCCGCTGAGTTTATAAGCCCAAATCCGACGCGCTTTTTGCCCTTTTACTGTGATAGCAGTATCTACTTTAGGATTGGCACGCAAAAAATCATCCAAAGAAAAAGCTTCGATTTCTTCCCGATTGAGTCCACGCGGCTTCTTTTCTACTTTTTGAAGAATATCACCTCGTTCCAGTACCATTAGATTACTTTTGACTAAAGGGCTATTTTTTTCGCCTTTTTTGAAAAATTCAGTAGCCTCTCTTTTGTTATTTTTATTAGCAGCGATGATACCCAGAAGCCCCCAGGCGTCGGCTTCTAATTTCTTGTTTTTATCTTTGTTCGTCCTCCGAATAGCGCTGCGCGCATACACATCGGCGAGAGCGTAGTTCATATCACTTTCTTCCTGATCTACTTTATTATACAACAAGCCAAGAAGCGCGTAAGCCGAGCCCAGATTGAGTCGTGCGGTATGGTATTCTCGATCTAATTGCATCGCTTCCATGAAGTTTTCGGCGCCTGCCCGAAGCAAGGAATCCCGTTTTGGAATATCAGTACCTAATCCATTAACATTTTTAGATCCTAAGCGCAGCCGTGCTTCTCCATCCAATTCGAGTGGATAGGCAAAACGAATTTCGCTATAATCGCATTCCGCTATGGCATACAAGCAATAAACCACCCCCAGATTATTTACTAATTCTCGACTTTTGTAAACAGACAGGATATGTTCGTACAAATCAATGGCATCTTCAAAACGCTGCACTGCGACCAATAAATTTGCGGTTTCAAACATCTGAATCAGATTCGTTAATTCCTTTTCAGTTGTTTCGGATACCAAAATGCGCTCGTCCAAGGTCGGGTATTTTGGATTTTCCTTGGGCCAACCAAATGCCTCGTACAACTTGGGTAAAAATTCTCTGGCGATGCCCACAGTATTGTATCCTGCGGTAAAAGCTAAAAATCCCCCCATCAAATCCGCTTCGGTTTCTTGCTGCTTAATATCCGTAATAGTTTCTTTCACATCGCGGGCCACAGCCTGATCGGCAAACTTTTGAGCAAAAGCGGCCTCCCATCCGTGATTTTTGTAATAATGAATGATTTCGTGTGCCAGCACATAAGCAATCGCATTATCAGCATTCTCGCCGAAAGATTGGCAAACGCCGTAGGTTTTTTCTTCAAAAGTAATTCGATTCGTGCCTGGTTCAAAGAAAGCGCCGTTGCCAGCGGCCGTAGTCCACCGCAATTCAGGTTTTTTCACACTACGATCGCCACGCGCATCCACCAATTTGTTGAAAATTTCCTGGACGTGCTCCTGCATGGTTCGATCTGTACGTTCTTCGGCATACATTTCAGGAGTGAAAAAAATGGCAGAAAAAAGAAACAGGAAACAGCCTGATAACCAAGCTGAGCAGGGGTAAAGCTTCATAGGTGTTTGATTTAGTTAACAATCGTTTCAAGATAAATGTACAATAAAGTATCAATATTCATTGGATTTTTTCTACTTTTGAAACAAAAGCCCCTAATGATGAGAAAACTATATTTTACAATCCTAGTCGTTTTGCCAATTTTTCTTTCTGCTCAGCCTGTTAATCAAATCCTTTCTTCCGCAAATGCCGCCGAAAAATCGCGGAATTATTTGCAAGCGGAAAGCCTTTATTTGCAGGCATTGGCGCAAGCTCCCAATCGATCTGATGCTCAAAATCGACTGATTAATTTGTATATTAATACTTTCCAGTATGACAAAGCTGCTCAACTGCTCCGCCAAAGCAATGGCGAAACCAATCCAAGCAATCAATTAGAAATCTGGAAAGAGACCGAATACTGGAAAGCTCAGTCATTTCTAGAAGATCTGCCAATTTCTACGCCCAAAGTACCTGCTTTTTCGATGGAAACCTATCCGACACAGGATGACCAGCGCAACCTTGATCTGATTAAAGCCAATCCCAATCACTTTGAAGCGCTTTTTGCGATTGGTCTTACCTTATACAATTATAAAAATAGCGAAGCGCCGGCAGAGCAATATCTGCTCAAGGCTATTTCTGTTCAACCTAATCATTTAGAGGCTCGACGAGTTCTGGGTCAACTCTTACAACGCTTGGGCCGCTTTGGCGAAGCAGAAGTTCATTTCCAAAAAATGGTCGCATTGACGCCGAATAATATCGAGGGATTTTTGGAATTGGAATCCTTGTACAACCAATGGAAACGCCTTGGTAAACTGGAAGATACGTATAAAAACATTTTAATAATTGATCGCCAGCATCTGCCATCGCTAGAGAAATTGAGCCGATTGTTTGAACAACAAGGCAGATTTGTAGAAGCTGAGCGCCTTTGCAAAGAATATTTGTACAGCCAAAAGGATTATCAGCAAGGCGTTCGCTTATTGGAAGGACATTATATTCGCAGCCTTCAGGCGCAACCCAATTCAGCACAATTACATCAGGATGTAGCGAATTTATACTATCAAATGCTGTTTGAATGGCACACTGTTCCAGCACTTTATCTTGCAAAAGATTTTCCATTGCAACAAGAAGCGTTGATTCCTTACCTTGCTCAGCAGAGTGTTACACATTTTGAGAAAGCATTAGAACTGCAACCCAATCTTCCCGATAAAACTTATATCCAGTTTCAATTAGGCAAATTATATACTTATTTAAAGCAAGCGGAAAAGTCCGTCGCACCCTTAGAACAAGCGGCATCCATGATGCAAAACAAAACCGACGCGCAATTTTTATTGATTGATGCCTATTTGAATACGAACCAAACTTCAAAAGCTTTATCACTCCTGGAAAACCTTGCTAGCAAAGGCTTTCTGGACTATGAAAACGAAAAAAAACTGGCATATTTGTACGCACTTTCAGGCAAGCAGCAGGAAGCTATAGATTTGGCAGATAAAATTATAGAATACTACCCCAATCGCCGCACCGCCGAGAGCTATCGCATCAAAGCATTGGCGCTAAGGCTTTCCGGCAAAATAGATGAATCCCTGGTGGCATTGCGACAGTCCATTCGGGTTGACTTTGATAATAGCGACGCGCATTATTCGATTGCCAAACATTACTTTCGCAATAGTAACCGCAATGAAGGCATTGTATGGCTGGAAAGTGCTTTATTCAAAGATAAAACCGGCAAGATTCGCTTGATTGCGGAGCGCGATAACGAATTAAATGCCTTGAAAACCTGGGAATTATATCAAAATATTTTAGCACAATATCCCCAGGAGTAAGAAAAAAACACTAAATTAAAGCATTGGTTATTAATTAATTACATATAATCAATCGTAAATAATCAATAAAATAGTGCATAACCCATTCAAAGACTTAAAGACACTATGAGCTTAAAACCCAATTTCCATAAATGGATATTTACCATCCTGATTGGCATCTTTCCTGCTATTTTACTCCTCGGGCAAGGAGGCGTTACACTCGACATTGGTCAAGGCGAAGCAGATAAAGGCACGACGCGCGCACTCGTGATAGGCATCGCCAATTATGAGAACGAAAGCATTCGATTGCGTTATACCGCTCGAGATGCCACTATTTATGCTCAATTTTTGCAAACGGCAGCAGGTGGGAAGATTTTACCTTCAAATATCACCTTACTGACCGAAAGTCAGGCTACCAATGCTGCGATATATGGTTTTTTGAATGTTATCCGCAAAAAAAGTCAGCCCGGGGATCGAGCGATTATTTTCTTCTCTGGTCATGGTGATATTGAAACCGACTTTCAGGAAGGATATTTATTGGCTTATGACACAGAACCCAACAACTATCCTGGTTTTGCAGTAAAAGTAGCCGATCTGAAAAGTACATTGGCTGCAATGTCCGCCAATGGTGTGGATGTAGTAATGATTACTGATGCTTGTAAAGCTGGCACATTGGCTGGAAATGCAATCGGAGGCAATATGCGCACCAATCAAGCCATTCAGAAAATCGGGGGCATCACCAAATTACTTTCTTGCCAACAAGATGAACTCTCCGAAGAAGGTCCTTGGGGCGGCGGTCGTAGCGTTTTTTCTTATTATTTACTCAATGGATTATCCGGTAAAGCCGATCAAGATAAAAACAACAGTATCAGCGCATTAGAGGCATTAATTTATTTAAATACGGAAGTACCTCGCGCGGTTAGCCCTAAAAAGCAAACACCCGTGATAGAATCCTCGAATATGAATGCCGAATTGGCGCAATTGACGCAAGGTGACTCCAGTGTGATCGCACTCAATGATTTATATCTTGATTCGCTTGGCGCAAATGACACTTTGTTATTAGCCAGTAAAGGCATTCCAAAACCTCCGGTTGCGAAGATTTCTTGCAGTGGAGGCGATTCCAACTCAACCCAGTTGATTCAATTATTTGAGCAAGCGCTCGATGAAGGCAAATTATTAGAACCCAAAGACAGTTGTGCGTATGCTTATTTCAAAGAATTGGATAAGCGAAAAGATATTGAAGATAAAGAGCTGCCGCGAATGTTACTGGCAATCGCATTGCAAAATGAAGCTCAAAAAGCCTTCAAGCGCTACGTCGCAGCCGATTCTTCAGAAGCACATCGCAAGAGTGTTGTCGCAGATTCGTTTTTATATAATTACCATCCTGAATATTTAGAAACAGCAGCAAAATTATTGGGCAAAGATTATGAATGGAAAAACGATCTCAAAGCCAAAAGCAATTACTACGAAGCCGTGCAAATTCGATTGGATGCAGATGTCAATAACAAAGGTGCTGGAGCTTATCGCAAAGCAGTAAAAAAATTAAAAAAAGCCTCAGAATACTTAGACGATGCGGCCTATTTGTACAATGAATTGGGATTAAATTATGAAGCGCTAAAGCAAGAGGGTCAAGCATTGGAGGCATATCAAAATGCTCAAAAACGCTCGCCCACTTGGTTCGTACCTTACAGCAATGAAGTCGGCGTACACGTCGAAAACGGGGAAGTCGCCAAAGCAAAGGAAACCGCGCAATCTGCTGTAAACGCTCAACCCAAAAATTTAGGAGCGTATTTGAATATGGGTTCGATTTTTGAAGAAGAAGGTAATTGGATAGAAGCAGAAAAACAGTACAAAGCTGGGCTGGCGATCAATTCCAAGAAGCCTTTGGCGTTCGACCGTTTAGGATATTTATATCTGAAAACTGGCGAATTTGGCTTAGCTAACGAAATGTTTTACGAAGCGGATTTGCGGAAAAGTAGCACACCTGGTCAAATGCCAAAGATTGAAGACCAACCAACCAAGGATACAAAAGAAGAATCAGCAGCTAATGAAAGTACTGAAAATGAGGAGCTTACAACGCTTTCGACGCGCCAAGGTCATTTATTACGTATGAGTCGCCGAAATTATAATGATGCAGATGCCCACGTAAGACTGGCGATGATTTATAAAAATCAAAATAATTACACGATCGCTGAACGCCGCCTGCGCAATGCCATTGAGGTGACGCCCAGGAATGTAGAGGCTTATGATCATTTACTTGATTTGATGTTGAAGCAAAATCGATTTGCACCGGCAGAATTGGCGTTGAATAAAACGCAAGATTTACAACCTGGTAGCAATCTAAATATTAGCATGGGCTTGTATCGCTCCTGGCAGCGCTACGATCAGCTTGAAAATACTTATTTGCGTGTAGATTCGATCGCATTATTATACGAACATTATCTTCAGGAACAGCGCTTTGGCGAGACTTTTGATCTTGCATTAAAAGCGTTTTCACAAAAAAAGGATTATGCTGAATTTGGCAAGTGGGTTGATTTTATGGCTGAAAATGATCCTCATAAAACCGATCAATATTTTCAAACAGGGCTTTATTGGTCGCGCGAGCCTATTTATACGCCTTTGACCACCGAATTTGCGAAATCAGGGAATCAACTCGTTTTCGCCGATGGACAAAACAAAACAATGTCCTTCACCGAAATGGCGGATCGCGCATCGCAAGCTTTCCAAAAAGTGCTGGCATTGGATAGCAATTACACCGCCAAATCTGATATTTATCGCCGCCTTTCAGAATTGAATCGTATCAAAACCATTGCGGCACAGCGCAATTATATTTCAAAAAAAGCTGAAACGGCGCTTCTACAACAAACCCTTGATTATCTTGATAAAGCGATTAGCATCTCACCTGATAATCTTGATTTGCAATTGCAAAAAATTAATGCTTTACTCGAATTGCGCCAATTTGACACCACTTTGGTTTTGTTAGAAAAAATGCACGAAGCCCATCAATTGGACATTTCAGGCGAATTAATGCTGGCAAAACTATGGTTTTACAATGGCAAAAGAGACGATGCCAAAGGATTATTAGATAATCTTGAGCGATCTTTCATACCACCAAGCGAAGCGCCGGCTGAGTTTTTCAGGCTACGGGCGCTCTGGCAGATGAGTCAAGATAAAAAAGAAGAAGCTATTGTCGATTTGGAACAAGTGATGTCTAAATCTTATGGTTCAACCGCAGATTATTACCAACAAGCCCGTTTGTTACTTGCGAAAGGCGACGAAGAACGCGCGCTGGCGGTGCTGAATGGTGCGATGGAAAATGGCTTTCGCCATGAACGAGTAGTCAAATACGATCCGATGCTGCAAAAAATTCGCGGCGGCTCTTTATTCGATTATTTGTTGAGCAAATTTTCGATCAACCTGGATCAATCAAGAGACAAAAGCCGCTACTGAAAAGAAGCATGGCGCATTTGTGAAATGCGCCATATTTTTGTATTATTGATTATTACCGGCACTGTTGATGATTTCCGAACCGGCACGTATCAATCCTTGCCGTGCAAGAAATGCTGCCGTAAGGTTTTTAATCAATTGATTATCAGGCGCTAACTTCTGTGCTTCCTGAAGT
Source organism: Saprospiraceae bacterium (assembly GCA_033761835.1). GTDB lineage: Bacteria > Bacteroidota > Bacteroidia > Chitinophagales > Saprospiraceae > JADJNW01. The sequence goes on from JANRME010000011.1 coordinate 7,251, forward strand.
CTCAGGTAAGCCTCATAAATAAACTGATTGTTTTCGAATACCAGTGCTTCCATCAGCTTTTTGTAGAGAGCATCAGCTTTTTGGTATTCTTCTTCTTTTTCTAATAGGGCAATCGCCGAAACCAATTTATCATTGTCTATCACAAATTCCACCTCAGGTGAACTTTTGTAAGGCTCGTCCGAAAATGTAAAACTCACGCTCAATTCGCCCGGCAATTTTTTCTGAACCACCCAATAATACTTGCGTTCGGGTTCCAAGACCAATTTTTGTAATTCTACCGTGACTGCGTTATCGCGCAGCAAAGCTTTATAAATCACTCCATCGGTTTGATAATCAAGTATTTGAAAATCATAAAAACTGGAATCATTCGTTGCAAACCAACTGAACGTAACCGAGGTACTGCGCAGCATACCTATAACTGGGCTCGAAGCAATGACGCCATATTCGCCGCCCGCGAAGCCTTTCACGCCGCCCGCATTCTTGGTGATATATTGCTCGTGGTACTTTTCCAATTTTTTGTCATTGCCGGTATTCGTAATCCCTTCCTGGATATAATTAAAAAAACGATTGATTAAACCTGTATTCTTTTTATCGCCTTGATTCACAAATGTTTGTAACGAAGTTCGTCCGGTTTTATTGAGTACAATAGCCTTGTTTTTATGCACTAAGCTAACACGTGCGTTGTTGGCGAGTATCACGGAAGCGTCGGCAGAAAGCTGTTGACCGGGTAGCAATTGCTGCTCTTTATTCAATTGTTTATCAGTGTATTGCGCTTTGCCCGAAACCTCGGTCACTATAAAAATATTGGATTCCTGTGCAGCCGCCTGACAAAGAAGCAGTATAAATAATGAAAAAATGAAGAGTCTCATAGTTAAAGGTTTTGAAGGAATTTAATTCTATGTCGAATGAGTGTTTCATAAATCATCACAAACTCGTAGCCCAAAATCATCGCCAATATTCCTTGGTTAAAGTCAATCTTGACACGAAAGTAGTAGAAAAAAAACGCGACCATAAAGAAAATCAGTATCACTTCTATAATCTGTAGCAAGCGCGTGATGCCGTGGAAAGTGGCGTTCACTTCATTATAAACTCGGTAAAAAATGAACACATTTGCGTAGCAAAAAATCCAACTAAAAACGGTAATAAACCATTTCGGAAATTCAAAAACATATTTTTCTCGCAATACCATAGTAGCGATATTCGCATGAATCACTGCACCGTACATATCCGGATAAGCCTTACCCGTGTAGCGTTTGTTCAAAGGCGTAAAAAAACGATCCAATTCAGGCTCGCCAGGTTCGTGGGTACCAATGTATCCAACGATTACAATTTTATCCTTCAGTAGTGCTTGTTCCAAAACACCCTGAAAAGTGGTAGAGTCCAGCAAATGTGCAGCTTCGAGGCGTGCAAAACTATTTTGATTGCCGGTGTAATAAATCAATTCTACCTTATTTCGTCGGCGAAAGAATTTTTTGGATTTCTCCGGGTCATATTTTTTGACCGCTTCTATTGCAAAAGCACGTACAATGCTATCGGTTGTTTCTTCATACGGCGCAAAAAAACGAATGGTGCTGGTGTCTTCCGAAACAAAATTGGTATAGCCCATTGTTGCATTTTCGCTGAAATAAGGATCGCAATTTGCCAAAGGATCAAAAAGCCTCTCCGAAGGGTCGTAGCGAACAAGTCGTCCAGCCAATACAATTTGAGGCATATCGTCAATGGCAGCTTTCAGTATCGCATCTGTAAGAGAATCCTTCCTGCCGTCAAGTTCAATATCCACCGCCACCACTTTAGGGGCTGCTTTTTTCAAACGTTGTAACATCGTAGCCAATGCCACTCGGTCGGGCAAGCCAGTATTAATCAATACAATTTCGGGTACTGGTTCCACCTCATCTGGGTCTCTAAACTGAGAATATACAATATCGGAAATTTCATAGTCGCGCAATCCGTTGTTAAAAGGATCCAAAAAATGCATATTCAAAAAAAGAAACCGGAACAAAGAGATAAACAAAAAAATCAGTACCGTAATGATCAAACTATGCGGATCGTATATTTTCTTCAAAAGTGTCATAGAACGCAATCGTTTTTCTGTGGGGTGTTGCTGTACTTCTGTAAAGGTAGAATATATTAGGCTGGTTAGCAATAATTTGCCCCGATTCACTATTTTTTATAGACTTTTCACGATTGAAAGTTGACGAATGGAAAAATATACCTTCTTATTAAAAGAATTTTAGTCGAGTATATAAATATAAAATTTTCCAATTTAGTCTTCCAAAATTAGACAAAACAAAAAGCTTTGTAATCAATTGACTACAAAGCTTTTGTTAGTGGAGACGGCGAGAGTCGAACTCGCGTCCAGAGAAAGCGCCCATAAGCCTTCTACATGCTTAGTTGCCAATTTGGTTCTCAACGAAAGGATAGGTTTTGCAACCGACCTGTGTCTTTCGTCCAGCTCATGATCTCAGTCGCTTATCCGAGCCAGATAAACAGCCCAGCCTGAGGTTGTTATGATGTACCGAATGCTGCCCCATCAGGCAAGGAGCGAGGCGCACGTAGCGCAGGCATCCGATACAATGGCGTTCTAATTCCTTGAATTAGGCAGCCATGGCGTACTTATATTCGCCAGATATTGTTGATCACCATTTTTTACGGGGTGAGCAATCCTGCCCCGGCATGCTTACTTACCAACTGTCAATCCTGTCGATACCATTACGTCCCCTTTTATCTGCCGAAGCTTGCGCGAAGGTAGATTTACAATTGCACTAATCTCTTTTGACCAGTTTGCAAATGTATTAACTTATTCCTTTGCAAAAAAGTTTCCTGAAAACTTTGAGAATCAAAGAGGCTTTCTCCAATTTTGCACAGCCAAAAAGTAGCCTAACCATAAAACATGAACATGAAAATCGGAATTATCCGAGAAGGAAAAGTCCCACCTGATGCCAGAGTACTGTTTGCGCCTTCGCAATGCGCTTTTATAATGAAAATTTTTCCTGTTGAAATAGTGGTCGAACCCTCACAGGTACGCTGCTACAAAGATGGAGAATACGAAGCTGCCGGCATACAACTCACCAATAAGATGGACATTTGCGACCTGCTGATGGGCATCAAGGAAGTACCACTCGATCAATTAATTCCTGACAAAACTTATCTGTTCTTTTCGCATACGATCAAGGCACAACCGAACAACCGCAAGCTATTACAAACAATTCTCAAAAAAAATATCCGATTGATTGATTATGAAGCACTTACAGATGATCATGGCAACCGATTGATTGCTTTTGGACGCTTCGCAGGTATGGTGGGCGCGCATAATGCTTTGTGGACATACGGACAACGTACTGGCGCATTCAAATTGGCTCGCCTGAAAGATCATTTCGATTACGCAGAAGCGCAAATGAATTATAAAGCGGTCAAGTTTCCGCCCATCAAAATAGTAGTAACCGGCTCAGGGCGCGTGGCTTCTGGGGCAGTGGATGTACTAAAGGATATGGGCATTCGGGCAGTAAGTCCTGATGATTTTTTGCAATTTAATTATGAAGAAGCGGTTTTTACACAATTGAGCAGCAAGCATTATGTAGCACGAATTGATGGCAAAGCCTTTGATTACAACGATTTTTACAATCATCCACAGCGTTATAAAAGTGCCTTCGAGCCTTATTTCAAGGTAGCCGATATTTTTATTAATGGCATTTATTGGAATCCAAATTCACCCGCATTTTTTACAAAAGAAGATATGCGCCGCGAAGACTTTCATATTAAAGTTATCGGTGATGTAACTTGTGATCTCGCGCCTCGTTCCTCTGTGCCTTCTACACTAAGAGCTTCTACGATTGCCAATCCTGTATTCGGTTATAATCCTTTTACAGAAACAGAAACTGCACCGCACCAGCCAGGCGTTATTGATATGATGACCATTGATAATTTGCCAAGCGAATTACCACGCGATGCTTCTTATGCTTTTGGTGAGAAATTTATACAAGATGTATTACCGGAATTATTGACTGAAAACAGCCCCGTCATCAAACGCGCCACCGTTACCGAAAATGGAAAGTTGACCGATTATTTTAAATATTTACAAAATTATGTGGATGAATATTAAAGTTGAGAAGGTGAGGGGTTGAGAAGTTGAATTGCGCTGTAAACTCCTAAGCTCCTAAACTTCTCACTACATTATCATAGATTCTTTCTTCGATATTAATATTAATTCCCTTCACAAAAGCTTTCCCTGTCACACGTTCGTATAATTCAATATAACGATTGGACACTTCTTCCACAAAAGCATCGGGCATGATCGGCATCATTTGCCCTTCTAATCCCTGAAAACCATTTGCCATCAGCCATTCGCGTACAAATTCTTTCGATAATTGTTGCTGTCGCTCGCCGCGTTCCTGGCGTTCTTCGTAGCCTTCCGCATAAAAATACCTCGAACTATCGGGTGTATGAATTTCATCAATCAAATAAATCTTTCCATCCCGCTTTCCAAATTCATATTTCGTATCTACCAAAATCAAACCACGCTCAGCCGCCATTTGGATGCCGCGCTCAAACAATGCTTTGGTGTATGCCTCCAATTCTTTGTACTCTTCCGCTGTCACGATACCGCGTTCCAGAATTTCTTCTTTGGAAATATCTTCATCGTGTCCTTCTTCCGCTTTGGTGGCAGGTGTAATAATTGGTTCAGAAAACCGATCACTTTCTTGCATCCCTTCGGGCAATGCAACGCCACATAATACACGCTTACCGGACTTGTAAGTACGCCAGGCATGACCCGAAATATAGCCGCGAATCACCATTTCCAAACGAATGGGTTCGCAAACATAACCAATCGCTACGTTGGGATCGGGAACATTTATCAACCAATTCGGTACAATATCGCGCGTCGCTTCCAGGAAATGCGTTGCCACTTGATTGAGTACCTGGCCTTTATAAGGAATGGGGCGCGGCAAAATATGATCGAAGGCTGAAATGCGGTCGCTTGCTACTACCACCAATTGATCTCCAATGGTATAAACATCGCGGACTTTGCCCCGATAAAAATTCGTCTGACCAGGAAATGTAAAATGGGTTTCCAA
>JANRME010000012.1:0-13753 GCA_033761835.1 Saprospiraceae bacterium
GCGCAGGAATTGGTGGGGCAACCACGCGCTGTTGCCGCCTTGGAAAATGTCATTCATTTAAGTAAAGCCAAACTGGCTGATCGCTCCAAACCGGTGAGTTCGTTTTTGTTTATCGGGCCAACTGGTGTAGGCAAAACCCAAGCGGCCAAAGTATTGTGCAATTATCTGATGGGTAGCGAGGATCAGTTGCTCCGTTTTGATATGAATGAATATATTGATGGAACGGCGGTGCAAAGATTGATCGGCGATTTTTACAATCCTGAAGGCCAATTGACTGGCAAAGTGCGGTATCGTCCTTTTGGTGTGCTATTATTGGATGAAATCGAAAAAGCACACCCTAAAGTACATGATTTGTTATTGCAATTATTGGACGAAGGTCGGCTTACAGATAGTTTAGGACGTACGGTAGATTTTTCTAATACGATTATCATTATGACCACCAATCTTGGTGCGCGAGAAATCGGATTGCAATTAGGTTTCAATGCTTTACCCGAAAGGGAAGCTGATATTTATCGCAAAGCGGTGGAAAATTTCTTTCGCCCCGAATTTATCAATCGAATTGATGATATCCTGATTTTCAATCCATTAGAATTAGAGCATATTTTGAATATTGCTCGTTTGCAAATCCGCGAATTGCTTCAACGCGATGGCTTTGTGCGGCGCACTACGATTCTCAATATCTCCAAAGATGCTTTGGAGTGGGTGGCTCGGCGGGGTTTTGATGCCCGCATGGGCGGCCGTGCCCTCAAGCGCCAAATCGAGCGTGACTTGACGACGCTTTCCGCCGAGCAACTCATTGCTACGAATATCGACAGCCCCATCATTTTCGATATCACATTTGAAAACAATCGACTCACACCTCGTATCACACCGCTTGATTTTTTGTACCCGTTGGAAGAAGAATGGCTGCCAGAATTGCCCGATGAGAAGCAGGGGCGCGCTTTTTACGGCAGGTTATTGAATGCCGTGGAGCGGTTGGAAAGAGATATTGCGGCAATGGAAGCAGAGCAAGATGAGGATGATGGTTTTATCGTCATCGGCGGATCGCAACGCAACGAGCTTAATTGGCAATATTATGATTATAAAAATAAAGTAGTAGAAATAAAAGATAATTTGCGCGATATGATGCTGAGCTTCCGAGAGCGTTATATGCGTGAAGCTCCTGCTCTACCCTTGCGCCTAAAACATGGGAATCTCATGCCACGGCGCAGCGACCGGGTGGTACGCGAACATTTTCGGGATCGTTTGTTTCAGGAAGAAGGGCTTCGGGAAATACGTGAGTCTTATCAATATTCGACCGCACAATTTGATACGATTCAAACCGATTTTATTCATCATTTTTTACAAGTGGTCTTTTTATTATTAGGGGCGCGTGATTTTTTGCAAGGACACACGGAGCAAATCACGATTCGTTTTCAATCACTCATTACAGGGCTTGGGCATTGGGAAATTGATTACCTCATTGAGCAATACACTAATTTATTTAAAGCAATTGATATTCAATTTGAAATAAATAAAGAAGCTTCCGATATTAAAGCCGAGGGATATTCTTTATCTCATTTATTACAAGGTGAAGTGGGCATTCATTTATTTTACGTCGCACATCAAAATCCGATACCAATTTTATTTACATTACATCAACACGATACAATTCCTAAAAATCATTCCTCTTACAAAGTAATCCGAATTTATGATGGCTCCAGCACTTTGACCGACCTGCGTACCGGTTTTTCCAATACTATGAACATGACTTCCAGCGAATTAAAATTATTAGTATATGCGGGTTTGGATGAAAAATTGAGAAGAGGTCTGTTGAAATTGTGAGCATACCACTTTGTCACTAAGCTATTTTAGCCAAGATCATTTAGAATAATTCTAAACTAAAGCGAAACGCAGTTGTTTGAATCAACGACAAAAGCTACATTTGCGGGGAAATTCTTAGTGGTTATTTGTTATTTGAAAAACCACTTAGCCCAATAACCAATATCAAATAACAAAAACTTTTATGGCCACGATAAAATTCACTTTTGAAGATAAAAGCATACCATCCGTCACGGTTGAAAACGTGGAAGAAGGCTATTCGATTTTGGAGGTAACAGAAGATAATGATATTCATTTGAATCATAATTGCGGCGGCGTATGCGCGTGCAGCACTTGTCACGTCTATATCGAAGCGGGGGAAGAATATTTGGAAGAAATTTCAGATAAAGAGGAAGATTTTATTGATCGGGCCATCAACCCTCGCTTAGAATCGCGTCTTGGCTGTCAGTGTGTGATTTTGGACGAAGATGCGGTAATTGAAGTCCAAATCCCGGATCAATCAAGGATTATCGGGCATGAACATTAATAAATTTGAAATATGAAATGTAAAGTTTGAAATAAACTGAACGATTAAACTTTATAAGCTCTTAAACTTAATAAATATGGCTTTTGAAGATATTGACAATTTACCGATCAATTGGACTGATTATGAGGATATTGCAATGAAATTATACGACCGTTTCGGCGACGAATTTGGAGAAGGTAAAATTTATCGTATCCGCTTTACTGATTTAATCGAATGGGTATTGGAAATTCCTAATTTTGAAGGCATACGCGAGGATTGTAATGAAGGTCATTTGGAACAAATCCAGGCAAAATGGGTGTATGAGTGGCGAGATAATCAGTGACGAAGAGAAGAGGAGATTGAGTAACCAATAACAAACTTTATGAATCAGCTCGAAAAATTTCGGGATATTCACACTTTTATTTTCGATGTGGACGGCGTATTAACAAATAATGAAATTCTTATTACAGAAGAGGGTGAACTCTTGCGTAAAATGAACGTACGCGATGGTTATGCTTTGAAATATGCCGTAAATAAAGGATATAATATTTGTATCATAACCGGCGGTAAATCTGAAGGTGTACGCAAAAGGCTTGAAGGTTTGGGCATTACCGAAGTATTCTCGGGGCGTTCCGAAAAAATGGAAGCCTACGAAGAATATATTCATGAACATGATTTAGATCCGCAAACCATTCTTTACATGGGCGACGATATGCCCGACTATCCTGTAATGTGTAGGGTGGGGCTGCCTACTTGTCCGCGCAATGCCATTCCAGAAATTTTAGATGTTGCAGAATATATCTCTCCTTACAACGGCGGCGAAGGTTGCGCCCGCGATGTAATCGAAAAAGTATTGCGCTTGCAAGGCAATTGGCATGACGAATAATTTCTAAATTTGGGGGTTTAATGTTAGATTTTGCCTTTTGCAAGGTCTGCTTTAAAATTACATCCCAAATCATAATGTCATTATTTCGCCTTATTCGACTGCCTAATTTGATAATTGTCGCGCTGACACAGTACCTTTTATATTATAAAATAATTCTACCTATTTTACAAAAAAATGCTATCAATCCAGCCTTACAAGCGCAAGAGTTCTCGCTTTTGGTTATTATCACCGTTCTCATCACCGCCGGTGGCTATATTATAAATGATATTATTGATTTGCGTATTGATCGCATCAACAAACCCGAGCGCGTCATCATTGGTAAATACGTTGCGCATCAGACCGCCTATTGGCTTTATTTTTGTATCAATATTTCTGGTTTTTTTATGTCCATTTTTCTGGCGTTTGTCGCTAATCGTACCCTTCTGTTGTTTTTATTTCCAGGAGCGGTGATCGGATTGCTGTTATACTCTGCACGACTAAAAAAGCAACCCCTTTGGGGCAATCTTTTGGTATCTTTTTATTGTGCCAGTGTAGCCATTATTTTGTGGATTGCCGAGCAATCGACGATTGAAAAATTACCCGAATCTGAAGCCATTATTATTACAAAAATATTAAGTTTTTATACTATTTTTGCTTTCTTTTCTACGCTTTTCCGCGAAATTGTGAAAGACATGGAAGATGCGCACGGTGATGCCCAGGATCAAGCTCGCACAATTCCGATTGCTTGGGGAGAACGAATTGCTAAGGCAATTGCTGTGGTTTCTGCGTTGCTTTTATTCTTATCGCTGGTCTATGCAGCATTTGCCTTGCGAGTCAACTTGAATATTTTGGGATTAGTATTTATTGGACTGGTAGGAATCTTGATAATTACATCGTTATTATTACTTTTTAAAGCAAAAGAAAAATTGCAATATCATAATCTGAGTCAATTTGCAAAAATTATTATGTTGTGCGGAATATTGTTATTATTATTTTTCAAGTAACTTAACTACTTTTAACTTTCGTTTGCTTCTTCTACCTTTAACGATTGTAAATATTTATTCAATCGCTCCATTGGTCGAACAATAGCGACGCGCCCGGAGCGAACGAATTCGTAAATGCCAATTTGCTTGAGTTCTTCGAGTAAAGCTTCGGTTTCGTGTTCTTGTCCAGTTTTTTCTATTACAATATACTCTTGTTCAATCTCCAATACCCGTGCATTATAAGCGCGAATAAGCTTTTCTACCTTATTATTGTTCATAAAGATAGCAGTCGGGACTTTATATAATGCAATTTCCTGATAAACAATCTCCTCACGCTCATAATAAAAGGCCTTCATTATATCGACTTGTTTTTCGAGCTGTGCTACGAGTTTTTTGACCATATCTTCTTCTACCTTGACCACAATTGTGAAGCGATGTATGCCAGGCAATGAAGATTGCGAAGTGGTCAGGCTTTCCACATTGACGTGGCGGCGCGTGAAAATAGACACTACCCGAGAGAGCAAGCCGGTTTGGTGCTCTGTAAAAACGGTGATGGTATATTCGTTATTCATTTTTCTTTAGTTTAGAGGGTTGAGAAAGTTTAGAGGGTTGAGTTCCGAGCGCAACTAAACCTTCTAAACCCTCTCCACTTTCTCCACTATTCTAATACAATTTCATCTACTGCTGCGCCACTTGGCACCATTGGGAAGATATTTTCTTCTTTTTCTACTTGCACGTGCAAAAGATACGGTCCATCATGCGCCAGCATTTCTGCAATTGCAATATTCAATTCCTCAGGTTTTGAAATAGTTTTGCCTGCTACACCAAATCCTTCGGCTATTTTGATAAAATTTGGATTTTTTAATTCCACCGAAGAATAGCGCCGATCAAAGAACAATTGCTGCCATTGGCGCACCATTCCCAGGTAATTATTGTCGAGTAAAACAATTTTTACGCCGACATTCCATTGAGCGCACATACCTAATTCCTGAATCGTCATTTGGAAACCGCCATCGCCAATAAAAGCAACCGTTTCGCGCTCCGGATTCGCCAGTTTCGCGCCAAAAGCAGCCGGCAAGCCATAACCCATGGTGCCTGCGCCACCGCTGGAGACCCACTGGTTTGTACCTTTGAATTGGTAATACCGAGCCGCCACCATTTGATGCTGCCCCACATCGGTAGCCACGATTGCCAATCCATTCGTTTGGTTGGAAACTTCGCGCACGACCATCCCCATTTTGAGCTGACCATCGGCAGTAGGTTTCATGTCTTTGTGAATTACTTTCTCGTACTCAATCGCATCGTGTCGTTTGAATTCGGCGATCCAATCGGGATAAGATTTTTCATTCACCAAAGGTAATAAAGCTTCTAAAGCTAATTTTGCATCCGACACCACCGGCACGTCTGCAAATACATTTTTGCAGACCTCCGAAGGATCAATTTCGATGTGAATTACTTTCGCTTGTTTGGCATAACCACTCAAACGTCCAGTTACACGATCGTCGAAACGCATCCCAATGGCGATCAACACATCGCATTGATTTTGGAGCATATTTGGGCCATAGTTGCCGTGCATTCCCAGCATCCCCATGTGCAGAGGATGATCGGAAGGAATCGTGGACAAGCCATGAATAGTGCAAGCCAAAGGAATCCCTGTTTTTTCTATAAAAGCTTTAAAAACCTCTTGTGCGTGAGCAATTTGAATGCCGTGTCCGGCAAGAATCATAGGACGTTGAGCATTATTGATGAGTTCGGCCGCTTCTTTTAATGCCTCTGGATTTGGTTTCGGCTTCGGATGGTAGCTTCGAATGACCGGGCGGCGCTTGTATTCAAACTCCATCTCTTCAAACTGTGCATTTTTGGTGATATCGACTAATACTGGCCCTGGTCTTCCAGAATTCGCAATATAAAACGCTCTGGCAAAGGCATCTGGAATTTCCGAAGCTTTTGTCACCTGAATATTCCATTTTGTCACCGGCATCGTGCAGTTGATCACGTCCGTTTCTTGAAAAGCATCCGAACCTAAGAGATGCAGAGCCACTTGCCCTGTAATCGCTACAATTGGTGTTGAGTCTAATAACGCATCAGCCAAACCTGTGACCAGATTCATCGCGCCCGGTCCGGAAGTTGCCATACATACGCCCGTTTTGCGCGTCACCCGAGCGTAGCCTTCAGCCGCGTGGATAGCGCCTTGTTCGTGGCGAGGTAAAATATGTCGAAGTCGATCTTGATAATACCACAAAGCATCATAAACAGGCATAATGGCACCGCCAGGATAGCCGAAAATAGTATCCACGCCTTCTTCCAGCAAGCAACGAAGTACTGCTTCTGCGCCTGTTATTTTTTTATTTATTTCGGGCTTTGCCTCTACGATTGGAGATTCTTCCAAAATTAAATTTTTACTCATGGCTTGTATTTGGTTTAAGGATTGAAAAGTTGATGAGTTGATGATATTCAGTAAAATCAACGTTTTAACCTATCAACTAAAATTCATCCGTCACGCAACCTTCGCTTGCTGAGGATACGATTTTTGCATATTTATGCAGCCAACCTTGTGTGGCGTTGATCGCTGGAGTTTGCCAGGCCGAGCGGCGTTTCGCAATTTCTGCATCGCTTAGTTCTACGTGCAATTTATTACTATCCGCATCAATCGTAATTTCATCACCATCTTGCAAAAGTGCAATCAAACCGCCTACTTGAGCCTCCGGCGTGATATGCCCAACCACAAAGCCGTGCGTACCACCGCTAAAGCGTCCATCTGTGATTAGCGCCACTTTATCGCCCAAACCTTCGCCCATGATGGCAGAAGTCGGTTTCAGCATTTCGGGCATACCTGGCGCACCTTTCGGGCCACAGTAGCGAATGACCACTACATCTCCTGGTTGCAATTGCTTATTTGTAATTGCTTCATTAACATCTGCTTCGCCATCAAAAACCCTGGCTTTCCCTGTAAATGATAAACCTTCTTTACCCGTGATTTTGGCAACTGCACCTTCTTCTGCAAGGTTCCCGTACAAAATCTGTAGATGCCCCGTTGGTTTAATAGGATTATCCAGGGAATGAATAATATCTTGCCCTGCCTTTAAATAAGGCACTTCCGCCAGATTTTCTGCAATCGTTTTTCCAGTCACGGTCAAGCAGTCGCCATGCAGATAACCAGCTTCCAAAAGCATTTTCATTACTGCAGGCACGCCGCCCACATTATGCAAGTCTTCCATTACGTATTTACCACTCGGTTTTAAATCTGCAATAAATGGCGTTTTGTCACTAATCCGCTGGAAATCAGAGAGCGTAAGCTTCACACCTACCGACTTTGCAATAGCGATCAAATGCAAGACCGCATTCGTCGAGCCCCCGAGCACCGTTACCAAGGTAATAGCATTTTCAAAAGCTTCGCGGGTCATAATATCGCGTGGCTTGATGTCTTTTTCTAAAAGGTTCAAAATCGCCTTTCCTACTCTTTGACAATCACCTTGTTTTTCAGCATTATTAGCAGGATACGAGGAATTGAAGGGCAAGCTCATCCCCATCGCCTCAATCGCGGAAGCCATTGTATTTGCAGTGTACATGCCGCCACAAGCACCCGGCCCGGGGCAAGCATTACGCACCACACCTTTGAAATCAGCTTCATCAATTTTTCCTGCAATTTTTTGACCCAAAGCTTCAAAAGCAGAGACAATATCCAATTTTTTATTCGCATAGCAACCCGGACTAATCGTACCGCCGTACACCAAGATTGACGGGCGATTCAAACGCCCCAGCGCCATCATTGCTCCGGGCATATTTTTATCGCAGCCTGTCACGGCCACCGCCGCATCGTACCACTGTGCCCCCACCACCGTTTCTATTGAATCCGCAATCAAATCGCGCGAAGGCAAGGAATAACGCATTCCTTCCGTGCCCATCGACATACCGTCGCTCACGCCAATCGTATGGAAAATCAAACCCACCAAATCGGCTGCTTGCACTCCTTGTTTCACCCAAGATGCCAGGTCGTTCAGGTGCATATTGCAAGTATTCCCTTCCCAACCCGTACTCACGATGCCCACCTGCGCCTTTTTCAAGTCATCTTCGGTCAATCCAATTCCATACAACATTGCCTGCGCGCCGGGCAGTGTATCATCTTGCGTAAGTCTTCGACTGTATTTATTTAGCATAGAATATCTCAAGTTTTAACTTATTCACCTATCATCCCATCACCTTAATCTTCCACGAGTCCCCAAAAGTAGACTGTTACAACGTGTGATGTAAAACCAAAAAAAAATATTCTTACGAGTCTTAGGCGATCCATAATTTTAAAAAATACCTGAAAACCAAATATTTATAAAGTTTTATTTACGAAAGAGAACCTTGTAAATCATCATCAAAATGCAAAAGTCGAATTGGCCCCACCTACTACAAAATAAAGCATTGTTACGAGCCATAGCGCTCAACATTTTTCTACAAAAAACTGATTATCAAAGAAATAAAATTTCTTTTTTACGACCAGAAAAACCTTGGGCAAATCCTTGAAAATGAATAGGTAGTATGTTTTAATAAGACAAAAGGACTAATTTCGCATTCCAGTACGGCGAGCTACAGTCGCCATTGGACTTAGTATTTCCTTAATTTCTGACAGATCATCAAAATGTCTAAGTAGCAGAAGAAGGTCTGACATCTCCCCGATAATGGTCGGGGTGGCATCTAAAAATCTAAATAACATGGCAAAATTGAATTTCGGAGGGATTGAAGAAAATGTGGTCACTCGCGAAGAATTTCCACTCGAAAAAGCCCTTGATGTACTCAATGATCAAATCATCGCTATCATTGGCTACGGCGTACAGGGTCCGGGGCAGGCGCTCAACCTGCGCGACAACGGCTTCAACGTTATTGTTGGTCAGCGTTACCCATCCAAATCCTGGGATAAGGCAGTAGCCGACGGCTTTGTTCCTGGCGAAACTTTGTTTGACATTGAAGAAGCTGCCGCCAAAGGCGATATCATTCAATACCTGCTTTCTGACGCAGCACAAATTGCAATGTGGGATACCATCAAAAAGCATTTGACACCTGGCAAAGCCCTGTATTTCTCGCACGGCTTTGGCATTACCTATAAAGACCGCACCGGCATCGTTCCTCCGGCGGATGTGGATGTCATTCTCGTTGCCCCGAAAGGTTCGGGCACCAGCTTGCGCCGCATGTTTGTGGAAGGTCGGGGCTTGAATTCTAGCTATGCGATTTTCCAGGATGCGACCGGCAAAGCTTGGGAACGCGTGGTAGCCCTCGGCATCGGCATTGGCTCTGGTTATCTGTTTGAAACAGATTTCAAAAAAGAAGTATATAGCGATTTGACCGGCGAGCGCGGCACTTTGATGGGCGCGATCCAGGGCATTTTTGAAGCACAATACAACGAACTCCGCAAGCGCGGTCACTCGCCTAGCGAAGCATTCAACGAAACGGTGGAAGAATTGACCCAAAGTTTGATGCCTTTGGTTGCTGAAAACGGCATGGATTGGATGTACGCCAACTGCTCTACGACTGCTCAACGCGGTGCATTGGATTGGAAAAATAAATTCCGCGATGCGGTAGCGCCGGTTTTCACCGAATTATATGATAGCGTCGCTGCTGGACACGAAGCGCAAAAGTCCATTGATTCTAATAGTAAAGCGGATTACCGCGAAAAACTGGAAGAAGAACTCCGCGAACTCCGCGAAAGCGAAATGTGGCAAGCGGGTAAGGTCGTGCGCAGCTTGCGTCCTGAGCGTCAAGAAGTTGAAGAAAAAGTATAATATTTAATGGAATAATGGAATACAGGAATGTTGGATTACAGGGCTACCTACTCCAACATTCCAGGTTTCATTATTCCTAAATTCCAATTTTCCAAAATTCCATTTATACCCTTCCCACGAACATGACTACTCCGCTAAAAATCACTGCTCCCATCATAAGTGTCGAAAACATTTACAAAGCCAAAGTGCGCCTGAAAGGCATCGCCGAGCAAACGCCGCTCTTATTTAATGCCAATTTTTCAGACCGCTACGGTGCCAATATTTTATTCAAACGCGAAGATTTACAAGTCGTCCGCTCTTATAAAATTCGTGGGGCTTATAATAAAATGGCGACGATGGATAAAGACGTACTGGCGGCGGGCATCGTGTGCGCGAGCGCAGGCAACCATGCACAGGGCGTAGCCTTCGCTTGTCAAAAACTAAATGTGCTTGGCAAAATTTACATGCCTGCGGTCACACCATTACAAAAAGTAAATAAAGTCAAACTCTTTGGTAAAAATTGGGTGGAAGTGGTACTTGTCGGTGATACTTTCGATGATTCCTACCGCGAAGCTTTACATGATGCGGAAGCAAACAATAAAATTTTCGTACATCCCTTTGATGATGAACGGGTTATAGAAGGACAAGGCACTGTAGGTTTAGAAATTTTGGAAGACTGTCATAATACCGTGGATTATGTATTTGTGCCGATTGGCGGTGGTGGCTTGATTTCGGGTTTGGGGAGTTATTTCAAACAATTAAGCCCCAAAACAAAAATTATTGGTGTCGAACCTGCCGGAGCGCCCGCCATGCACGACTCGCTGAAAGCCCTGCAGGTATTGACCTTGGACAAGATTGACACTTTCGTAGATGGCGCTGCCGTGCGTCGCGTGGGAGAAATGACGTTCAAAATTGCCCAGCAAGTCATAGATGATATGGTGCTTGTGCCAGAAGGTAAAGTTTGCACCTCGATATTACAATTGTATAATGAAGAAGGTATTGTCGTAGAACCCGCCGGAGCATTAACTATCGCTGCTTTAGATTTTTATAAAGATCAAATCAAAGGAAAAACAGTCGTTTGCATCATAAGCGGCAGCAATAATGATATTTTGCGCACCGAAGAAATCCGCGAGCGGTCTTTATTATACGAAGGTTTAAAACATTATTTTATTATAAAATTTCCGCAACGGGCAGGCGCTTTACGCGAATTTTTAAATAATGTACTCGGCCCAAATGATGATATTACCCATTTTGAATACACCAAAAAGAACAACCGCGAATTGGGCCCCGCCCTTATCGGCATTCAACTCCAGCAACGCGAAGATTATGAAGCATTATTACAAAGAATGGAGGCATATCATATTAATTATCGGACGTTGAATGATAGCCAGACGTTGTTTGAATTATTGATATAAATCAAACTCTTAATTACAATTTTTACAATACAGATTATTTATTTAGATAATCTATTCAATATTGTTGTTCCCGATATAATACTTTCTGCTTCACTTCCATACCCAATAGTTAAGCCTTCAAGTTTAGATCCATTTGAACTAATTTTCAAAATCTGAGAGCCAAAATTTTTAATAGTTTTATCATCTGATTCATAATTTATATGGATATGATTCTCATCAAGAAAATGACCTTTAAATTTAAGTTTCATACTTGAATTTTCCCATTCAACTACTGCATCGCCAGAAATCTTTTTAGTCTTAGCTTTTAAGATGCCTGAGATATTTACACTTCTTGAATTTCCTTGTACTGTAGAGCCTTTCCAGATTCCAGATATATCTCTCCTATTTCCTACTGAAGGATATTTTCTATTTTGAATCCATTCTTGAATAATCAGTGTAATAATTGGGGCAACAATAATCGCAATTGCGCCTATCAAAGCAACATATAATTCCATAAGAAAAGGGTTTTAGTATTTTCAATATTTTGATTCACAATATATAATAAACTCCTTTGTCTTCTGAATCATTTTTTCTATTTCATTTAATTCTTCTATTCTTTCTTTTAACTCTGTACTTCGTCTTTCGAGGCAAGCATCTAAACTCTTTAAAGCATCGAAATTAATATCATTTAAATAATTTTTATCTGCCCAATTGACTGCTGGAGGGAAAATATTAGTTTTATCAGTCTTCGATAAAGATAGATTTATCAACCTGGGAAATTTCTCTTGAAATAGATCGAAATTTTGAGTTTCTACTGCTGTTTTATCAAAACACAAGCCCATCCAATTGATTTCTGTATTTAATAGGTGTGCATCAATTAGCGCCCGCCCAATATATGAATTTGTTTCCATATCAACGTAAAATTCACCAAAGGCAATAGCTCCTCGGATCATAAGCGAGACACCAGACATAACAACATTTATAAACTCTGTGCTGGATTTAATAAAAGCTTCAAATGATTCAAAAGTATCATCTTTGGAATAAAAAACAACGGTATTTGCAAAATGTACAAAATCGACTTGATTTATTTTTACCTCTACAGATAAATCCTCTTTTACAACTGCGTCTGGTAGAGAGGCTTCCATCATCAGATTTAGATATCCTTTCACATAATCAAATACCTGTTTTGAACCCTCTATCTCGATCCAAGATTTAAAGCCTAGTATTTCAAAATATGAAACATATCTGTTACCAGAATAACAATCCATACATAGTTTATTATTAAAAGTTAATCTTGATTTATACTCTTGAAAAATAATCTAGTATTTTCAATTCGTTGAACAGCTTTTTTAAATTCTTTTTCATGTAGCGAAAGTTGCTTTTCAACTTTAAAGTAAATGTCATCTAAAATTTTACTTACACTCCATCTAGAAACTCCTATATAATCTTCATTTGCATAATTGATAGCGAATGGATAGAAATCAGGATTATTTTTAGTAGGATGTAATGATTTATATATTAAATTAGAGTACCTACTTCTTATCAAATTAAAATCATTAGAATCCGAAATTTCCTTGGTAAAACATACACATATCCAATCAAGGCTTTCTTCTAGCATGTACGCATCAATTAGGGCTTGACCAATATACGATCTTGTCTTAGTATCCACGTAAAACTCACCTTTCGATACAGCTCCTCGAATCATCAAAGAAAGACCAAATATCATAACATTCATAAATTCGGCGCAAGTTCTAATAAATGCATCAAGCGATTCATATGAATCATCAATAGAATAAAAAAGAATTGAATCAGAAAAAAAGAAATGATTAATATGCCTTATTTCATAATTGACACTTTGGTCAGCGTTTACTGTTGCACCTGGAAGAGAAGATTTAATTACTAAATTTAAATGTCCTGTCGCTTTATTAAAAACTTCTTTAGACCCGACACTGGCGATCCAGTTTTTGAAACCTAGTATGTCAAAAAATGCCACATATCTATTTCCTGAGTGACAGTCCATAATTGTTTGTTTTGTTAGAATACTGAGATTTACCTAAAAACATTATTCATTTTTTAGCATAAAAACTTTCTAAAAATTTTATTGTGTTATCAAGTTTTGATTTCACTCTTAAATCGTTAATTGTTTTTTCGTGTGCTTCAAAATTTTTCCTTACCCCATTTGCATAATTTTTTAGAGCTTCTTCATTAAGTGTCCCTTTTACTAGACGTAAGACATATTCTTCTGATAAACTCTCCTCTTTTTTATACGGTACTTTATATTTTTTGGCATAGGGAAGTAAAAATTCATCAGGGTTATATCCCCTTTTTTTTATTTCATTTATAAAACTTTCTTCTAGCACTGTTCCAGCCCATTCTTGGGCATTTGCTTTGAGGTGTGCCTTTACTAATCCTTTACCAAACATAGAATTTACATTGTATAA
>JANRME010000013.1:0-19356 GCA_033761835.1 Saprospiraceae bacterium
TTGGGAATATTGGATAAGATCATTTCGTGCAAGCGCTTGTTTTCATGCTGCGAAGCGCCGTCGGGTATGGATTCAAAATAATCGAACAGTTCGGCGTCCTGGTGATAGTGATCGACATAATAAAATTTGGCTTTGACGCCATTACTCAGCGTTACTTCCATGCAGCGCTTTTCGGCGCTAGAAGGCAATAAAATTGGCACGCCATTTATTATTTCAAAGATTTCATCGGTATTTTGATCTTTGAAACAGTCTTTTTCAATATCAAAAATCAAGGGATTACCTTTGGGACTGAGCAAAATATCTTGAATCATGCGGTTACCAAATTCTCTTCATTATTATAAACTTCCTCGATTTTATCGAGAATTGCAAAAATCTCAGCGGAATCGTGCAAAGTGACCAATTGCGAGCGATATGGTTTGATATTCGGAAAGCCGCGAAAGTAGTTGGTGTAATGCCTGCGCATTTCAACAATACCCAATTTTTCACCTTTCCATTCAATAGAATGCTGCAAATGCTGACGCGCAGCATCCACGCGTTCTTGCACAGTTGGTGGAAGCAAAAGCTCGCCGATTGCAAAATAGTGCTTGATTTCTCGGAAAACCCAGGGATAACCAATGCTGGCTCGACCGATCATAATGCCGTCCACGCCATAGCGGTTTCGATATTCTTGGGCGCGTTGCGGGCTATCTACATCGCCATTGCCAAAGATGGGAATGTGCATTCGAGGATTTTCTTTCACTTTGGCGATCCAAGTCCAATCTGCTTCGCCCTTGTACATTTGTTTGCGAGTGCGTCCATGAATCGTAATCGCTTGCACGCCAATATCTTGTAACCGTTCTGCTACTTCTACAATATTGATGCTTTTTTCATCCCAGCCGAGCCGAGTCTTTACAGTCACAGGCTTTTGAGTAGAATTGATCACCGCTTTGGTCAACTCAATCATTTTCGGAACATCTTGCAGCAAACCCGCGCCCGCCATTTTGCAAGCGACTTTTGCTACTGGACAGCCATAATTGATGTCAATCACATCAGGATTGGCGGCTTCCACCATTTCTGCGGCTTTCATCATGCTTTCCACCTGCGCGCCAAAGTATTGAATCCCAATCGGTCGCTCGTAGTCATAAATATCCAACTTTTGCAAACTCGATTTTGCTTCATAGACCAAGCCATCGGAGGAAATAAACTCCGTGTACATCATATCCGCTCCTTGCGCTTTGCACAAAGCACGAAACGGCGGGTCGCTCACATCTTCCATTGGTGCCAGCAATAATGGAAATTCCCCTAATACTACATTTCCGATTTTTACCATAATTTGAAATTCCCGATGCCTGGAAATTTTTCCTTTCTAAAAACTTCGCAAAAATAAGTCAATTTGTACAAAACCACTTATTTATAAATGCAAAACGCAATTCAGCGTTCCATTCAAGATTAAGAAAGTGTGAAATATTCATTTCTAAGGTCGTGATTAAACAAATAAAATTTTATTTTTACCGATAACGCGCAATTAATATTTTACAGAACTTTTTGAAAACCAATCCTAAACGCCTATAATATGCTAACAATTGTAATCGCCTGTTTCATTATCGGGTACTTGTTGATTGTTTTTGAACATCCGCTTAAATTGGACAAAACCGTACCAGCGCTATTGATGGGGTCATTGTGCTGGGCTTTGCTTGCCATTTTTTTTCATAATGGCTGGATTTCCATTATAGATTCGCACGATCATGTGTATAGCTTGATGGGAGCTGTAAATGAGGAAGCAACGCATCATGCGAAGGAAGGATTTGAGAATACACTTTTACACCACCTTGGAAAAACCGCTGAAATCCTGGTCTTTTTAATCGGTGCTATGACCATCGTAGAAATTATTGACTTGCACCGAGGTTTTGAAGTACTCAAAAACTATGTAAAAACGCGCAGCAAGCGAAGATTACTTTGGATTGTGGGAATTCTTGGTTTTATGCTTTCTGCAATTATTGATAACCTTACAGCAACCATTGTATTGGTGACTCTGTTGCGAAAACTCATCCACGACCGCGACGAGCGCATTTGGTATGTTTCTTTGATTGTGATCGCCGCAAATGCAGGCGGTGCTTGGTCGCCGATAGGGGATGTAACGACTACTATGCTTTGGATTGGCAATAAAGTATCGGCGCTTGGGCTGATTGAGTATTTGGTGATTCCATCTATTTTATGTTTTGTTATTCCTTTTACCATTGCATCATTAACACCTGTTTTTAAAGGCGATGTCAGTGTGGTCGAAAACGAAGCTACTACACCTAAAAAACTACTTAGTAGCCGCACCATGTTGTTTTTGGGGCTGGGAGCAATTGTATTTGTACCTATTTTCAAAACAGTCACCCATCTGCCGCCCTATGTAGGCATGATGCTCAGTATGGGCATCGTTTGGCTGGTTTCCGAATATATTCATCCAGAGGAGGCGTTTGATGAAGAGCGCCGGGAGATGTATTCTGGGCATAAAGCTTTATCACGTATTGAGCTATCGAGTATTCTGTTTTTTTTGGGTATTCTGATGGCGGTCACCGCACTGGAAGCCTTGGTTTTTGGGACGGTGATGGGACCTGACGGTAAGCCAATTGCAGTGGGTACGCTGCGTTTTATAGCGGAAGGATTGGATCAAGCGATTCCAAATCAAGATATTGTAGTAATGTTGCTTGGCGTTGCTTCGGCAGTGATTGATAATGTACCTTTGGTGGCTGCTTCTATGGGGATGTTCGATCAACCCATTGATAGTCCTCTTTGGCATTTTATCGCTTATGCCGCAGGTACGGGCGGTAGTATGTTGGTGATTGGATCAGCGGCTGGCGTAGCAGCTATGGGCATGGAACGCATAGATTTTATCTGGTATCTGAAAAAAATTGCCTGGCTGGCAGCTTTAGGTTTTATTGGTGGCGGACTGGCATTTATTGCTATTAAAACGATATTTCAGTAAAAGAGACATAAATAATGGGCCGCAACAGGTTTTATATAGCTGCGGCTTTTCCTTTGGTTTAACAAAGAATTAATACTTTCATAGTAGGTCTTATGAATATTTTAGATTTCATTGTGTTTAAAAATAGCAAGATGAAAAAAATAATGGTGGTGATCGGATTAAGCGTTTTAGCCTCAGCCTGCGTTCAATCTTATAAAAATCAATTACCTGGCAAATGGCAGGCCGTAGAAGTATTAGAGGGCGAGATGCCAATGGATGTGAATACGGAAGTTATTCAGTTTCAATTTGGCAAAAATAATGATTATCAATATTTCGGAAATTTAAAATATAAAGAAGCGGGCACTTATTACATCGAATCAAAATATCTTTATACACTGGATACTGTAAATCAAGCTAGTACAGAAAAAGTAGTCGAAATTGTAAAATTAACTGGCGATTCACTTTTTTTAAAAATGAATGATAATGGACGAGAACGCTTGATGAAATTGATAAAGATGTATTGAATGGAATGTTTCAAATTTCAGACATAGCATACCCATCTCGACGCCGATCTCCCGCTGCTGTCCAATGATCTTTTTCACGCTTCAACGCATGAACGCCTCCGAAAAAAAGCGAAGATTGTTGCCATGATTTCAAAGTTTGGTAGAACTGCGCAGCATTTGGCACATCGTCAAAACCGGCTTCAACGTGTAATACATCATGTTCCAAATGCACGCGGGGTGCATTCACCGCTGCTTCTACGGTCAAATGATGGTCAATTAATAAATGTAATACTTGGCTTATCGCAAAGGCGATTCGGCTCGCGCCGCCCGTCCCCATTACAATTTCAGGGCGATAATTTTTATCAAGCACAATAGTGGGTGACATCATCGAGGAAAGTCGAGTATTTTCTTGCCAAGAATGGAAACCATTTGGCATCAATACGGCTTCCCCCAACATATTATTCAGCATCGTATCTGCATTTTCAATAAAATAGCCGCAGCCTTCACCAATCGTAGTACTCAAACTCACCGCGTTGCCATGACGATCAGCTACATTGAAATGCGTAGTACTACCCCAGGTCTTATGTTGCCATTCCTGAACGGCACGATGCAGCACAGTCAGCGATTTTCCTAATGCATCTATTTTTTCAAAAATATGATGTAAGCATTGAATGTACTCCTTACTCAAATGATATGCCGTTGTTCTTGTCTGCTCAAACTCTGCTAAAGTCAACGCGATAATGGAGCCTCCGATGCTCGGTGCTGGATTCGTGTAAATGATTTTATCATGATAAGTAAAAGAAAGTGGCTTTCGGATATTTACTTCATAATTTTCAAAATCTTCCAGCCTAAGGAAACCTCCATTAGTTTGATGATCCTGTACAATTTTTTGAGCAATTTCGCCCTTATAAAAAAGTGCCTGCCCCTCTCGCGTCAAGGCTTCCAGGAAATCAGCGAGGTTTGGCAAATAAATTTTTTCACCTTTTGGTGCTATTTTACCTTCAGGGAAAAAGATTGCTTTGCCTCGTTCGCTCCACTTTAGAATCGGACTGACTAAATCAAAGTCGAAGTGTTGGAAATCGTTAACAATAACACCGTCTTTGGCTGCAGTGATGGCAGGTTGTGCTAATTCAAGCATAGGCATTGACCCATAATGGCGGTGCAATTCAAAAATACCTGCCACTGCGCCTGGCACTGCTGTCGAGCCCTTGCCGATATGAAAAACTTCCTGTGTATCACCAAAATCAATCGTAACAGGAAGAAATTCTATTTGCTCAAGGGAGCGTTTATATCGCGGTGTCTGACAGAAAAAATCAAATAATTTGACCGATTGTCCATTTATTGCCACCATCGCAAAAGCCCCGCCGCCTGCCGAAGACATACAAGGCTCTGCCACCCAAGTCATCATCATTGCAGCAATCGCAGCATCTACGGCATTTCCACCAGCTTGTAATACATCTTGAGCAGCTTGCACGGTCAGTTGATGCCCGGCAGCAATCGCAATATTCATACTTCGGTTTTTTAAATCACATTAAAGTCGCAAAATTTATATTGACTTATTGATATTGTATTGTAATTATATAGCGATAGAATAATCATTTACTTAAAACAATATCACAATCAATTCAAACCATTCACTTGCACATTTAGCTTTCCTTTAATCGCTACTTCGACCCGGATAGACTCTGGTGATAAAAATGCGTCTCGGATATACAATTCATCCAAATTTCCATCCAAAAAGATATTCTGAGCAATTTTGTGATTAGACAATTGCTCTTGTAACTGATTTTTCAGTTCATTCAAATTATAATCCAATAAAAAATTCATATTTTCTTCAATACGTTTTCGCAAAGTGCCTTTCAATAGCCAGGCCGCCGATTTGTGTAAAAAATTGCGCGTTTCGAGGGTAAAGTCTAAGTCTTTAATATCAATCGCATTTTTGGATGCATCAAAAAAAGGACGCCCACTCAAATAAATACTGCCATTGTAACTTCCTGATAATCTCGTGTTGACAATCAATTTCGTGCCCTGCCCATATAATTGTAAGTCCTCGATTTTTACGGAACGCTTGCCTTCTGAAAAAATTTCCCCCAAGAGCGCTGCTTTGGCCATGCGCTCTGCTTCGGCGAATGGAACTTCGGTGTTGATATGCACAGAAAAATCACTTTCGGTGGTATCGCGCATCACAAAAGGCGGCAGCGAAACCGGCTTCAAGGATTGGGGTTTAGTGCCGAGCATAACTTTAGGGCGAGATTCCATAAAAATAACACTCGTAATACTTTCATTTTTACTCACCAAAGGTGTCATGCCAATGTTTTGTGGATTCACCAAGAGCCAAGTATTGTATTCCGGCGATACCATTACAGGATCAAACATTTGTTGCCAGGCGTCTTCCACCAATTCGCGCAGGTTGAAATTTTCTTTTACTTGCTCATCCACCGATTTGGTGATAATCGCTTTGCTTTGGCGAAGCACAATATCGCCAATAAACCCCACCGGTACATTGAGTGAACCCATCTTGAGTTTGGGTTGCTTGATCCATTCGTAACGCTCAATATTGGTAAGGGTTTGCATATTCCACTCGCGGTCAATCGAGAAATCCGTTTTGAAATTCATAGCTATTTCTCCAGTAGCTTCCAGATTAGTGATGCCGATATTATATTTTACCCAAAGTTTCACCGGCACCCGATAGGTAATGCTTTGCCCGCTTACATTCAATCGAATATCTTCACTTTTCTCAGCCCGGAGCATCATTTTATCACTATCGTTCAAATCTTTATCTTCATACAAAACGCCAGACAGTTGCGCGTTGAGTGATTTTTCCAATTCGCGCAGGTTGATACGAACCGGGATATTGACTACCGAAACTCGATCCTCCTCTATGATTCGATCGTAGTGCTCCATGGGCTTGGTCAATTGAGCAGATTTGCAGGAAAATAATAGGAATAAGCTGGCATAAATGACTATTTTTTGCATATAAAACGCTTTAAAAATCGCAAAGGTGATTTTTTTGGATACTTCCAATCTTGGTTGTTTAGGGTATTTGGTTAAAGCAAAATTAAGGACTTAATTATATGGTAATCTTGTTGAAAAATTAGATTTTCTTTCGAAAAAAAAGAAATTATAGCACTCTATAAGCAACTTTTTTTGAAAAAATCAGTCTTTTGTAAAACAAAAAGCTAAACCATAATTAATTATGAAGCGCCTGACTACTATCCTGACTCTATTTCTAGCCATCGGGACGTATGCTATTGCACAGTCTTCTGACTGGAGTCGTAGCCATGGACGTGGCTATCTTGGTATTTATTCGGAGCAAATCTCCAAAGAAAAAGCGAAAATATTGGGTTTTGATAACCTTTATGGTAGCTATGTCACTAAAGTTATAAAAAATTCTGCTGCGGAAACCGCTGGTATTCAGCCTTTTGACTATATCTATGCCATCAATGAGGACGAAACTTCTTACACAAAAGAATTGACCAGTTTATTGGAAAATTATGCGCCAAACGATAAAGTAACGATTCGGTTTATCCGCGACGGTAAAAAGAAATCGTTGGAAATGGCCTTGGGTAAGCAATCTAAAGAGCCCGTTATCGCTGGCGAAAAGGCATTTCTGGGAGTAAGTCCTTATGGAGATGATTCGGATGAGGAACTTGGTGTAAAAGTTTATATCGTAGATAATTCTACTGCGGAGGCAATGGAAATGCAAGACGGTGATGTGATCACTGCAATCAACGGCCACAAAATAGTGGATTGGGGTGATATTACGACAGCTATTAATATGCTTAAAGTCGGCGAAAAAATTGCAATTGATTATCAGCGAAATGAAAAGCCGATGCACGCAGAGATGCCTTTAAAATCTTATGAAGAAAGCAAAAAACGCCAAGTTACAGTTACTCGATATACGCCTGATTCCTGGGCCTATTTGGGGATTTATTCCAACACAATTTCAGAAAGCAAAGCAGAGAAACTCAAGTTTGACAACCCCTATGGTAGCTATATCACTAGGGTTTTGCCTAATTCCGCTGCCGAAAAAGCTGGGCTTGAGCCTTTTGATTATGTGTATGGCATCGATGATTATCGCACGAATGAGTCAGAAAATCTAACTAAAATTTTGAAAAGATTCCAACCCGATGACAAAGCAACGCTTTACTTCATTCGCAATGGCCAGAAGAAAACGATGCCTATTATTTTTGGAAAGCGCTCAGAATCAGAAACTTCTATTGTGACGACTGAATGTGACTCTCCCTTGCTCGGCGTTCGCCAAAATGGAAGTTATTCAGAAGGAAAAGGCATTTCGGTCGAAATCGTTCAGAAATCTACAGCCGAAGAAATGGGGATGCAAGATGGCGACATGATTACCAAAATCAACGATCATCTGATTATCGATTGGGATGATATTAGCGCTTCGATTGATAATATGACTGTTGGAGAGACTGTTACGGTTGAGTTTTTGCGCAATGGCAAGGTACAAACCGCCAGCAAAGCCATCAAATCGTATTGCGATACGCATACCGAAGACGGATACGATTTTATAAATAGAAGTGAAGAAAAGGACGATACTCCGATTTGGGATGTGAGTGTTGCGAATGCAATTATTGATCTAAAAGATATGACGGAGGCGGAGATGGAGGAGATAAGCAGTCGTTTCAGTATTCAAATGCCCAAAGCAAATAATCTGAATGTATCCAATTTAAGCATTATACCTGACGCTAAAACTGGAAAATATCAGTTGCAATTTAATTTGCCGCAGGAAGGCGAGACCAGCGTGAATGTTTACAATGCGGCGGGTCGCCTGATTTATAATTACGATTTGGGTACGTTTAAAGGCGATTTCAATGATCAGGTTGATATTTCACAAAATGGCATTGGTAGTTATTATTTGGAAATACGCCAGGGAAATAAGGCATTAGCAAAGAAAATTTTATTGCAAACGCGGTAAAGTGGACATAGAGGGTGATTGGTAGGTAGGGTGATGTCTGTTTTGCTGTCCTATTATCTTATCACCTCATTACCCCATCATTCCTTAAAAAAAGGCGAAGTTTTTCTCAATATCGTCCCGGGGCTGCATCTCGACTGTGAGGTGTGGCCTTTTTGTTTTGAAATTTAGTAAAAAAAGCCGAAACTTTGGAAAAATAGATTCCGCTTTCCTGTCTTTATTGCATGATTCTTGTTGATATTTTTTAATCAACGTTTTATTTCAATCCTCTTTAATTTAAGTATGAAAATAAAATTCTATTCTATGAAAATGCAAACCCATATTCTACTCAAATCGTTACTATTTGTTGCGCTTGGCTTATTGATAAGCTTTTCAAGCTTTGCCCAAAAGAAAAGCACAAAAACGACTACTCCCAGCACACCGATTACTGCAAAAGTTGATTTCGATGAATCTTTGTACAATTCGATCAAATGGCGTTCGATCGGCCCTTATCGCGGAGGTCGCTCGGCTGCGGTAACGGGCGTACCCGGCAAACCTAACTTGTTCTACATGGGTGCTACTGGCGGCGGCGTATGGCGGACTCAAGATGGCGGCCAAACCTGGGAGAATATTTCTGATGGTTTTTTCGGTGGCTCTATTGGTGCCGTGGCAGTGAGCGAATTCGACAACAACGTCATATACGTGGGTGGCGGCGAAAAAACCGTTCGTGGCAACGTTTCTTATGGTCATGGTATGTGGAAATCGGTGGATGCTGGTAAAACCTGGACGGACATTGGTTTCAAAAATGCGCGCCATATTCCACGCATACGCATTCATCCTAAAAATCCTGATTTGGTGTATGCCGCTGTATTAGGGGATTTGTTCAAATCCAGCGATGAACGTGGCGTTTATCGCAGCAAAGATGGTGGCAAAACCTGGGAAAAGATTCTATTTGCGAATGCTGATGCGGGCGCGGTTGATTTGGTTTTTGATCCTAACAATCCGCGTATTATGTATGCTTCGACTTGGCGTATTCGCCGTACGCCTTACAGCTTGGATAGCGGCGGAGAAGGCTCAGCCCTCTGGAAAACAACCGATGGCGGTGATACCTGGAAAAACATCTCTAAGAATAAAGGCTTACCCGAAGGCGTATGGGGTATTTCTGGCGTAGCGGTTTCCCATGTCAATTCCAATCGCATTTGGACTATTATAGAAAATGAAAAAGGAGGACTGTATCGCTCGGATGACGGTGGCGAAAACTGGGCTTTGGTCAATGGCGATCGCAGTATGCGTCAGCGTGCCTGGTACTACACGCGTCTTTATGCGGACACGCAAGATGAGAATATCGTATGGGTACTCAATGTATCTTATCATAAATCAACCGATGGTGGTCGGACTTTCACTTCGGCGAATGCGCCGCATGGTGATCATCATGACCTTTGGATTGCGCCTGAAGATAACCAGCGGATGATTATTGGTGATGATGGTGGTGCTCAAGTGAGCTTCGATGCTGGTGAAAACTGGTCCACTTATATGAATCAGCCTACCTCTCAGTTTTATCGAGTGACTACTGATAATGCTTTCCCTTATCGCATTTATGGTGCGCAACAGGATAATTCTACGGTGCGCATCAAACATCGCACCGATGGCGGTGGTATTACCGAAAGTGATTGGGAAACCTCGGCTGGTGGCGAAAGTGCTTGGCTTGCAGTCGATCCAACCGATGATGATGTTGTTTTTGGTGGTAGTTATGGCGGTTTGTTAGAAAAAATGAATCACCGCACCAAAGAAGAGCAACGCGTAGATGTATATCCTGAAAACCCCATGGGTTATGGCGCAGAAGGTATGAAATATCGATTCCAGTGGAACTTTCCTATTTTCTTCTCTCCACACGATCCTAAAAAATTGTACGCGCTATCAGATCGAGTGCACGTTACGACCAATGGTGGGCGTTCCTGGACGCATCTCAGCGGCGATTTAACACGCAACGATCCAAGCAAACTCAAGTCATCTGGCGGGCCTATTACGCAAGATAATACCAGCGTTGAATACTATTGTACCTTGTTTACGGGTTGCGAATCTCCGTTTGAAAAAGATCTGATTTGGGTAGGTTCGGATGATGGTTTGGTGAATATGAGCAAAGATGGTGGGAAAACCTGGACGAATGTAACGCCCTCAGCTGCTCCTGAGTGGGTAATGTGGAATAGTATTGATCCTGATCCATTTACCAAAGGCGGCGCTTATATCACTGGAACGCGTTATAAATTAGGTGATTACAAATCGTATATTTATAAAACCGAAGATTACGGTAAAACCTGGAAATACATTGGTGGCGGCATTCCTGACAATCATTTCTCTCGTGTGACGCGCGCTGACCAAAAGCGCAAAGGCTTGCTCTACTGTGGTACAGAGGGCGGAATGTATATTTCCTTCGATGACGGCGCTAATTGGAAATCGTTCCAATTGAATTTGCCAATTGTACCAATCACGGATTTGACCATTAAAAATGATAACTTGATCGCTGCTACGCAAGGAAGAAGTTTCTGGTTGATCGATGATATTACACCTTTGCATCAACTGAACGATCAGGTTGCAAAAAGCGATCACCATCTTTATACACCTACCGCCAGCTATCGCATGGGCAGTGGCTTTCAGTTTGGAAGAGCGCCAAGAACAGCAGGGCAGAACCACCCAGGTGGTGTGATTGTGCATTATTATCTGAAAGAGGCACCAAAAGAAGAAGTAAAACTTGCTTTTTATGAATCGGATGGTGATTTGATCAAAGAATTTTCTACCAAAGCAACCGAAAGAGCCGATAAGTTGGAGGTAAAGAAAGGAGGTAATTCCTTCGTTTGGAATATGCGCTACCCTGATGCCAAGCGTTTCGAGGGTATGATTATGTGGGCCGCGGGTTTAGCCGGAGCAAAAGCAGTGCCAGGTGCTTATACCGTCAAATTGACGGTGGGCGGTACGTCGCAGCAAGTAGGATTTGATTTGATAAAAGATCCACGCTCTTCGGCGACACAAGAAGACTTGCAGGCCCAGTTTGATTTTATCAATGGTATTAATAACAAGATTTCTGAAGCGCACCAAACGATCATTGATATCCGCGATATTCGCAAACAAATCAATGCTTATACCGAATTACTCAAGGACAATGAGAATGCGAAAGATTTGTTAGACAAAGCAAAGGAAATCAATGCTGCCTTGACCAAAGTAGAAGAGGAATTGTATCAAACGAAGAACCGCAGTGGTCAAGACCCACTCAATTATCCGATCAAATTGACTAATAAACTGGGCAGCTTGGCAAGTCAGGCATCTACCGGCGATAATCGCCCAACATCTCAATCGCATGAGGTGAGACAAGACCTTACGGTGAAAATTGACACACAATTATCAGAATATAAGAAGATTAGAGATAACGAATTGCCGAAATTCAACGAATTGGTTCGTCAAAAAGCCATCGACCCAATCATGGTGAAGAAACCGGCTCGTTCGTAAAATTCGATTGGGGCAATAATACTTTAAATGAGAGGTGGCATCATTGAAAACGATGCCACCTCTTTCGTTTTATTGAAGAACAAATATGCCTTTCAAACCGCCAATATTCACTTCAAACTCGCCGGGTTCGATAATCCATTTGTTTTCCTGTCCAACAAATGCCAAATCTTTTGGTGAAACAGAAAAAGTAAGGGTTTTACTTTCACCGGCTTTCAGCATAATTTTTTCAAAACCACGCAATCGCTTTACGGGAGGAGTAATGCTCGCTATTTTGTCGGAAATATAAAGCTGCACGACTTCCTTTCCATCCCGATTCCCATTATTTGTCACCGTTACTGAAATATCCAATTTGCCATCAGCAGAAAGCTTACTGGAACTAAGTTTTAAATTGGAATAAGCAAAAGTTGTATAACTCAAACCATATCCAAATTCAAACTGTGGCTTGTAATCATTCACTTCTGCCCAATAATGGTCGTAGGTGAGCAATGAATGCACGTAGCGAGGGTAGGTATAAGGTAATTTCCCGCTTGGGTTGGAATCGCCAAATAAAATATCGGCAATAGCGCGACCGCCTTCATTGCCAGGCAGATAGCTTAAAACAATGCCTTGTGCCTTGTCGGCAATAGCACTAATGATGCGCGGGCGACCCTCCACCAGCACTAAAACCATCGGTGTGCCAGTAGCAGCAATAGCATTTACCAGATCGAGTTGTGGTTGTGAAAGCGTCAAATCATTAATGTTTCCAGGCGTTTCGGTATAGGTCATCTCACCAATGCAAACAATTGCCAGACCCATTTTTCTTGCCTCAGCTGCCGCCTTTGCAATATTAATTGGTTTGTCAACAGCAACACCTTCAATGTAGCTTACATTATTTTTCCCAATTTCATTTTGAATAGCTTCCAAAATGGTCTGCTTGCCAGGAGTATTGTATTTTGGATTGTCGCCTTGCCAAGTGCCTGACCAACCACCATTGAGTGCGTTCAAAGAATTGGCGGTCGGGCCTGTCACTAATACTTTGCGATTTTTTGCTAATGGCAATATATTTTTGTCGTTTTTCAACAGAGTAATAGATTCTAAAGCAGTTTGAAATGCAGCATCAGCGTGTTCTGGAGAAGCAAATTTACTGTAGTCCCCTTTTGGAATCGGATTTTCGAATAAACCTAATTTAACCTTTAAAGTCAGAATGCGTTCCACCGCTTCGTCAATTCGACTCATCGGTACTTCCCCCTCGAGTACCAATTCTTTCAGCAAAACCGGAAATTGCAAATCGGTGGGTACCATACTCATATCAACACCAGCGTTGATCGCTAATCTGATCGCATCTTTGTAATCTTTGGCAATTTTATGCCTTTCATACAACATGACAATATCGTTCCAATCGCTTACTGCTAAACCTTTAAATCCCATTTTGTTGCGCAATAAATCTGTCAAAATTCGCTTACTGGCATGTACGGGTTCACCATTTATATCGCCGGAGCAAATCATAATAGTGGCTGCCCCAGCGTCAACAGCTGCCTGGAAAGGTGGCACATGAATTTCATACAATTGACGATCAGGAATGAAAGCCGAAGTACGGTCTTTGCCTGTCCATGGCATACTGTAACCCAAGAAGTGTTTCAAACAAGCCGCAATTTGGTAATCGCTCGCTAAGTTATCGCCTTGAAAACCCTTTGTCATTGCAGCGCCCATGCGTTGCGAAAGCAGCACATCTTCGCCAAAATCCTCCCACAAGCGAGACCAACGTGGGTCGCGCCCAATGTCGAGTACCGGAGCAAAGGTCCAGGGGATATAGGAAGCTTTTGTTTCGTATGCTGTGATTTTGCCGGTTAGGTGAGCCAAATCAGGATTCCAGGTGGCCGCCAAGCCAATTTCCTGAGGAAACCAAGTCGCTCCCAATGTATAATTCGCACCATGCACCGCATCAATGCCATACAAAACAGGAATACCCGTTGGCTTTTCTTTGGTTGCAATATTTTGGATAACCGTAATAATCTGATGCCATTCTTCGCGCGTATAGCCATGCCCAGCCACATTCAGAATAGAGCCTACCCTGTGCTTTAGCAATACATCTCTCAATTTTTGTTCGTCAATTTGTTGCGGTTCTTTTACATTGTATGGCTGCCCAACCAAAATCATATCAATGGTAAGTTGCGTCATCTCACCAATTTTATCGGTCAGGGTCATTTTGGACATGATGTCAAAAACTCGTTGTCGAGTTTCTTTATCTGTGTCATAACGCTGTGCTATTGCGGGTCGAGTCATGAAAAACGACAGACACAAAACCCAACATATAGAAAGCAGGGCGATGCGATGGATATTTTTCATTTTTTGAAAGTTTATGGTTTTTAAATTATTTTGAGCTAAAACACAAAAGCGGTTGGACATTCGAGTGACCAACCGCTTTTAGAGGTTTAAATATAAGTGTTTTTACCAGAAAATAATATATAAAGCAGCTAGAATTCCAATCAAAAATAATGCGCCGACTGCAAAGGACTACTACGCTGGTGCCGGATTGCATCCGGTACTTCCTATTTTGTAGGTCTGCGACCGTTTACAGCGATCCTTTCGATCCGCTCGAAAAAACACCCTGATAAAATCCCTTCCTGACATTAAACCAATATTAATTTCATGTAAAATGTCGCTGATTGGCTTTTTAATAACTTGCCTTCTTTTTATATAAAGATTATCTTTGCAATAACAATACCAAGACGACCGCGCTAATCAAACCTACTTGAAGTACTACCCTACATTTCAATGTAAAACTATTCCAGCAGTTTAAAAACCTGCACGATACACTACACGATTGAACAACACACCAAACAAGCAAAATCTATCTTGATGATTTTGTTACAAGGAATATGATATGCACTGCTTCGTGTGATGTACCGGAGCGGAAAGTTATTATTATGAATAAATAAAAAACAAAGAATTATGAAGCAGTTACTAATTACAACTATTTTATTGCTTGCCTACTCAATAAATAATATTTGTATTGGACAAACGGAATTTGCACCAGTAGGGGCAAGATGGCTTTATGAAAAAGTTTTTTATTCGTATACAGGAGAAGAAGAAAGTAGAAGTTACATTGAAATAATCAGCAAGTCAGATACTATAATTGATGGTTTAAGTTGTAAAAAAATAGGTATAAAGGAGATATTAGTTGAAGAGGGGTTAGAGTTTAATGAAACAAGTTTTCTTTGCCAGAAAAATGACTCCATTTTTAGAATAGAAAAAAATAACAAACATCTACTTTTTAATTTTTTTTTAAATAAAAGTGATACACTATATATTGATACTACTAAATACCTTTATTATGTTGTTGATAGCATCTATATTGATACAATAGATCTCCAAGTACTGAGGAAACAAAAAGCTTCCTTATACTGTGGAGATAATACTTCCTCTTTCAATCAAATAGAAATTTTAGAAAGAGTAGGCCCCATTGAATCATTATTACAATCAATTTCTTACTTATTATTTCCCGATTATGAATGTATTTTAGATGTTATTCCCAGCATAAAATTCATATGTTATTCTGACAATTTAATTGAATACAACCCCAATAGCAATATTTTATGCGATTCTCTATTAACAAAAAACAAAAACACTTCTCTTAATACAGAATTTTTTAAAATTTACCCAAACCCCTCAAATGGAGATTTTTTTATAGAAAACCTTTTATTATCTCCTGACCCATTTAGTATTGAATTATATAGCATAAATGGAATGAAGATTTGTGCAACAGAAACTGTAATAGACTCCTATTTTTTATTCCGATTACCTAATATTCCTTCAGGCATATACATTTTAAGATTAAAAAGTGGAAAACTATTGAATTTTTCTACATTAATCATAAGATGAACAAAGTAGTTAATTTTATTTCAAAAACAAACAAAATTAAATTGCTATGATTCCTAAAACTAATTTTCCAAGAAAAGGTCAAATGTCTCTGAAATTTTTATTTCAAATGAATTTTATATTGTTATTATTTTCTCCCTTGAATTTGATAAGCCAAATCGATTGTCAAATAGAAGGAGGGCTCAGCAGTAGTCTAATAAATAATACACTCCTGCTAGGATGTACAAGTCAAGAGATAGATTTTTTTGAAGATTATGAAGATATGCCGATTGTTACTATTTATGTTAATATTCATTTCCATAATACAAATGGTGGTCAAAACTTTGATGTAAATACAGGGATTCAATTAGCCAATCAATTAATAAACGAAGCTAACTTTTTTCTTGCTAATATGCAACAAAATCAACAAGATGGCCCAGGGGGAGTTCCAGCAGATATAGTACCAGATACCAAATATCGGTATGAAATATTTACGGATCCTAATAATCCGAATGATTTATATGATGGTATATGGTTTAGACCTTTTAGTGCATCTGCTAGTTATTCCGAGTATGGAAACAGAGTGATTGATATTCAAATTCGTGATAGAGCTCCATACAATGTATGTAATGGTTATTCTGGAACTGCGGCTCTTGGAGATCCAAATTCTACTCGACTTAATCTTTTTGATTTCTTTTGTAATCACAATGACATGGGATGGTGGGCTAGAGTTTTAAACCACGAAATGGGGCATATATTAAATTTAGATCATATCACTTGGTGTAATACTCAATGCGGAGGTATTGACATAGACCCACAGGAAGAATGCAATCCAATATGCCCTCAACAGGCCACCTGTGATTGTTACAATCCAGGTGCAACAACATCATGTGGAGTAACTTGCAATGGAAACCTACAAGCAAGATGTACATGGAATACTGGAAATAATATGTTACAACAAGGTTATAATCAAAGGGCAATTACTCCATGCCAGTGGAATGTAGTTTTCAATTTTTTATTAAATATGAATCCTGCTTATTTTTCATGGGCAGACAATTGTGCTGATATTGGTACTACTATCACTATAACGTTTGGATCTAACGTTGTCTGGGATAGACCAAAATTTATGAACAGGGATATAATAATTCAAAATGGAGCAACATTAACGATTAATTGTATAGTAAGAATGGGAGGAAATCGAAAAATAATTATTGAGAAAGGGGGAAAATTGGTTGTTGATGATGGCATAATTACGAGGCTATGCGATTCATATTGGCAAGGGATCGAAGTCATCGGCGACCGCACTTTGGCACAAACAGCAGCCAATCAAGGTACACTAGAATTAAAGAACGGCGCTATCATCGAGTATGCCAATAATGCCATCGTTACGGGTCTGAATGGCGATGCGAGCAAAGGCGGCGGTATCATCTATGCCGATAATACTACTTTCCGCAATAATCGCCGCTCGGTAGAGTTTTTGCAATACACACAAAGTGATAATCTTAGCTATTTTACCAATTGTACTTTTGAGTTGACAAGCACCTACCCTCAAAGTACCTACGTAGGTATGGTTACCATCTGGGATAATTATGGCATTCCTTTTACCACCTGCACTTTCAGGAATCAGAGTACCGCTGTAACCAATAAACAGTATGGTATTTACACAATTGACGCAGGGTATCAGGTATTAACCGGCTGTACTTTTGATGGCTTTACCGGAGGTGTGTACAGTACAAATAGCAGTACAACGCGTACTTTTTCGGTGAGCGTTGCTACTTTCAGCAATAATGCGCTGGGTGTGTATGCGGGTAGTGTGAATAATGTATCTGCAACTATTAGCACATTTAATGTTGGGCAATACCGTACCAGTTCTTACAATCATGGCGTCTTTATCAATAATAGCACAGGATATACCGTAGAAGGTAATAGCTTTACAGGATACCTTCCTACACTCGCCCCTGTGCCAGTAGGGGTTTTGTGTTGGAACACAGGTGATGCAAATAATCAAATTAAAGGCAATAGTTATACCAATTTGTACATCGGGAATCATGCCTTTGGTGACAATCGCAATAATAGCATACCATCTAATGGATTAAAATATTTCTGTAATACGAATACCAATAATGCCAATTATGATTTCAGGGTTACCATAGATGATAATATTATCGAAGATGATTCGGGAATCGCCACACCCCAAGGCTCTTCTGGAGCAGCCGCAGGCAATAAGTTTAGCCTTCGCTCTACGCCTTCTGGTTCTGATTTTTATAATGGTACCATTCATTCCATTCAATATTATTATCGCAATGCTAGTTCTGAAAATCCAGGAAACCTTTCTGGTGTTACCAAAACGCTGACCGCAGGTAATCCAACTTGTACAGCACCCATGCTGGCTGGTGGAGGTAGTGGAAGCTTATCTTTAACAGAATTGAATAACCTACAAAATGACTATATTACACAAAGAGCAAAATATGATACGGAATTACAAACCAGAAAAAGCAAGCTGGATAAGGGCGATACGAAAGCTTTGCTTATGGAAATTGAAAATGTTCAGCGTGGTAACTCCACTGCATTGGAAGAAAAACTACTGGGTATTTCACCTTGGCTTTCCGCAGAAGTATTGAAAAAGGTTTTGGACAAAAAAGATGCTTTCCAGGAAAATTTTGCTACTAAAATTCTGGAAGCTAATCCTGATGCACTTTACAGCCCGAGCTTACAAGTAAAAATGCAAGAGACTTTGACTACAACACAACTTAGTGCCGTCAGAGCAACTCAAACTATTATAACAGAACGCACTGCCTTGGAAGGGCGTCTAAGTGATGCTGGAACAGCTATGGACTATAACGCCAATGCTATTATACGGCATTACATCATTACAGAACCTATTGATCTGAAAAAAGTGAGAGAATGGCTGTACAACAAAAATGATATACAGTCCCGTTACCAAATTGCAGAAAGCTGGCTGCAAGAAAAGAGTACCGTTCAAGCGCAAAAAGCTGTAAACGAGATTGGTACGGAATTGGAACTCACCGAGCGCCAGAAGGCGGTGTATGAGGATTATCAAAAATTGACCGATCTGAAAATAAAAGCAATGGATGAAGGTCGCACCATCGCGGATTTTAATGAATCAGAAGTTGCAAAATTAGTGGAACTGGCTGACCGTAATCTTGGTCGCGCGGGGGAGCAAGCACGCGGGATTCTCAATTTCTTCTATGGTTATCAATATGTTGCGGAGCAATTACTTTTGAATGAAGATGTCAATATTCGTGAAAGTAATCTTTTACCGCCGAGCGTTTCACAAAATCCTTCAGAAACAAATACTCCGGTATCCGCTTATCCAAATCCTGTATCCAATGAAGTGACCTTCCAATTCGATTGGATGCAAATAGAACTAAAAAAGGCATTTATTCAAATTACCGATTTCACAGGTCGTATCATAGAGCGATTGCCTATCGTTTCTACATCAGAAACCATCCGTTGGGATATGAGTGCGGCACGTCAGGGTATTTATTCCTATCAATTGATAGACTCGGGAGTGTAAAATAAATTCTGTCTAAGAGTTTGTCAAGACAAATCCAGGGGCAT
The DNA here is from genome assembly GCA_033761835.1 of Saprospiraceae bacterium. GTDB lineage: Bacteria > Bacteroidota > Bacteroidia > Chitinophagales > Saprospiraceae > JADJNW01. The sequence goes on from JANRME010000013.1 coordinate 19,271, forward strand.
ACGATTGCCAAAACGAATAGCCAGTTGCTGAGCCGTCAGCCCCCAATTGGGTGGAGGGAAGGCATACTTAGCCGTGATTTGTTGAC
>JANRME010000014.1:0-28759 GCA_033761835.1 Saprospiraceae bacterium
TTCCACTGGCGAAAAAATAAGTTCTTTGGAGGTCAAAATATCCCCATCCATCATAATTACCGCCCGCTCAATGCTGTATTGCAATTCGCGCACATTGCCAGGAAAAGCGTATTTATATAATTTATCAATTGCTTTATCATCCAAAATAGGAATCGGCTTGCGATATTTTTCAGCGTACATGATAGCGAAATGTTCGGCTAACAAAACCACGTCACCATTGCGCTCGCGCAGAGGAGGAATCATAAGCTCCACCGTATTGATGCGATAAATTAAGTCTTTCCGGAATAAATTTTGAGAAGCCAGTTCATAAAGCGGCGCATTCGTAGCACATATCAGTCGAATATCAATGGGAATAGATTGATTCGTACCCAATTTTATTACTTGGCGATTTTGTAAAACCGTAAGCAACTTGGCTTGCTGCTGCAAAGAAAGATTCCCGATTTCATCAAGAAAAAGCGTACCCCCATGTGCAGCTTCGAAGCGCCCGATACGGTCTTCGCGGGCATCGGTAAACGCGCCTTTTTTATGCCCGAACAGCTCACTTTCAAAAAGCGTCTCTGTGAGTGCGCCCATATCCACATGGACAAAAGGCTTGTCGGCTCGGAGCGATTGTTGGTGGATTGCTTTGGCAATCAACTCTTTACCTGTACCATTTTCCCCTAAGATGAGGACATTCGCATCTGTTGGTGCAATTTTTTCAATTTTGTAAAAAATCGAATGCATCGCGTCCGAATCCCCAATAATACCGACATCGGAAGCGTCTGATTTGCGTTTTTGCTGCCCGCCCAACGATTTTTTATTCGCTAAAACTTCGCTAAGAGAAGCCAGCAATTTGTCATTCCGCCAAGGCTTGACAATAAAATCAGAAGCACCTTCCTTTACCGAACGCACCGCCAGGTCAATGTCGCCATAAGCAGTAATCATCACCACTGAGGCCTCTTTGTCCCAATCCTTGATTTGGCGAAGCCAATACAGACCCTCATTGCCAGAGTTGAGTTTACTTTTGTAATTCATATCCAACAAAATGAGGTCGAAGTGGCCTTTGGAAAGGTGCGAACGGATTTGTTCGGGGTTTTTTTCCGCAACGACAGTTTTAGCCTCTGTTTTGAGCAGCAGTTGTACAGCGACGAGCACGTCCGGATCGTCATCTACGACTAATATTTTTGCGCGATTTAATTGCATACTAATCCCAATTCCCTTTGCATTCGATACTAAAGATAATACGAAGCTGAAAAGGTTGCAATTTTTTACGACAAAAAGGAAGGAAATAATGGAGTATTGGAATAATGGAGCGTTGGAATGTTGGGGAGAAGGGATAATTACGAGTCGAGTTTTCCACTTTTCCAACATTCCATTTTTCCAAAAACTATTGTAAAATAATTAGACAAAGAGTATAGCAGAAAAATTTATTTCCCAAACATAAACCCTGCCGTCAAGCCAAGTCCGCGTGTGCGCAGATAAGGATCTTTGTTATTGTTGTTGGCATTGGAAGCATCGTCGTCCAACAAATTGTTGATACCCAGGTCATAACGCAAATCAAGGAATAATGCGCCAAGATTCGCGCCCAAGCCAAAGGTCAAGCCCCAGTCCAGGCGACGCTCGTAGTTGTCGTCATCGCTATAATCAATATCTTCTTCAATTTCCGAAGACAAAGTGCCTTTGGTTGTTACTTTCGCCTTGCCACCCAAAGAGAAGCTGGCAAATGGGCCGCCAAAAAAATTCAAGCCAAAAGCCTCGCCGTCAGTGGTGGCTTTGATTTTTGCCAAAACGGGGATTTGAATGTGATTGTAGGTCACGCTTCTTTCGATTTCATTGCCCAGAAACGTGTAAGTTGATTTACCACCTTTTTGTACCCAGAGCAATTCCGGCTGTATGGCAAAGATTTCGGCAATCGGTAATTCAAATACCAAACCTGCCTGGATTCCAAGGATAGATTTTTCTTTCAAATCTTCGACATTGGCTTCAAAAGGTTCTTGCGATAAGCTGGCGAGGTTGATTCCGCCTTTAATTCCGACAGTTTGTGCCCATGCGGCTTGTGCCAGAAAGATGGTCAGTGCGAAGGTTGTAGCATAAAAAAAGTGCTTTTTCATAATTTTAGCGTGTTTAAAGTTTTCAAATAATTTAGGGTAACAATCCGGCAATAATTTGCTGATTTTATATTTTTTCAAAAGTATTGCAAACCTCTTCTAAACGAAAAGTGAGGAATAAAAATTATATTTGGCGAACGCTTGCTATAGCTCTTTTGGCTCAAACGGAATAAATATTGGTATGTTCACCTAAAACTTGTAATAATATGAAAACGGCTATAACCTTATTCTTCTTGCTCGCTTTGTTAACCTGGCAATGCCAGACTTCGGATCAAAAAAATGCTGAAAACGAAACAAGCGCGACCGAACCTCAACCCGAAGCATATACTTTAGACGGCAAACCACTCTTTCCGTCACCTGAATCGGAGGCTTCTTTGCAAAAAAAAGATAGTTTGCTCCAAATCGCCCGCCAAAACTTCGAGCGCGACTCGAATAATCTGGAGAATATCATCTGGCTGGGGCGGCGCATTGCTTACCTCAGTCGCTTCCGAGAGTCCATTGACATTTTTGCAAAAGGATTAGAAATACATCCAAATTCGCCTGAACTCTACCGCCACCGCGGGCATCGCTATATTTCGACCCGACAATTCGATCAAGCCATCGCCGATTTTGAGAAAGCGGCAGCTTTAGCCAAGGATAAACCTGTTGAAATTGAGCCGGATGGCATTCCCAACAAACGGAACCAGCCGCTTTCTACACTGCAATTCAATATCTGGTACCATTGGGCTTTGGCTTATTATCTCAAAGGCGATTTTGCGAAAGCAGCCCAGATTTATGAAGAATGTATGACTTATTCCACCAATCCTGATTTGCTCTGCGCCACTGCTGATTGGTTGTATATGACTTATCGCCGCCTCGGGGAGACCGAAAAAGCAATGAAAGTGTTAGAAAAAATTACGTCGGGCATGGAAATCATTGAAAATGAGTCGTATTACAATCGTTTATTGATGTATAAAGGTTTGAAAAAACCGGAAGAACTGCTCAATCTGGATGCGCCGGAAAGCGATCTTGATGCGCTGCTCAATACGGTCACGCAAGGCTACGGTGTCGGGAATTGGTACTTGTATAATGGCGATGCGGCCAAAGCCAAAGAAATTTTCCAGAAAGTGACGAACACGACTTACTGGTCGGCCTTTGGTTTCATTGCTGCCGAAGCAGATTTAACACGGATGAATTAGAAAAAGTCGCTTTTTTGCTCGTTTCTTTTCCAGAAAAGATATAGTTTTATCAAATATTTGACGCAAACATCTGCCCTTTTCCCTTTGATGCTGCTTGAGGAAGTATGTTAAAGCTTCTCAGCAATTATTTATGTTTTCCCAAAAAGCGAGATCATGCTACGTACCATTCTACTTATCGCCATTTGCTTGTGGGGCATTGCCTTTGCCAATGCCCAAACACCTGGTTTTTCCAAAGATTTCCAACGTGCTGAAGAAGCATTGTTGAACAAGCAATATGAAAAAGCCATCCGCATTTATGAAAATGTGTTGAACCAGCAACCGGAATTGCATATTGCCCGACGCAATATCGGCGTGTGCTATGAATTGTTGGGAGAATTTGAAAAAGCGCTCGAATATTATGAGGCGGTGATCAAACGCGACGAATTATTCTCACGTTCGGTCTATTTTCGGGCGGGTTGGGCCAGCTACAAAACCGGCAATTATGAAAAAGCGCTTACTTACTATGGTAAATTCGAGTTCTTATTGGGCAAGCCGGCCCATGAATTTTCGGATATAGCCGACAAGGAAGCCGCAGAAGAAGATGAAATGGTCGCGCAACTGGACAATAATATCCGCGCTTGTTATATCTCTCGTGATTCGGTCACTTTTTTGAGTGTAAAAGAAATTGAGAATTTGGGTGCACAAATCAATTCTCGTGCCGACGAGTATTTCCCTTTTGTATCAAACGATCAAAAATTGCTGTTTTTCACGGGTCGCCGCAACAACCGTGCCGATGAAAATATCTATTATACCCAACAAGTTGGAGAGGAATGGACGGAAAGCCTTCTCTTGGGATCAAAATTCAATACCTCCAATCACGAAGGAATGTCCACCGTTATACGCGATGGGAAAACCATGTTTTTCACTGCTTGCGGGCGCGAAGGTGTACTTGGCGCCTGTGACATCTGGCAAGCAGATGTAAAAGACACGGAAATTCTCAATGCCAGAACCCTTAATGGCTCCGTTAATTCTAAAAAATGGGAATCGCAAGCGGCTATTAGCTGCGACGGCAGTACTTTATACTTCACCAGCGACAGAGAGGGCGGCTTCGGCGGCACGGATATTTGGGTAAGCAAAAGAAATTTGGATGGCAGTTGGAGTGAACCTCAAAATCTTGGGCCTACAATCAATACGCCTTCGTATGAAGAATCGCCTTTTATCACCAACGATGGTCAAACGCTTTATTTCTCTTCCGACGGACACCTGGGGCTGGGCGAGCAGGATATTTTTATGAGTCGCATTGACGATGATGGTAATTGGAGTACGCCCATCAATCTTGGGCCGCCGGTCAACTCTGCGCACCGCGAACTCTGCTTTATCCTCGCTGCTGATGGCAGGACAGGCTATTTTGCTTCCGATCGACCGGAGGGTTTTGGCGGCTTAGACATTTATAGAGTTAGTCTTTCCTCAGAATTGTACAGCGAAGCGATCACTTTTGTGGAGGGTTTTGTAAAAGATACCATTTTGGATAAACCGATTCCAAATGTCACCGTACAAATCAAAGGGCGCGAGCCGGTAAAAGCGGACGAAAATGGACGTTTTTTCTTGTGCATTCCAGCCTTTGAAATTTTAAATATGTCGGTAGAAAAAGAAATGTATCATCCTTATGAAAATGAATTTGTTATTCCATTTTGGGATAATAAACAATTTTATACCATTGAAATCCTGATGGATCCGATTCGTCGCCCCGAGCCAACATTGGTCGCCAAATCACCTTATGCCGATACTGCGTATATGGAGCTAAAACGACGACCCGAGAAACGAGACTATTTGCATACCATTTTCTTTGAATTTGATAAATACAGCATGACTTCGCCTGAAGTCAATAATCTGGATGCTTTTGTGCAGCAACTCAAAGCCAAGGACATTCAGCGCGTAGAAATCATCGGCTTCTCGGATGACGTAGGCACGGATATGTACAACCTCAAACTCTCGGAGGAACGCGCCAAGCAAATTGCGCTGCATTTGATGGATAACGGCATCATCGTCGATCAGATTTATATCGAAGGGCGCGGCGAAATCCGTGACGACAAACCCAAAAATCTCAATCGCAAGGTGGAGATAAAAGTGACGGTGATAGAGTAGTAGCAAGGCACAAAAAAGAAAAAAAATGTAGATCACTAAACCTGATTCAATGCGGCTACTACTTGACACAAATATCATAATTCACCGAGAGGCAAGCACCATAGTCAATCAAGACATCGGCGTCCTTTTCAATTGGATAGATAAATTAGGCTATCAAAAATGCGTTCATCCTACCACTATAGCAGAAATTCAAAAGCATCAAGATCAGAGGGTTGTAAAAACGATGTCCGTGAAACTTGGAAGTTACAACCAAATGCAGACCGAAGCACCGGTTGGGCAGCAGGTTAAATTGGTTAGCGATAAAGTTGATAAAAATGAAAACGACTGGAATGATACAAAAATCTTGAATGAAGTTTTTTGTGAGAGAATTGATGCCTTAATCACAGAGGATAGAAAGATACACTACAAAGCCAATTTGCTTGGTATCTCTGATAAAGTCTTTACGATTGATGCTTTTTTGGAAAAAGTCAATTCAGAAAACCCTAAACTGACAGATTACAAAGTCTTATCAGTAAAAAAAGAATTTTTTGGAAATATAAATATCGGCGACCCTTTTTTCGATTCATTCAAAGAAGACTATGCTGGATTTGAAAAATGGTTTGCGAAAAAATCTGACGAAATAGCCTACATCTGTCTTGACGGGGATAATAAAATATTAGCATTCCTATATGTTAAAATAGAAGGATATGATGAAAACTATACTGATATAACCCCTCAGTTCTCAAAGAAGAAACGCCTCAAAATAGGCACGTTTAAAGTGATAATGAACGGTTTTAAATTAGGAGAGCGGTTTTTAAAAATAATTTTTGATAACGCGTTATTAAACAAAGTTGATGAAATCTATGTGACTATTTTTAACCGAAGGATTGAACAACAGCGGTTGATACAATTGCTTTCTGATTGGGGGTTTGAGAACTTTGGCGAGAAGACATCGCCATCTGGAAATGAATTAGTGCTTTGCAGAGATTTTAGTAAAAACGTGAATAAACTAAGCCCTAAATTAACTTATCCGTATATTGATAAGGACACTAACTTTTGGATAGTTCCGATATATCCAGCCTATCATACAGAGTTGTTTCCTGATTCGATTTTGCGAACAGAATCGCCAAATAACTTTATCGAAAGTGAGCCACATAGAAATGCAATCAGCAAGGTTTACGTCAGTCGCTCTATCGAAAGAGGGTTGAAAGCAGGGGATGTAGTAGTTTTTTACAGAACTGCTGAACAAGGAAAAGATGCTTATTACTCGTCTGTCGTTTCGACAATAGGTGTCGTGGAAAGTGTAATAACAAATATAAAAAGTGAATCAGATTTTATCTCGCTTTGCAGAAAAAGAAGCGTTTTTACTGATGCTCAACTAAGAGAACATTGGAATTACAAAACGACTTGGCGACCTTTCATCGTCAATTTCCTCTATGTTTATTCCTTTCCTAAAAGACCTAACAGGAAAGACTTAATTGATTTAGGTATCTTTACAGGTAGTTATGCACCTCGTGGGTTTGACAGAATTTCGAAAGAAAGCTTTGAACAAATAATAAAATCGTCGCTGTCCAATGAGAGTTTTATTGTCAATTAAGCCTGAATTTGCTTTCAAGATTTTTGAGGGTAAAAAAAAATATGAATTTAGAAAAGTCATCTTTAAAAGAATGGGTATAACAAAAGTAGTTGTTTATGCCTCCGCTCCAGTAAGTATGGTCATTGGCGAATTCGAGATTGCCGATATTATTCATGATGAAATAGAACGATTATGGCAAGAGACCAATCGTTACGCAGGGATTGATGAAGCTTATTTTTACCAATACTTTGCAGAAAGAGAAACAGGGTATGCCATCAAAATACGTGAAGCGACATTGTACGAAAATGAATTGTGCATCAAAGAGTATTTCGGCATTGCGCCACCACAGTCATTTGCATATGTAAATAGTGAGACAAGAATATCTACTCTAAAAAGGTGAAAACTCTTTGCTGCCGACAATACATACTAAACGTCGGCACTTCGTCAGCAAGCACCCGCCGTCCCATCTGTCCCAACTCCGTACACCAAGTGTATCAAAACCGTACACCTCGGTTTAGTTTTGAATAGTAAATGATTAATTTTGAATGATTTATAAAATTGGCACGTTCTTTTTGGTAAAAAGGAACAGGACGAATATTGTAAAACAAAACGTACAACTGTGGATAGAAAGCTCGAAAAGAAATTTTGGACAACCCGACGAATTCTGACTATTGTGGGCATTATTGCGGTCATAGGCCTTGCCTATGCAGCTTATGTTTCTACCAGCGGCAAACCGCGCCTGAACGTACAAGCCGAACGCATTACCGTGAGCAATGTAGAACGTGGAATTTTCAAGGAAACCATTCCCGTGAACGGTGTCGTGCTGCCGATTACTACGATTTATCTTGATGTATTGGAAGGTGGAAGAGTAGAAGAAAAATATGTGGAGGACGGCGCGATGATGCGCGAGAAAGACCCCATTATTCGCTTGTCGAATACCGACCTGGAATTGGACTTAGTGAACCGCGAAACCGCTGTGTATGACCTGATTACGAATATGCAAAATACTCGAAACCTTGCTGAGCAAAACACGATTCGCCTACAAAACCAATTGGCGGATGTAGATAATGCTTTAGCAGAAGCAAAGCGGATTTATGACTTGAATAAAGGTTTGTTTGAGCAAAAAGTCATTTCAGAGCAGGATTTTCGCTCTTCTAAAAATAATTATGATTACCAAATGCGCCGCAAGAAATTGACGGAGCAACAATTGCACGCAGACTCCGTGACTTTTGCCCAACAAATCAAGCAGATGCAGGAGTCTATCAATCGGACGCAGGTAGGTTTGCAAATTATGCGCAAAAAGTCAGATGACCTGACTGTGCGCGCGCCAGTGTCTGGACAGTTGACTTCGCTGAGTGCTGAATATGGTCAATCCATCACGCCAGGTACACGGATCGGGCAGATTGACGTGTTGAGTGGTTTCAAAGTGCAAGCGGATATTGATGAACATTATATTTCGCGTATTTTCACTGGCTTGCGGGGCGATTTTACCTTTGGAGGAAAAACATATGATTTGGAAGTCAAGAAAATCTATTCTCAAGTGACGGCTGGTCGCTTTCAGGTGGATATGGAATTTGTGGGGGCTGTGCCAGAAGGCATTCGTCGGGGACAGACATTGCAAGTGCGCTTGGCGCTCAGTGCCGAGACAACTGCATTGCTCTTGCCACGCGGTGGATTTTATCAGCAAACCGGTGGTAATTGGATTTTCAAAGTGGATGAAACCGGTAATAAAGCGTATCGTGTTGATATTCAACTGGGAAGACAAAGCCCGGATTATTATGAAGTGCTTGGCGGCTTGCAAGAAGGCGACAAAGTCGTGACATCGAGCTATGAAAACTATGGAACGATGGAAGAATTAGTGATCAAAGGCGAAGGAGGGGGGAGTTAGCAAGACTTGGAGACTGGAGATCAAGAGATTTAGAGACCGAGAGGCGAAGAGAGAGGGTTTTTTTGTAACTATTTACGCCAAATCAGAGTCATAAAGAATGCGGGAAAAGTCTCGTGTTCATGAATACAAAGAATTGATTGTTGAATTGTTTTTTTCATAATTGAAGGACGGGATAGTGGGTATCCACTATTCCCTTTTTTGATGACTAACCACCATTTTGAAAAATTAAATAACCGAATTACTATGTCAGCTTTGATCGAAATTAAAGACCTGGAAAAGGTTTATCGCACTACGGAAGTCGAAACGATGGCTTTGAACAAAGTATCTGTATCGGTGCATCCTGGCGAATTCGTTGCAATAATGGGACCTTCGGGTTGTGGCAAATCTACTTTGCTCAATATCCTGGGCTTGATCGACGAACCAGATGGCGGCAGCTATTTATTCGATGGTACAGAAGTGGCAAAATTCAACGAGCGTCGTCGTGCTCAATTGCGCAAAAACAATATTGGCTTTGTATTCCAAAGCTTTAACCTCATCGACGAACTCACGGTATTCGAAAACGTAGAATTGCCGTTGCTGTACGTTGGTGTGAAATCATCCGAACGCAAAGAGCGCGTAGAAGCGGTTTTGGAAAAAATGCAAATCATGCACCGTCGCAATCACTTCCCACAGCAATTGTCGGGTGGTCAACAGCAGCGTGTAGCAGTAGCCCGCGCCGTAGTCAATAATCCAAAGCTGATCCTGGCGGATGAACCTACTGGTAACCTTGACTCCAGCAATGGTAACGAAGTGATGCAATTGCTCACCGAGTTGAATGAAGCTGGCACGACCGTAGTAATGGTAACCCACTCCGAACACGATTCGAAGTTCGCTTCTCGGATTGTTCGGATGCTAGACGGACAGGTAGTTACAGAGAATATTCTGACATAAGACTGCACGGTAGGAATCACCCTGCTTTGTTTGGATGCGTATCGTGAGAGATTTGTGAATGATGAAGTTCATTATTCACTTTATATTGTATTGGTTCATTCTTAACCAAAGAAATCACCCGAACTATGTTCCGAAACTATCTCACATTGCATTTCGCAGTACCTGGAAAAATAAGGCTTATACGATTATTAATCTGGCAGGATTGGCAGTGGGTATCACCTGTTGCCTAATCCTTTTTTTTATTTAATAAATATATAATGTAGGTAAGTAAAGAAATTATGAAATTATGATTCGGAATTACTTAAAAATAGCTATTCGCAACCTCCAACGTTATAAAGTATTTAGTTTTATTAATGTTTTTGGACTAGCATTAGGTACAGCGTGCTGTCTTTATATTTTATTATATGTAAAAGATGAATACAGCTACGATGAGCATCATGCTAATGCGGAGCGCATCTATCGCATTACGGCAGTCTTGGGCGCAGTGGACGATCCGCATTTGATGGCGACCTGTTCGCCTCCTATTCCATTTGCAATGAAACGCGATTTTCCGGAAATAGAAGAAGCGGTGCGCTTTGTGGGCGCGGTAGGCAGGGATCAGCAGTTGTTTCGCTACGATGGCAAAGCTTTTTATGAAACTGGCGGGGCTTATGCCGATTCTACTTTCTTCAATATTTTTTCTTATGATTTTGTGTACGGCAGCTCAAATCAAGCGCTGACAGCGCCTTTCAGCATTGTATTGTCAGAACCAACCGCAAAAAAGTTTTTTGGGAATATTGATCCTGTTGGTAAAGTATTGGAAATAGATACCGATGAAGGCCGCCAAAATCTAACAGTGACGGGCGTTGTGAGCGATAAACTTGGCAAAAGCCATGTGCAAGCGAATTATTTCCTTTCGATGAATAGCAGCGGCATTGGCAATTATGTGCTAAGTAATGACGAATGGGTTGGAAATAATTTTACAAATGCTTATATCAAATTGCGCCCGAATACTTCTGTTTCCAATTTGGAAGGCAAATTGCCTGCATTTCTTGAAAAATATGCGGCTGAGCGATTGCGCCTTAGCGGCATGAAAAAGAGCTTGACACTTCAACCTATTACAAGTATTCATACAACAACTATTTATAATGCCGAACCCAGTAAACCAGTTTCTACTACGTTACTATCTGTCTTACTGGCAATTGCAGTTTTGATTCAAATCATTGCCTGCATTAATTTTATGAATCTCTCCACTGCGCGAGCAGCGAAGCGGGCACGAGAAATCGGCATTCGCAAAGTAGTCGGCGCGGCGCGGCAATCCTTGGTCGGGCAGTTTTTGAGTGAATCTTTGATTATTGCGTTTTTAGCGATGGCGGTGGCGGTGCCTTTAGTCATAGGCGTTCTGCCTTATTTGAATCAAATGACAGGTGTAGAATTATCCGCCGAATTTTTGAAGGATACGCAGGTTTGGCTGGGTATTTTGACACTTGGTTTGATAACAGGCTTATTAGCAGGTAGTTATCCAGCATTTTATTTATCAGGTTTCCAACCTTTAAATGTTTTAAAAAGTAAAATAATCAACCTGGGCGGTAATTTGAATTTGCGACAAGCATTGGTTGTTTTTCAATTTATGCTTGCTATTGGTTTGATTATCAGTGTAGTAATTATTAATTCCCAATTAAAATTTATTCAACAAAAGGATTTGGGTTATGATCCGAATCAAAAAATTGTTGTGCCTTTCCGCACCAGCGAAGCCTTGCAAAGCGCTAACAGCTATCGCGATGCGATTCGACAAATCCCTGGCGTTCAGGTAGTTTCACGTGCAAATAATTATCCAAGTCAGTTTGTTTTCAACGATATGCACTTTTATAAGCAAGGCGCAGATATGAACGCTGCACACGGGATTCAATTCATGCGAGTGGACGAATTCTTTTTGAAAACGCTGGATATCAATTTATTAAAGGGCAGAGATTTCAATCCAACCGACACGATTAGCAGGGTCATCGTCAATGAAGCAACTTTACAAACCTTAGGCATCGAGGCAGATCAAGCGGTAGGGCAATATTTATACTCTGATCGAGAGGAAGGGCGAATCGGATGGGAAATCGTAGGCGTGATGAAAAACTTTAATTTTAATTCACTTTATAGTGAAGTAACGCCATTTTTATTTGTGTACAGCAATGATGCTTACAATCCGCAAATGATTATCAAAGCGGAAACAGAAGATTATGCCAAATTCATTAGCCAGTTAGAAACCACCTGGAAATCCCAAGTATCTGCTGTGCCATTTGAATATACTTTTATTGACCAGGAAGTGCAACAACAATACGAAGCCGATCGCCGCCTTTCACGCATCATCAACAGCTTTACTTTCCTGACCATTTTGATTTCGTGTCTGGGATTATTTGGTTTGGCAATGTTTACCGCCGAGCAGCGCACCAAAGAAATCGGCATCCGCAAAGTGTTGGGCGCCGGCGTAAGTAATATTATTACACTCATTTCAAAAGATTTTATAAAGTTAGTAATCATTGCGCTACTCATTGCAAGTCCAATCGCGTGGTGGGGGATGAACAAATGGCTCGGGGATTTTGCGTATCGCGTTGATATTCAATGGTGGATGTTTGCTTTGGCAGGTGTGGCAGCGATTGCTGTGGCTTTGATAACGGTGAGTTTTCAGGCGATTAAAGCTGCATTGGCAAACCCTGTGAATAGCTTAAAAAGCGAATAATTATATAAAGAAAAGTAAATAACTCTAAAAACCTATGAAGCCATTAATAGTGAAAACAAAAAAACATGATTCGGAATTATTTTAAAATCGCTTTTCGCAATCTACAACGCAATCGCGTTTTTGCCACCATCAATGTGCTGGGTCTAGCATTAGGCATCACGTGCGCCATCCTGATTTTCAAGATGGTGAATTATCACTTGAGTTTTGATACATTCCACAGCAAAAGCGATCGAATTTATCGCATCGTGACGGAGTTTCGAGGCGAGGATGGTGGCGGTCATAGCCCTGGCGTACCTTCTTCACTTCCCAAAGCTTTTCGCAATGATTACACGTTTGCTGAGAAAGTTGCACGCGTTATTACCTTTGATAATCAGTTGATTAGCATTCCTTCCGAAAAGGAAATAAAGAAATTCCAGGAGGAGCGAGGTGTGGCTTTTGCTGAATCGGAACTCTTTGATATGCTGGATTTTCCATTAGAAAAAGGGGATAAAAAAACAGCGCTTGCAGAGCCTAATTCTGCAATTATTACAGCGCAATTGGCGCAGAAATATTTTGGAGATGAAAATCCGCTCGACAAAACGATACGCCTCGATAATCGAATTGATTTAAAGATTACAGGTGTTTTGAAAAATCTACCTGAAAATACCGATCGTCGTCAAGAAATTTATATTTCTAATTCTACCTTAGAAACATATGCTAAATGGTTGGCAGCCGAAGATAACTGGAGCGGTGTGTATAGCGAAACGCATTGCTTTGTATTATTAAAAAAAGGTACACAAGCAGCACAAGTCGAAAAAGCATTCCCGGAATTTTCGAAAAAATATCATGGCGAAGATGCTGATACGTATTGGTATCATTTACAGCCGATTGTAGATATGCATTTTAATCCAGATTATAATGGCTACGTAGAAAAAAGAAATCTTTGGGCGTTGTCGCTAATAGGATTATTCCTAATTATTACCGCTTGCGTCAATTTTGTTAACCTTGCTACGGCACAAGCGCTTAACCGCTCCAAAGAAGTGGGCGTGCGTAAAGTGTTGGGAGGTCATCCGCGACAGTTATTCTGGCAATTCCTCTCCGAAACGGCCGTAATCACAGGTTTTTCGATTATAGCGGCTTATTTCCTCTCACAATTGGCGATGCCTTTTTTGAATGACTGGTTTGATACGAATCTGAAAATCAATTTATTACAAGATACACCATTACTTGCTTTCCTTTCTATTTTGCTGGTGACGGTGGTGTTCCTTGCAGGTTCTTATCCTGGTTTAGTCATCGCGGGATTCCGCCCGGCGTTGGCGCTCAAGAGCAAAATTACGCAACAACACGTTGGTGGTTTTTCTTTGCGGAGAGTCTTGGTAATAGGGCAGTTTGCGATTTCGCAAGCACTCATCATCGGTACGATTGTGATTGCCAGCCAAATGCAATTTTCCAAAAAAACAGACCTGGGATTCAATAAAGACGCGGTTGTAATGCTGCCGCTTCCGCAAAATGACCTCGCTAAAACAAGTACTTTGCGCAGTAAACTCTCGCAAGTACCTGGTGTGGAGAGCGTTTCTTTCTGCTTTCAAGCGCCCGCTGCTAATTCCAATAATAGCACCGATGTTCGCTTTGACAATCGCGCCGAGGATGAACCTTTTTCTATTAATACTAAAGCTGCCGATGCAGATTATTTATCAACATTTGATTTAAAATTAATTGCCGGGCGTAATATTATCCAAAGCGATACTATCAGAGAATACCTTGTAAATGAGGCTTTTGTAAAACGACTTGGCTTAACAAATCCGGAAGATGTAATTAATAAAAATCTGCGCGTATGGGGCAATGATGCTTTGATCGTAGGCGTAGTAAAAGATTTTTATACGTATTCATTCCGTGCGAATATAGCACCGACTTGTATTATGTCGAGTTATGATAATTATATGAATATTGGTGTAAAGATTAATACCAGTAATGTAAAGAATATCCTCGCAGCGCTTGAAAAGAACTGGAGTGAGACCTATCCTGAATTTGTCTATGATCATCAATTTTTGGATGAGCGCATCGCAGAATTTTATGCCCTTGATGACATCATGTTGAAGCTAATTCAAAGCTTTGCCTTGATTGCTATTCTCATCGGATGCCTTGGTCTGTATGGATTGGTGTCGTTTATGGCGGTGCAAAAAACAAAAGAAATTGGCGTGCGCAAGGTACTTGGAGCTTCTGTAAGCGATATTCTCTGGCTGTTTGGTAAAGAATTTTCCCGCTTGATCGTGGTGGCATTCGTCATCGCAGCGCCGGTGGCTTGGTATGTAATGAATGGTTGGCTGCAGGAATTTGAATTCCGCATCAATTTAGGCGCGAGCATTTTTATGGCAGCAATAGCAGGTACGTTCGTGGTAGCCGCGGTGACCGTGGGTTACCAATCTTTAAAATCGGCAACGACAAATCCAGTGGATAGTTTAAAAAGCGAATAATATTAAAAAAAATGCTGCTACTAACTAATTGAAAATCAATTTTTGAATAAAAAACAAATGATAAAATAGCTTCGGAAAACCGTGAAAACAAGATTTTAAAATAAAACCGAAAGCTATGATCCGCAACTATTTCAAAATCGCGCTCCGCACGTTGCTCAAGCAACGTGCATTTTCTATTGTCAATATCATTGGCTTGTCATTGGGCATGGCAGCTTCGCTCGTTATTTTAAATTATTTACATTTTGAGCGGAGTTATGATGTATTTCATGATAAAGCGGATCGTATTTACCGCGTTCCGATGCAAATCACTGAAAAAGGCGGCGCGACCCAAACTTTTGCTTTTACATATCCGCCGGTAGCGACTTCTATGTTGCAGGATTTCCCGGAAGTGGAAGCAGCCGTGCGCTGGCGCGGTCAAGGCGGCGTGATACAAGTGGGTGCAGATGAAGTAAATTATACAGAACCAGGCAGGCTTTTCTTTGTAGATCGGTCGGTTTTTGATGTTTTTTCTTTTGAATTTGTAAAAGGAAATGCTCAAACGGCACTAAAAGGACTAAATGATATTGTAATAACGGAATCCACTGCTAAAAAATATTTTGGTAATGCCGAGCCGATTGGTCAAACGATTCATTATCGGGACGAAGATTATACGGTGAGCGCTGTTTTAAAAAATGTGCCACAAAACTCTCATATCCAGTTTAATATACTTTTTAATTTTGACAATTATATCCGAATAGTAGAAGCCAATGGCGGACGTATTCGGGATAACTGGGGTTGGTCGGATTATTATACTTATGTTTTATTAAAACCTGGTACGGATGTAAATAAATTACAAGCCAAAATGCCTGCCTTTGCGGAACGTTACAAAGGCGAAGATATGAAGGAAACGAATTATACGATGCAATTTGATTTGCAGCCTTTAAAAGATATTCATTTAAAATCACATTATGATTATGAATTTCCGGGGAATGGAAATTTTAAATATTTAGGTTTTTTAGCAATTGCTGGTGTTTTAATATTAATAATCGCCTGGATTAATTATATCAATTTATCCACCGCCCGTGCGCTCGACCGCTCCAAAGAAGTGGGTATTCGCAAGGTTGTTGGGGCTTTCCGGCACCAGTTGATCCGGCAGTTTTTAGCAGAATCTTTTTTAGTCAATATTATATCTATCATATTGGGTGTAATAATTTTTCAATTTTCATTACCTTATTTCCGAGAATTAGTCGGTAAAGAAATCCCAGGATTTAGTCTCATGAATTGGCAATTCTGGTCGGCTTTAGCGGGAATGTTTGTAATTGGCTCCTTATTGGCAGGATTTTATCCGGCGTTTGTAATGTCTGCTTTCCGCCCGATTCAGGTTTTAAAAGGCGGTACCATTATAGAAACAGGTCGTAGCGGGAATAATTTAATGCGTAAAGTGCTGGTAGTAGGGCAGTTTACGGCAGCGATTATGCTCATTGCGGGTGTGGTTGGATTGTATCGACAAATGCAATATATACGCCAGATCGATTTGGGGGTGAATATTGACCAGACGCTGGTGGTGCAGGAAGTCATTTTTCGTGATAGCGCTCAATTATTGAAAGTGAAATCCATGTTGACGGAATTTGAACGGCAGCCTGATATTATTGCTGCTTCCGCTTCCACCGATATTCCCGGCAAGGAAGTTGGCAATTCTACGACCTTTTGGAAGAAAGGAACGAACAACGAGAAACGCGCGCGCACCTTGGGCGTGGACACCAAATTTATTGACAATTATGGATTGAAAATTATAGCCGGACGAGCATTTGGAGATGATTTTGGCACCGAGCAAACGAATGTGATTCTGAATGGAACGGCGGCGCGTATTTTTGGATTTAAAACACCAGAATCTGCTGTAGGTCAACAAATTACATATTCTGATGGCGATCTCACCGTGGTGGGTATTTTAAAAGATTATCATCAACAATCCTTGCGGGATGACTATGACCCCATCGTTTTTTATGCGAATACCGGCACGTGGGGTTATTATTCACTCAAAGTAAATACCAGCGATATGCAAAAAACGCTGGCAAATGTAGAAAAAACGTGGAAATCGTACTTCCCTGGCAGCCCATTTCAGTCTGTTTTCCTGGATGAATTTTATAATGCACAATACAAAGCAGATCAGCAGTTTAACACCATTTTATGGAGTTTTACGTTGTTGGCAATTGTCGTGGCATGTTTAGGATTATTGGGATTATCCGCATTTACTCTGGCTAAAAAATCAAAAGAAATCAGTATTCGTAAAGTGCTGGGCGCGAGCGCCGGACAAATCGTTTCGCTGGTTACGAAAGAATATTTTATACTCATTTTAATCGCCTGTGTGCTTGCCTTGCCGCTGGCTTATTATTTAATGAATACCTGGTTGCAAAGCTATGTTTTTCGCATTGAATTGGGCTGGTGGTTTTTCGTGCTGCCAATTCTCGGAATCATTGCCATTGCTGCAATAACAGTGAGTTGGCAAAGCTTGCGGGCAGCAGCGGCGAATCCGGCAGATGCTTTGAAGGCGGAATAATTGGGAGGCGGGATACCTGGTGACTAGGAGACGAAGGGAATTGGAGCGTTTATTATCGGTTAACTGCTGAAGGGCTTAAAAACTATAACACAATTATATAACAATAATGTAATAGCATTATAAAACCTAAAGCTATGTGGAAGAATTATATCAAGATTGCTTTTCGCAATATGGCGAAGCATCGCGGTTACACCGTTATTAATATAGCTGGTTTAGCCATTGGCGTTACTGTATGTTTCTTGTTGAGTTTGTGGGTAAAAGATGAATTATCGTATGACCGTTTTCACTCAAATGCCGAGCATATTTATCGGGCATTATGGAAAGCGCGTTTTGGTGATAATGAATGGAATATTCCATTAGTGCCGGTGCCGATAGCGCCTACGCTGGAAAAGGAATTCCCGGAAGTAGAGACTACGACGCAGTTTATTTATGGCGGCTCAACTTTTAAAAAGGGTACTGAATTTGTCAGGGAGCAAAATATAGCTTTTGCGGATAATCGGTTTTTTGATGTATTCACCGTCCAATTTATTTCGGGCGATCCGAAAACTGCGCTGGAAGAGCCGGACGCTATTGTTTTGACCCAAGAATCGGCTGAAAAGTATTTTCCCGATCAAAATGCTATTGGAAAAACCATAGAACGCAACGATGGTGTGCTTTTCAAAGTGACAGGTATTGTCAAGGATTTTCCGGCACAATCGCATTTCCACTTTGGGTTTCTCTTGCCTTTAAAAACGCTGTCGATTGTCGAGCAACGCAAAGATCAATGGGGTTCGGCTACGGTTTATACCTATTTAAAGCTTCGACCGGGTAGCGATGCGAATGCTTTGAATGAAAAATTTCAGGCTTATGTAGATAAAAATATCGTAGATGAGGCCTTCCGTACGGGTAGTAATTACACAAGTTTCCCTTTACAATCTTTACTCGATATTCACTTAAAATCAAATCTGGAAACAGAATTAGAAACAAACGGGAATTTATCTTACATTTATTTATTTGGTATTATTGGTTTTATCATTTTATTACTTGCTTGTATCAATTTTGTGAATCTCGCTACAGCACGTTCGATGACACGCGCGCGCGAGGTGGGTGTTCGCAAAGTCTTAGGCTCGCAGCGGTCTCAACTCATTCGTCAGTTTTTTGCAGAATCCTTTCTTTATGTGGCAATTGCAGTGATAATTACAGGTTTGTTAGCCAATTTATTATTACCAGCATTTAATGATTTCACTGGAAAAACCTTGACAATTGATTTCCTGAACTCGCCTTTTGTGCTGGCATTATTGGCCGGATTCGCTTTATTGGTAACGCTTTTGGCGGGCTCTTTCCCCGCGTTTTTCCTATCCTCTTTTGCACCCCTTTCGGTGTTAAAGGGCAGTGTAGTAAAAATCGGTGGCAAAGAATTTCTTCGCAAAGGCTTGGTTGTCACACAGTTTTGCATTTCAACTGCATTAATCGTTGGCACGCTGGTGGTGTGGAAACAGTTGGATTTTTTACAAAATGAGCGCCTCGGTTTTAATAAAGAACAAGTATTAGTAATTGATCGTGCCAGCGCATTAGGGCAAAATTATAATGCTTTCCTTGATAAGCTACGCGGGCTTCCGCAAGTAGTAAAAGCTTCAGCAACGCAGTTCCTCCCTGGCAGGGAGTTTTCTTCGAGCGTTTTTGTACCTGAGCAACCTTCCAATTACAAAGAAACCTCACTGACTTTCAACTTTGCCGACGAGCAATTCGTGGAAGCATTAAAGTTAGAAATGGTCGAGGGTCGTAATTTCTCGCGTGATTTGGCGAGCGATTCCTCGGCATTCCTCATCAATGAAACGGCGGCTAAAGCTTTGGGCTGGGATAAACCCATTGGCAGGCAACTCAATTATAGCAATTTTATACAGGGCCCGGTTATCGGCGTCGTGAAAGATTTTCATTTTGAATCCTTGCATCACGAGATGAAACCCTTGATTATCCTGCATTCTCGGTGGAATAATCCTTTGATCGCAGTTCGACTCCAGGCAGGAAATATGAATAATGCCATTGCAAACATTCAAAATGCGTGGAAAGAATTCGCACCGACCTCGGTGTTTGAATACACTTTCTTGGATGAAGATTACCAGCAATTGTACGAAAAAGAGCAGCGCATGGGGCAAGTATTTATTGCTTTTTCTATCCTGGCGATTTTTATCGCTTGCTTAGGCTTGTTTGGTTTATCGGCTTACATCGCAGAGCAGCGTACCAAAGAAATCGGCATTCGCAAAGTATTAGGTGCTTCCGTTGCGCATATTGCTGCTATGCTTTCCAAGGATTTTGTAAAGCTTGTAATAATTGCGGCAGTCATTGCATTCCCATTGGCGTGGTGGGGCATGAGTAAATGGCTCGAAGATTTTGCCTATCGCACGAGTATAGAATGGTGGATGTTCGTAGTAGCGGGAATCGGCGCATTGATGATTGCGATATTAACCGTTAGTTTTCAGGCGATTCGGGCGGCGGTGTCGAATCCCGTGGAAAGCCTTAAGAGTGAATAATGTATAATGAAATAATGAATAAAATAATAAAGTGATGTGGAAAATCAATCTTAAACTGGCGTTGCGTTATATGTGGAATCATAAGCGTTACACGTCCATGAATATTCTGGCGCTGACGCTGGGATTTTTCTGTTTTATCGTGCTGAGTGCTTGGGTGGGGAGTGAATTGAATTTTGACACACAATATCCGAATGTCTATCGCTTATTGCAAGTCGAAAAAGATGAAGACGGGAAAGTACGTGAAATCGCAGGGACAGGTCCAAGATTAGGACGGGAAGCAGACAAGCAATTCCCTGAAATTGAATCTGTTACTCAAATATTGGTGATGGGACGCTTGACCGTTGGCAATAATGTATCCGAACGCCAATACGAGCGGATTTCAACGATAGATTCTAACTTTTTTAAGGTCTTTCCTCAAACTTTTAAAGAAGGTACACCCGCCACGGTTTTTTCGCAAGCCAACGGCGTGCTATTGCAGGAAAGGTTAGCAGCTAAATATTTTGGTAAAGAAAGTGCATTTCAAAAGGATTTATTCACCAATGTCTTTCCAAGTGTGGTGGCTGGAGTCATTGAAGATTTGCCCAAGAATACGCATTTGGAAGCGGATTTGATGGTGCCGGAACAAACCGTCGCGGCTGCTTTCAATTGGTATAATGAATATGTAACAACCAACTGGGTGGATAATTCTTTTATTACTTATTTCAAATTAAGGCCCGACGCCAATATTGCTGCCATCGAGCGCAAAATAACCGAAATGGCTAAGGAACATTGGGATAGCGAAGAGTCATTCAACAGCACATTCAAGTTACAATCCGTATCGGATATTCATTTGTACGCCACGGAAGCAGAAGGCGAAATCAATCAAAGCAGAGGTAGTGCTTTCCATGTGCGAATGTTTGCCATTATTGCACTCGCGATTTTGCTGGTCGCTTGTTTTAATTATGCGGGTTTGGTCAATGTTTCTTTCCTGCAACGCACCCATGATATTGGCATTCATAAAACCATTGGTGCGACTCGCCCGCAATTGCTACGCCAGTTTCTTGCTGAAAGTTTTCTGATGACGCTGGCATCCTTGCTTTTGGCAGTAGGAATTATTTCTATTACAAAAGAGGGCATTTCCCAAATGATGAACCGCGAATTCGACTGGGCGATGCTCGCTCCTTTGCAAATCGGGATTATTGCAACCGCAGCGATTGGAGTGGTTTTAATGTCAACGGCTTATCCTGCCTGGATTGCGACAAGAACCGCGCCAGTATTGGCAATTCGCAGATTGCAAGCAGGAAATGAACGCTGGAGTATTCGCAGAGTGGCAACGGTGGTACAATTTACAATGGCAATTGCTTTGCTTGCCTGCGCGGTGATTTTTTATCAACAGATGCAGTATTTGAAAGATAAATCGCTGGGTTTTAAAATGGATGGTTTGACCACCATTGACATTAATAGCGGTGCGTTACGCGCTCAATTCCAAGCAATTAAACAAGAATTTTCCAAATTGCCAGAAGTTCAATCCGTGTCGGTTTCCTCCAGAGTGCCGGGCGAGTGGAAGAATTATGGTATTGCAAATGTAAGAAAGCAAGGTGCCGAACAACTCAAAGACCTTATTTTTATTGGTGCAGACGAGGATTTTCTAAAAACGTTTGAGATAAACCTGACTACTGGCTCGAATTTTACAGGAATACCGACCGATTCTTCTACGGTATTGCTTAATGAATTGGCAGTGAAAGCTTTAGGCTTGGAAGATCCCATTGGACAATGGATAGAAATTCCGACCGTCAATTGGAGTGGAGATATTGAAAACTTTGAGCAGCCTGTCCGCTTGCGCGTGGTGGGCGTGGTGGAAGATTTTCATTTTGAGGATATTCGCCAACAGATTCGTCCGATGGCAATTGGCAATTGGCATAATCCAATTCAGAATATTGATTATTATACTTTGAAAATCAACACGAAAGACATGTCAAAAACGATTGCTTCGTTGAGAGCAGTCAATGACAAATTCGACCCGGAAAATCCGATTGAATTAAATTTCCTCGACGAGCAATTCCAGCGTTTTTATGAAGCCGATACCCGCCGCAGTTGGATGCTGATGCTGTTCTCTGGCGTCGTGATTCT
This sequence comes from Saprospiraceae bacterium, assembly GCA_033761835.1. GTDB lineage: Bacteria > Bacteroidota > Bacteroidia > Chitinophagales > Saprospiraceae > JADJNW01. The sequence continues at coordinate 22,078 of JANRME010000014.1, forward strand.
CATCGCCTGCCTGGGTTTATTCTCGATTACAGCTTTCGCTATTCGTCAACGCACTAAGGAAATTGGTATTCGTAAAGTACTGGGTGCCAGCGTGAAACAAATTGTAACGCTCGTTTCCAAAGATTTTATGCTGCTGGTCGGCATTTCCGTTGTGCTGGCATTGCCGCTGGCGTGGTGGGCGATGAGCCAATGGCTGGAAGATTTTGCGTATCGCATTGATATTCAATGGTGGATGCTGGCGTCGGCGGCGTTTGGCGCGCTATTGATTGCATTAATTACAGTAAGTTCGCAAGCAATGAAAGCAGCATTTGCGAATCCGGTGGATTCTATAAAGACGGAGTGATTGGGAGACGAGGTGAGTTGGAGAACAGGTGACTTGGAGACTAGGGGCTAAAAAATTGTAACACCATAAAACACAAAGCCATGATTTTCAATTATTTCAAAATCGCGCTTCGTTCCCTTTGGCGTTTCAAGGGATACGCTGTTGTTAACATTTTAGGCTTGGCAGCAGGGATTACTTGTTGTTTACTTATAATGTTATTTGTATATGATGAATGGCAATTTGATCAATTTCATGAAAATGGGGATCATATTTACCGTGTTACGACGATTGAGAAAACAGAGGATGGCACGCTGCATCATTTAGCCAATGCCTATCCGCCGGTAGCGCCGCGTTTGCAGGCCGCTTTCTCTGAATTAGAGCAGGTCGTGCGCTTTTTCCCTTATAGCGTTTCTGTAAAAAATCCAGATAATAATACCCTTTTCCAGGAAGAAAAATTCTTTTTCGCAGATTCCTTGTTTTTCAGTATGTTTTCTTTCCAGCTTTTAAGCGGCAATCCAGCTGAGGTTTTAACGGCACCAAATGCAGTGGTATTGACAACAGAAACGGCGAAGCGTTATTTTGGTGATGAAAATCCTGTTGGCAAAACCTTGAAAATAGATGCCTTACACGATTTTGTGATAACCGGAGTAGTTGAAAACCCGCCGCATCATTCCAGTTTGCAATTTGATTTTGTGGCAGCCATGCCAAGCATTAGCAATGTAATGGGTACTTGGGTGTTAAACTCAGGTAAATCCTGGCATTATCCACCGATGCATACTTTTGTAAAATTAGCAGATCATCAATCAATCGGTCGGGTTCAAGATCAAATGAAAGAATTTAATAAAACGAATTTGCCTGATTATCTGGTTGATATGTATAGTTTTCGATTTCAGCCTTTTAAAGAAATTCATTTTACACCTCTCGAAGGTGATATGGCTGTTGCCGTAAGACCCGCTTATCTTTATATTTTAGTAATAATCGCTATCATGATTTTGGCGATTGCTTGTGTTAATTATATCAACTTATCCTTGTCGCGCCTCATACAGCGCTTGCGGGAAATCGGAATGCGTCGAGTGCTGGGTGCTCAGAATCGCCAAATTTTATTTCAAATGCTCACCGAGAGTGCGTTGTATTTAACGATTGCGCTGGTTTTAGCGATTGGTTTGGTGAATTTCTTTTTACCTACCTTTAACCATTTGGTAGACAAGCAATTAGTGCTGTGGGATTCGCAAAATGTATTATTGGGTCTGGGCATCATCGGTATGGTGGTCTTGATCGCAGCGTTGGTATCCTTGTTCCCGGCTTTGGCCTTGTTCCGTTTTCACGTCGGCGGCATTTTAAAATCAGAATACACAAAGGTTTCACGCAAGTTTTCAGGCTTTTCTTTCAAAAATTCCTTCGTCATCTTTCAATTCACCGTTGCGATTGGCTTGATTGTGGCGACCATGATCGTTCAATATCAACTTTCCTTCATTCGCTCGAAAGACTTAGGCTTGCAGCCCGACCAAACGATGGTTATTCCTATTCGGGATGAAGCGGTACAGCAGAATTTTGAAACAGTGAAAAATACGCTTTCTTCTATTTCAGGAGTGGTGTCGGTATCGGCATTGTCCAATTTCCCCTGGGAAGATGGTTTTTATGGCTTCCCTTCTGCCATCGAAGGGCAAGGTAAAAATATTGAAGCAGACCTCCCGACACTATTTGTGGATGAAGATTTCTTGAAAACAATGGGCATGGAAATCAGCAAAGGCAGAGGTTTTCTAAATAATTCAATCAGCGATAAGCAAACGGCATTTTTGATGAATGAAGCAGCTGCTGAAAAGTATGGCATCAAAGAGGTGGAAGGCATCCGAATCAAAAGTGCATCTACACAAGAAGTGAAAGAGGGCGATTTAATTGGGATTGTGAAAAATTTCCATATGAAATCCTTGCACCACCCGATTGATCCCATTGTATTGACGGTGTCTCCTGAAAGTTATTATATCGATAATTTTGTAGTGCGATTAGAAACAACGAATCTGGCTCAAACCATTAAAAATTTCTCTGAAAAATGGGCACAAGTAGCGCCAGATCGCCCCTTTGAATATTTTTTCCTGGATGAAGCTTTTGCAGAATTGTACCGAAAGGAAGCCCGCATGGGGCAGTTGTTTAGTTATTTCACCATTTTGGCTTTGTTTATTGCTTGTTTGGGAATGTTTGCACTGGCGGCTTTTATGAGTGAGCGCAGAACCAAAGAAATTGGTATCCGCAAGGTACTCGGCGCTAATGTAAGCAACATCGTTACTTTACTTTCCAAGGATTTTGTCAAGCTGGTATTGGTTTCTGTGATTTTTGCCTTTCCCATTGCCTGGTGGGCGATGAATCGCTGGCTGCAAGATTTTGCGTATCGCATTGAAATTCAATGGTGGATGTTTGTTTTAGCGGGGGTAGCAGCAGTGGGCGTTGCCTTACTAACGGTGAGTTTCCATGCTATTCGGGCGGCGGTAGCGAATCCAGTCGATTCTTTGAAGACGGAGTGAGTTGGAGACCAGGGGACTAAGAGAAGTAGAGCGCCGTAAAACGATCGTACTAAAACACCAAAACACGAAGAAATTATGTGGAAAAATCAATTCAAAATCGCTTGGCGCAATTTATTTAAATCGCCGATATATGCTGTGCTCAATCTGGGTGGATTGGCGGTCGGTATTGCCGCTTCATTTATTTTATTTTTATATGTATATCAAGAATTAAATTATGACCGGTTTTTCCGAGGGTCGGAACGAACGTATCGCGTAGCTACTGATTTTTTTAATATGGGCGGCTTTGCGAGTAGCCAGCAACAACTACCGCATTATCTAAAAACAGAATGCGAAGCGGTGGAAAGCGTTACCAGTTTGGATCGGGCTTACCTTCCAGTGCCGATTCGGGTACAGGACGTAGATTATCAGGAGTCGGGAGTTTTGTATATTGATTCTGCTTTTTTGAAGGTTTTTCCATTCCAATTGAAAGAAGGCTTTGTGCCAAGCGCTGGGCTTGCGCCAAATGAAGTGGTACTAGCCAAAGATATCGCCGAGAAATATTTCAAAAAAGAATCCGCTATTGGTAAAATCATTACGGTTGGCAAAGAAAAACAAGATTTCAAAGTCGTAGCGGTACTCGAAAAACCTGCACAGAAAACGCATTTGCAGCCCATTATCTTACTTCCAAAAGAAGTTACAAAAGAACTGGATCCAAATTGGTCGTCGGCAGCGACCTATAACTATGTAAAACTCAAACCTGGCGCAGCGCAAGCAGACTTGCGAACGTATCTCGATCAACTGCTGAGGGATAAAGTTTTTCTTGCAATGGGAGGGCAAGGCACATTTGAGCAATGGTCTGCAAGTAATAGCGCAGTAAAGTTTTTTATTCAACCTTTGCATGATATTTATTTACATTCAAATTATCAATTTGAACTTTCCGCCGGCGGCAACCCAACACAGGTGCGTGTACTGGGCATCATTGGTATTTTTATAATTCTTATTGCTGGTATTAATTATATTAATCTCAGCACAGCGCGTTCATCGGTTCGAGCTAAAGAAGTAGGCATCAAAAAAACACTCGGCGTGCATCGGACGGGACTGGTTCGGCAGTTTTTGATAGAATCTATGTTGTTTTCGCTTCTGGCAATGCTCTTAGCAATCGGCTTGATCGAAGGATTATTGGTCTTGTTTGAAAATATTACCGGAAGCGAATTGAGTGAATCCCTGTTTTCGCATTGGTATCAACCAGCAGTGCTGGCAGCATTCTCAATTCTAATAGGCTTATTAGCAGGCGCTTATCCGGCATTTTATTTGACCTCATTCCGACCTGTGAAAGTGCTAAAAGGCGATACTGCCTTGGGTGGCAACAAAAGCTTGCGTAGCAGCTTGGTAGTGGTGCAGTTTTCGATTGCTATTGCGCTCATTATCAGTAGTTTGGTCGTGTATCAACAATTGCAGTTTTTGCAGCATAGCGACAAAGGTTTTGAACAGGAAGGCGTGGTGGTGATTGACAATATTGGTGATTTGAAAGAAAAAGGTATCACTTTCAAACAAGAAATCGAAAAACAATCGCAAGTAGTGAGCGCCAGTTTGAGTAGTCGTGTACCGGCAGGTAGCAGTATATGGATGTATGTTTACAAAACCCCCGAGATGCCCGAAAATATTACGATTCAGACCTTCCCCGCAGATGCGCAATACATTCCAACTCTTGGAATGCGGCTTGTAGAAGGACGGAATTTTGATAAAAATCTCGCTTCTGATAGCTCGGCGATTATTCTCAATGAGGCAGCCGTAGCAGCTTTGAATTTGGAAGAACCTATCGGTGCGGAAGTAGGGGATGGGCGAAAAGTAATTGGCGTGGTGAAAGATTTCAACTTTCAATCCTTGCGACAAAAGATAGAACCCGCGGCACTCAGCTATGCAAAGGAGGGTTATGAAATGGCGATTAAGATTCGCAGCAGTGATGTTGCTGGATTCCTCGCAGCCATGAACAAAACCTGGGCGCAATTCGGTGTCGAAGACCCCATTCGCTATCATTTCCTGGATGAGAATTTCGCCAAACTTGCTGAGAAAGAACAAGTTTTGAGTCGAGCGATTGCCTTTTTTACATTGCTGACCTTGTTTATTGCATGCTTAGGCTTGCTGGGTTTGGTCGTTTTCACCATCGAGCAACGCACCAAAGAAATTGGTATTCGCAAAGTACTGGGCGCCAGCGTGAGCAGTATTGCTACTTTATTATCTAAAGATTTTATGCGTTTGGTTTTGATTGCCAATGGCGTAGCTTTTCCATTAGCTTGGTGGGCGATGAGCAAATGGTTGGAAGATTTCGCCTATAGAATCGAGTTGCAATGGTGGGTATTTGCAATAGCAGGTATTTCAGCTTTGTTGATTGCCTTGATTACATTGAGTTTCCAAGCCATTCGGGCGGCGGTGGCGAATCCGGTGAATGCGCTAAAGAATGAATAATTTTAAATAATGTATTAAAATCTGTTCAGATTATTTAATTTTTATAAAGCTATGAAAAAAAATATCCTTTTCCTTTTGCTTCTTTTGATACAACTAGGGGTATATGCTCAGTTAGATCCTATTCCGCTGGCGCCAGATGGAGGCAATAAACGTGCCGCTGTAAGCGAACAAATCGGGCTTGTTAAAATCGAGATTAAATACAACCGCCCTGGCGTAAAAGGTAGAGAAGGCAAGATTTGGAATACGCCCATTGCACACTATGGAATGGTGGATTTAGGGCATGGTACGAGCTACACGGTGCCCTGGCGCGCCGGTGCCAATGAAAATACGACGATGAGCTTTTCGCACGATGTAAAAATTGAAGGGAAAGACTTACCGGCGGGCACTTATGGTTTTTTTATTATGCTGGGCGAAACCGAAAGTACACTCATTTTTTCCAAAAATTCGACTTCCTGGGGTAGTTTTTATTATGAGCCGGAGGCAGATGCGTTGCGGGTGACGGTCAAGAATCAAACCTTGCCGACTAGTGTAGAATGGCTCAAATATGAGTTTATTAATCAAACGGATAATAGCGCAACGATTGCAATGTCCTGGGAAAAGCGCATGATTCCATTTACCGTAGAGGCGGATATTCATAAAATTCAAATGAATGAATTTCGGGAATATTTCAAATCTACCCGTAGTTATACTGATTTAATTACAGCGACTAATTATTGCCTGCAACATAATATTGAACTGGAGCAAGCCCTCGCCTGGATGGACAGAGCGGTCAATTTGCGCATCATGGGGGTTAAAAATTTCCAGACGCTCAGTACACAAGCAGCCGTTTTGCTCCGATTAAATCGCACCGAAGAAGCTAAAAAGATCATGGAAGAAGCCCTGCCGACGGGCACTATGCAGGAAGTACACGGTTATGCGCGAATGCTTTTGAATGCCAATGAAATACAAGAAGCAGCTAAAGTTTTTAAAGCCAATTATGAAAAATTCCCCAATAAATACACCACCCTCGTTGGAATGGGCAGGGCGTATTCGGCGCAGGGAGACTACAAAAAAGCATTGGAATTCTTCAAAATCGCTTTGCCGCAAGCGCCGGATAACTTCAACAAAAATGCGCTGGAAGGGATGATTAAAAACCTGGAACAAGGTAAAAATATAAACTAGTATATAATATTGGTTTAAATTTTATTTTTTAATAGTCTGATATTCAATTTTTTATTTAAAAACCATTTTTACATATTAAGTGAAATTCAGGATGCTAAAAATTGAATCACAATGCTCAAAAATTATATCAAAGTTGCTTTTCGGAACGTAATATCTAATCGAATTATTACATCATTGAATATTTTTGGTTTAGCGATTGGGGTCGCGGTTTGTCTTACCATTGGTACTTGGCTAC
>JANRME010000015.1:0-1854 GCA_033761835.1 Saprospiraceae bacterium
TGATCACACGCGAGGATGGCACTTTTGAAAGCATCGGGCAACGCCTGAAAACAGCGCTCAAAGTGGATACTTGTTATCATTTCACCATTGATTTGGCGCATTCCGACACGTATGCCGGTTACAACGGTTCTCTGAAAATCCGCATTTGGGGCGGCACCACCAAGTGTCAGAAAAATCAATTATTGCTCGAAAGCAAATTCGTCGAACATACCGATTGGGAGACTTATAAAATAGAATTCAAACCCAAAAACACGATTAATTACATTTTAATCGAAGCTTTTTATAAAGATGGTCGCTTTTCGCATCAAGGTAATATCCTGATTGACAATATTTCAGCGATCAGAAAGTGTGTACGTGTATAAAATTATATCAAATTTAATTAATCTTTACTTTACCATTTTTTAAAACCTTCTTGCTTTATTCTTGTTACGAAACAAAAAATTTTCATTTGAAAATAGGAATCATTGGAGCGGGAATAGCGGGACTGGCCTCGGCCGTGCGTATGGCGTGCCGGGGTTATGAAGTAGAGGTATTTGAAGTAAACCCTTATCCTGGCGGCAAACTCTCTGAAATTCAAATAGATAGCTATCGCTTTGACGCGGGTCCCTCTTTATTTACCATGCCGCAATACGTAGATGAACTTTTTATTTTAGCAGGGCTCGAACCCAAATTGCATTTCCAGTACGAACGATTGCCTATTGTTTGCGAATATTTTTGGGAAGATGGCGCTCGATTAACAGCTTTTGCGAATCAAGAAGCATTTGCGGAAGAAATTCAGGAAAAATTAAATATTAACCCTGCTTTTTTACATAAAATCCTTGCCGATAGCCAACGAAAATATGAATTGACAGGTCGCACTTTTCTTGAAAAATCATTACATCGGCTGGACACTTGGTTTACAAAGGATGTAGCTAAAGCAATTGTACAAATTCCGACGCTCGACTTATTTACTTCGATGAATAAAGTTAATGAACGTTATTTACAAGATCCAAAATTGGTGCAGCTCTTCAATCGCTATGCGACTTACAACGGCTCCAATCCTTACAAAGCGCCAGGTTTATTGAGCATTATTCCGCATTTTGAATACGGATTTGGTGCATTTTACCCCAAGAATGGAATGTATAATATTACAAAAAGTATTTATGGTTTAGCAAAGCAATTGGGTGTAAAATTTTATTTTAATACAAAAGTGGAAGAAATAATTATAAAAAATAAACAAGCCGTTGGTTTAAAAGTAAATAAGGAGTCGATATTTTATGATCGAATTATTAGCAATATGGATATTTTCCATGTGTATAAAAAATTATTAATCAATGAAAAACAACCAAATCGGATTTTAAATCAACAAAAATCTACCTCCGCGCTCATTTTTTATTGGGGCATCAAAAAGGAATTTTCGGAATTAAATTTACATAATATATTTTTTAGTAATCATTATAAAAGCGAGTTTGAGTATTTAGAAGCTGGTAAAATATATCATGATCCAACTGTTTATATAAATATCACATCAAAATACACGCCAGAAGATGCGCCCGCGGGCTGCGAAAATTGGTTCACGATGATTAATGTGCCTTATAATGCTGGACAAGACTGGAATGCGCTGATAGCAGAAGCCCGTAAAAATATTATTTCAAAATTAAATAGAATATTAAAAGTTGAGCTTGAAGACTTCATAGAATGCGAAGAAATCCTTGATCCACGCACCATTGAAAGCAAAACGGCTTCACATTTGGGTGCGCTCTATGGCACGAGCAGCAATAGCCGTATGGCAGCATTCATGAGGCATCCCAACTTTTCAAGGCGTATCAAAAATCTTTATTTTTGCGGCGGAAGTGTGCACCCGGGCGGCGGCAT
>JANRME010000016.1:0-18942 GCA_033761835.1 Saprospiraceae bacterium
CTTTTATATGCTTGGCTTGAAAAATATCAATCTTCGGATGCCGATGCAAAGTGCCATTGTAAAAGCGATACGTATTGAGCAGTACACCTAATTTGGTCAAGCGATGAGCCAACATAAGCGCCAGCAACCCATCAGTCGGATCGGCGTGTGGCACTAATTGCATTCCGCCGCCAGAATAGCGGGCAATGCCGACATTAATCGTATAATAAAAATCCGCATCTGTTTGTTCATCGAAGAGGACTGTTGCTTTGGGCAAACGATACAAAAATAAACACCGAACTACCATCAGTAAATAAAGAATCTTGTGGGCGACCCATTTCTTATAACTCTCCGCGTATTTTGCAACAAAAGCATCATAAGCCATGCCTGCTACATTCACAAAATACCGATGCTGCTCTTGTCCATCATTTTGATAATAAACAAGTCCCACATCATGATGAATCGTTTTACCGTTTTGTAGCATTTGAAACCAAACCTCTATTTTTCGGGGAATGCCATGCGTACGTACCCAATCATTGCCCGTGCCGACGGGCAAAAGGGTATATATAATTTCAGAAACCGACACTTCTTTTTGTGCAAAAATTCCATTGATCACTTCGTTATTCGTACCATCGCCGCCCACACCGATCAAGTGACGAAAGCCTTTTTGAATTGCTTTTGTCGCTAATTCAATGGCATGGCCAGGATATTCAGTTAAGGCGAAGACGCTATTCGGCAAGTGCCTTTGAAGAAAAGGCTCTATTTTTTTCCATTGCTTTGCGCCCGCGCCGTTGCCCGCGGCAGGATTGACAATGACGTACCATTTTTCGTTTTGCATAATGCAAAATTATAAATTGCCATTTATATTTTAGCATTCAGATTTTTATTGCACGGCCGAATTAAAAGATTAAAAGCCGAAAGTAAGGAATAGAAAGCTTCGAAAGAGATTCTAAATAAAACTGGGTTTTGTTAATATTTTCAACATTAACAAAACTATTATATCACCTTGCGTTGAAGTAAATAATTAAATTCTTATTATTTGCATTTAGTAAGTAACGGTACATATTTAATTTACAATAAAATTTTCAGTAATTAATTATTTAGTCCTGAATCTTTACATTACAAGTTTGCAATTGGAAAACACCGGTACGACTGTCACTCCAGACCAATTGAAAGCTGCTGTCGGGTTTGGTAGTCAAAGCCAAATAATGCCCGCCGCCAGGAAATTTATTGGCTACATCATCATTTTTCGCAGTGTTTGGGTTGGAACTTACATCGGTGATGCGCACAGGTGAATGAAAAGTATTACCGCCATCGGTAGAAATAGTAAAGTAAAGATCATTTTTATTTATATCATATTGTCGATCCACCCAGGAAATGCCTAATATCCCATCTTTATTAACAGCGACCGAAGGCGTTAAAGCTTTACATGGATAAGAGGTACTAAATTTATCTACGCGAATGTCTTTTGACCAGGTTTTGCCTTTATCAGCAGAATAATTCAACCAGATACCTTTATAATCTTTATCAAAACCATTAGCGCGCACATAATACATTCGATCTTTATATACACTATTACTTACATCTGCTGCAAATTGATGATAGCCTTTACCGCCGCCCATTGTCGTGGAGATCATGATAGGTATATTAAATGTTTTTCCACCATCGTTAGAAATATTGGCAAAGATGGCTTCATCATAAAGGGAACTTGGTACGACAATCGTTCCGTCCGACAAAGCAACTGGCTGTGCAAAATTATATCTTTTACCCTTCCCATCAATCAGCGTGGGCGTTCCAAAGCCTTCTCCATTTGGGTTTTTATTAAAATAAATATCAGCGGATTCATGTCCTTTAAATTTAACAGAAGTAAATAAAATCGTATTGGTTTTGTAATCAAAAGTCATTTTAGTACCATCATATTCACCTTGTAAGGTGCTTACTTTGGCGTCCCAGGTTCTGCCGCCATTAGGAGAAGTAAATACTTGCACTGGCGTGCTATCAAAAGTTTTAGGCGTACCGAGCCAGGTCATAATCGCCCTACCATTTGGCAAAATAACAGTCCAGGGATCATAACCTTTATATTCCCAATCCGTTTGTACCCAGGTATTACCTGCATCATTTGAAGTAAATGTTGCAAGGCGAGCCGTTTCATAAGGTCTTGATTTATCATCAATTATCATGGCCGCTACCAGTAAATGATTCAGATTATTCGGATGCACCGATAAATGCGGCTCTACAATAGGCAGATTGGGAACATTAGAAAGAATCGTAATGTTTTCTCCGACTTGGATGCTAATGTTTGGGGCTGCCTTAGGCGGCTGTGGCGAAATTGTACAGCTCACTGAACAATGGATAGCCAATATTATAGGAATGATTTTTTTCATAACTTCTTAGTATTTTATTTACTTCTCTAATTCGGCTACTTTCTTTGCAAACTCTTCATTATCGGGTGCAAGGGACTTTGCCTTTTTGTAATTTTCAAGTGCTTTGTTTTTATTATTAAGCTTTGTATAATATTCTCCCAATTGGAAATAAGCATTCGGGAAATCAGGATAAGCTTTTATTACTAATTCCATGATTTGAATAGCTTTTTCGGTATCTCCTTTTTCAAAATATTCATGATACGCATTCATATACAGTCCCCATCGACTAAATATAATCCAATCGGGGCGTTTGCGCTTGACTTCCAGCCAGGCTTCCTCTGCTTTTGCAACTCCTTTATCCTTGATAATTGCCAAAAATTCTTCCCAAGTAGGCGGCGCATCTTTTCCTTGTTTTTTATAAAATTTGGCCAATTCATTATAATCTCCCGCAGTGGCTGTGTAGCTTTTTATAATAAACTCATAATATTGCGCTGCTTCTGTGTAATCATTCTGTTGCGTATAATATTCCGCTAATGCTAATAATTCACCTTTGTAAAAAGGAAGCGTTTTGCCTTCAGATACTGCTTTTGCGAAGCCTTTCGCTTTGATTTCATTAAATGAATCTCTATTTAATATCAAGCCTTCACTATCTGGTTTCCATTTATCGTATTCCATATTTTGAGCAACTTGAATCGCTCTTTGTTTGCCTAATACTCTGGAAATCAAGTATAAAGCCCCATCAATACCTGCCGAAATTCCCGCAGTCGTCACTTCTTTTCCATTATCTACAAATCGAACTTGTTTCAAAACATTTACTTTTGGGTAACGTTGCTGCATATCATCGAGCAAAGTGTGAAAAGTGGTCGCCTTTTTATCATTTAAAAGCTCGGCTTCCGCCAGGAGGTAAGCACCTGTGCAAACCGAAAAATTGAGTTGCGTTCCAGCAGAAATTGTCTTTATCCATTCTACAATCTTGGGATTCTCGATGCACGCGAAAGCGCCATCGCCGCCCGGAAGTGCCAGAATATCAGCTTGTGGAATATTAGGATCATCGAGTATATAATCTGGCGTAATTCGGAGTTTATTCATCGCCCGGATTTCTTTGTCGGGCGCAACCGTATAGACGTTAAAACCCGCTTGCATAAAGACTTCCATCGGGCCGGCAAAATCAAGAATTTCGACATTTTCGTAGAGGAATAATAATACATTTCGAGGCTCTTTTAATTGTGCCATGCCATTCCACGCCATTATTAATAAAGCAAATAATAAAACAGGCTTCTTTTTCATAGCTTTTGATTGGATGATTGAATGCCACAAAAATAGAAGCTCTGTTTTTCAAAATCTTGTAAGTTATTGCTGTATCGAGCGGAAAGTTTTTGGGGTGACTCCAACTAGTTTTCGGAAGCAATGGTGAAAGTGACTCTGATCGTAAAAGCCAACGGAGAGCGCAGTTTCTGTGATAGAATGCTTGTTTCGAAGCAATTGCTTAGCGCGTTCGATTCGGTAATTGCGAAGGTATTCATAAGGAGCGATGCCTATCTCCTTTTTGAATAGCCGAATCAAATGAAAAGGACTTAGATTAACGGCTCGGCTCAGGGCATCTAGACTAAAATTTTCATCATAATGGGCGTGAATAAAGTCTTGAATTGCTTTTACTCCAGGCTTATGATGCTTAAAATTATCAGATTTTAATGCAAGCGTGGCATAATTCTTTAATAGATTTTCAAAAAAATTAATACATACAGACTGAATAGCAAGGGGGTTGGGAATTTTTTCTATTGTGAATATCATTTTCCTCAAATCATTCGCAAAAAAGGGGTTTTTAATATGTAATTGTGTAAAATCAGGTAAATAATTACTATTAGTTTGAAGTAAATTTGATAAGTGCTTAAAAAAAGCAGGTTCAATATATACTCCCCGGTAAGATAAAAGCTTATTATCTAATGAGTAACCCGTATGAATTTCTCCTGGGTTCATTAATAAAACTTCATTAGACGCCACCTGATATTTTGTTTTTTGGCAAACCCCGCCATTGACGCCTTCATCTACGATTAGCACTAAATACTCATCATGATAATGGGGTGTAAATTGATGATGGGTATAACGATTATTCACAAAAGTAATGTTGGAAATATCTTCATATTTCCTCAAATTCAATCGCATATCTGTTTTATGATGTATCATAGCTCTGTTTTCAATTAAAACGCAGACTAAAATGATTCCCACCAAGCCAAGTATTCTGTATTTTTTTTCTCTTCTTCTGCGTCCGTTGCGACAAGCATTTTTAAAGCAAATCCGTGTGCCTGGGCTGCCACTATGACTTTTTCTAAAACCTGCTGACGCAATTTTTCATCCTTAATAATGCCTTTTTTTAGGCGCACTTTTTCTTCGAGTTCAAATTGCGGCTTGATGAGTGTAATAATAAAACTATCTTTTTTTAAAAAAATATTTAAATACGGAAAGACGTGTCGCAAGCTGATAAAGGAAACATCTACTACAATAATATCCACCAATTCACCAAGCATTTCAGCAGTTAAATCGCGGATATGCAAGTTCTCCCACCACTTTACCCGCGGATGTATGCGCAGTGAAGGATGCAACTGATCCGAGCCAACATCAATGGCAAAGACCTTCGCTGCACCGTGCTGCAAAGCACAATCGGTGAAGCCGCCTGTAGAAGCGCCTATATCTAAGATTATTTTATCTGTAAAATTAAGTTGGAATGCACGGATCGCTTTTTCTAATTTAAGCCCTCCCCTACTCACATAGCGCAAGGCCGGAGCTTTGATTTCTATTTGATCATGTGGCGCAACCTTGAAAGAAGTTTTAAATATGAGTTGTCCGTTCACTTCCACTGTGCCTTCTTCGATTGCGATTCGTGCTTTCTCGCGGGACTCGAAGTATTTATGCAGCGCTAACCACGTGTCGAGGCGAACAGACATGAGCAGTTTTGTCGGCAAGATACGCAGAAAAGAAAAATAATGGCAGCAGGATTATCCGATAGAATCGCCTCCTTCTTCCTCTTGTTTTTGCTGTTTGTACACCGCTTTCAGAATTTCATTGCGGCGCTTCACGGAAGGCTTGGTAAAATGTTGACGTTGACGCAATTGTTGAATGATTTGAGACTGTTGGTACTTGCGTTTGTAGCGTTTGAGTGCTTTGTCAATGCCTTCGTTGTCTTTTACATCAATAATGAGCATATAGAATTTATTTTTAATTTAAAGAATACATTTGTTCAACTCGCCTGCGAATCAATACGTCGAAATAAGAAATAAAGAGACAAATTTCCCCGAAAGTATTACGCAGGTGCGAATATCGTCAAATCCTCGCGGACAAACGACTTTATCCATGATTTTCTTTAACAAATATTCATCTTTTTCAATAATTAGGATATTTCTGTCTTTTGTAAAATTTTGATTTACATGGCATAATGTATCTTTTTGAACCCAATTTTTGCGGCAAAGTTCGAATAAAAAGTATTTTCTTTTTGTTAAGTATTTCATTGGCTGCGCCAAAACCTCGACCAATAGTGGATTACACTCGACCATTGATTGCAACTATTAATTGAAAGGCTCGTCCTTCTAATAAGCAAACAAATTGAATACCATCTCAATCATAGAAAGCGACATAAATATTTAAAATTACTGAATTTAATATCACCCGACCCCAAACGCCACGGCAATCTTATTTTATCGCAAACGAAAAACATTAAACCTAATGAAATCACTCGTATTGCTGACTGCCTTGCTATTGCTGGGCAGGCAACCTCACCCCGCACCTACTCTCGAACCAGAAGTATTTTCCATCGTGGATTTTGGCATTTCCAAACGCTTGATGCTCACCGAAGCCAGCGTGGATGGACAAAAAGGAATGTTTCTATTCGACACCGGCGCTTCACATCTGACGCTGAATCAAAATCGTTTTCCTGGCAAAAAAATTGTGGAAAATGCTGGAGAAACCACTAATATCATAGAAAATGGTGTGGCACTCAAAGCGACCAAAGTAGGGCAGTTCCAATGGGGAAATATCGTTCGGGAGAAAATGTTTTGTCCGGTAGCCGATCTTTCAGTGCTGGAAAAGCAGTTGGGTTATCCAATATTAGGTTTGATCGGTTTTGATATTATTAAAGATTATGTGGTGGAAATCAATTATGTAGATCAGATCATCACGCTGAAAACCGTAAGCACATCAAAACAATTAAACGCGGCAAGACCCGATCATTCCTTGGATTTTAATCTTTGTGGGCATATACCTGTACTTGAAACTGACGTCGGCATGAAGCAAAAAGTATATCTCGGTCTGGATTCGGGTGCTTCGATCAATGTGTTGGACAAAAGCTGGCATAAACAAGCGGCTTTACACGCGCTTCGACAAGATAAACTCAATTTCACCGGCGCGGCAGCAGGTAGCAAACAAGCGGATTATATGGTTTTCAAAGAGATGATCATCGATGGTGTATTGACCTTGACGACACCTGGGCTTTTGTTGACCGATTTTGAAATCCCGACTGGCCGATGCCTTCGCGTAGATGGATTGATTGGTATTGATGCTTTTACTTGCAAAAGGGTAGAAATCGATTATCCTAATGCCAAAATGCATATTTGGCTGGGAGCAGGCGTGGCTACTGCGGATGGTTGCTTTTGAGCGGAAAAACCTTACAGGTTTTGAAAACCTGTAAGGTTTTAATTTTACACTTCTGCCATTTCCGTTTTATGTTCTTCAATTAATCGCAATTGAATATCGTGCGGAACAGGGCTGTATTCAGCAAATTTTTGACTGAACTTCGCACGCCCCTGCGAGAGCGAGCGCAGCGTAGATGAATAATTATGTAACTCTGCCAAAGGCACTTTCGCTAATATTTTCTGATAATGCCCGGAGGCTTCCATGCCTTGAATAATGGCGCGGCGGGTTTGCAAATCGCCCATGATTTCGCCCATTACATCATCGGAGCAAAGGATTTCGAGATCATAAATCGGTTCCAAAATTTGCGCGCCAGCGCCATCAAATGCCTGTCGGAACGCTTGAATCGAAGCCAACATAAAAGCCATATCGTTGGAGTCCACCGGGTGCATTTTTCCATCAAAGATACAGACTCGAATATCCTGACAATACGAACCCGTGAGCGGGCCCTCCTCTATCTTTTGAAAAATACCTTTTTTGATCGCGTTAGAAAAACGCTTGTCAATCGAACCACCTACGATACACCAATAATAAACCAATTTGCCGCCCCAGGGTAACTCATCCACTTCCCGATCTTTCACAGAAAGATCGCTTGGATCAGGCATTCCATCATAATAAGGCTCGATGCGCATATGCACTTCCGCGAATTGGCCGGCACCGCCCGATTGCTTTTTATGACGATACTGTGTGTCAGAAGCTTTGGTAATTGTTTCGCGGTAAGGGATGCGCGGTTGAATAAATTCCATTGTCACGCCATGCACCATTTCGATGCGATGCTTGATAAGATCAAGGTG
This sequence comes from Saprospiraceae bacterium, assembly GCA_033761835.1. Classification (GTDB taxonomy): domain Bacteria; phylum Bacteroidota; class Bacteroidia; order Chitinophagales; family Saprospiraceae; genus JADJNW01. Next base: position 7,817 of record JANRME010000016.1, read on the forward strand.
CAATTGCCCCTGTCCGTGCAAAATCGTTTGTTTCAAAGCCTTGGATTGTTCTACAATCAAGGTAAGATCCTCCTCTGCGATAGAATGCAGGGCTTTTATCAATTTTTCCATTTCGGCTTTGCTCGGTGGGTTCACGGCCACCCGAATACGCGGCTCCGGGAAGTGCATCGGCTCGATTTCTCGATCTATTCCCTTCGGGTTCAAGGTATTATTCGTATGAGAACTTTTTAATTTTACCGTCACACCAATATCGCCCGCAGCTAATTTATTCACGATCTGACGATCTTTTCCATTTGCAACATAGATTGTACCGAAACGCTCGGCGCTGCGGTTATGTGCATTAACCAATTCATCGCCAGTATGTAATGTACCTGAATAAACTTTAAAGTATGAAAGCGTACCAACTCTTGGTTCTGATACCGTTTTAAAAATAAAAACCGTGGTATCGCTTTTAGAATCGCAAGCCAAGGTTTTTCCGCCCACCAAATCGGCGGCAGGGCGATCGGCAGGTGAAGGACAAACATCGTTGATAAAACCCATGACCCGGCCGCTGCCCATATCCTGCGTAGCAGAGCAACAAAACACTGGAAATATCTGCTGATGCGCGATGGCAATGCGCAAACCCTTGGTCAAATCTTCCTCCGAGAGCGTACCTTCTTCAAAATAGCGCTCCATCAATCCTTCATCGTTCTCAGCAGCGGTTTCTACCAAAACGCGGTGCATCTCATCAACGCGCGCTTTTTCACTGTCGGGGATTGGCAGTTTTTCTGGCTTGCCGCCTTGTGGCGGAAACACGTACATCACCATGCGTAGGGCATCCACGATTTTATTAAAACCTATACCTTGATTTAAAGGATATTGAATAGGAACCACCTTATTACCAAAGCGAGCCTGAGCTTGCTCCAGCGTCATATCAAAATCCGATTTTTCGTGATCTAATTGGTTGATAACAAATAACGTGGGTGTCTTAAAACTTTCCACGTATTCCCAAATCAGCTCCGTACCGACTTCCACACCGCTTCGTGCATTCAGCAGCATCAGCCCCGTATCGGCTACTTTCATTGCTGAAATCACCTCGCCGATAAAGTCATCAAAACCCGGCGTGTCAATGATGTTGATTTTGGAATCCTTCCAGGAGACGTGCATCGAGGCATCAAAAATAGAATTACCCCGCTCATGCTCCAAATCGGTGTAATCCGAAACCGTAGATTGATCTTCTACCGTACCCCGGCGGGTGGTTTCGCCTGCTTCAAATAGCATGGCTTCTGCCAATGTCGTTTTACCCGAGCCGGAGTGTCCTAAAAGTACAACGTTTCTAATGTTTCTCGTGTCGAAGTCCATAGAGACTGGTTTTTGAATGGTGAAAAAATATGCCCACATCGCTTGAGGTATTTCCTCAACACTTGTTACAATGTTCAAGCGGGAATTTTGGAATTCCAATGCCAAAAATCACCGTTTTTTCAGCGTTTTCAAGGCAATTATTCTAAAGTCGCTTTCAAAAAGTCAGAATGTTATTTCAACTCTGAATGGTTCATCGCAATGAAATTATGGAAATCTTGGAAAAATACCAAAAATTATAACGGAAAGGAAATCAAAATTTTTCTGTGGGCATTAGAAATACTGCTAAAGTCAATAGGATCCCATTAGAGATTTGAATTTTAACTATCAAAAAATTTTGTATATGAAAAAATTCAACTAATTTTACGCTTTATAATTTTCTAATTGCGTATTCTTTTATTCTACATACAACTTCCGCCTTTAAAAGAGGAAGAACAAACACAACTTTGAGAGGTGTTTCTGACATACCCTGAGAGAACGCCTAACGTAAACGAACGTAGCTCCGAATGTAATTCGGAGCTGCACTTTTTAATCCTTATAAAATAGCCACTTGCCTAATTCTTTGAACGATACTTTCTTGCCATACATCAAGATGCCAACCCGATAAATCCTGCCCGATAGCCACACAAAGAAAATACACGTTGCGATTAAAACGCCCAATGACAATAAAACTTCCCATAGCGGCGGTCCAAAGGCCAAGCGCGCGGGCATTACAATGGGTGAAAACAAGGGAAAAATCGAAGACCAGACCGCCAGGCTAGAGTTGGGCGCCTGCACCGCCACAAACATGATATAAAAAGCTAAAATGACTGGAATGGTAATCGGTAGTGTAAGCGCCTGCCCTTCCCCCAGATCGTCGCCCATTGCTGAGCCAACCGCTGCAAATAAGGATGAGTACAGGAAATAACCACCCAAAAAATAGAGTATAAACAATGGCAGAATCAACCACCAGTTTTGTCCAGTCAACTCGCTCATAGCCAAAGCAATCATCGCTTCTGTATCGTCAGCATTGATTTCGGCAGAAGCCGTAGGCGCATTCATTTGGGTACTGTCAAAACCAAAAATTAAATTAACGGCAATGCTGATAAGCGGTATCAAAATCGCCCAAATTGCTACCTGCGTAAGGCCTACCGCTCCTACTCCTATGATTTTGCCAAGCATCAGTTGGAAGGGCTTCACACTGGAAATCATCACTTCTACGATACGACTTGTTTTTTCTTCCATCACGCTACGCATTACCATCATACCATATATAAAAACCGCCATATACATGATAATCCCCATAATACTACCTATCCCTGCAGCAATCGCACCGGTCAGTTTGCTGGAATCCGAACCAGTAGGATCAATCGGCTCCGGGTCAAGCTCGATGCGGGTATCAAGCGCTTCGAGTTGTTGACGTTCTAATTTTAGTTGGTCAATTTTATAATCCCGCAAGCTATTGCTGATGCGTTGTTTGATAAAGGTTTCTACATCAAGCGTGGGTTGTTTGTCGGAATAGTAATAAATCGTATAGCTCTGATCAAGGATATTTTTAATAGCTGGCAGTACCAGAATGCCATCATAATCCATTTGATCAAAGCTTTTACGCAGCGTTTCTAAGTCAGAATCTACAAATTTGAAATACAGATTTTTTTCATCCTTTATGACGCCTTTTAAAATTTTCCCTTCATCAATCACGGCTACGCGTTTGGAGTCGTCGCTTTGGTACGCAAAAATAAAGCCCGCCACAATAAAAAATACCGCAAAGCCCAGCGGCGTAAGGATTGTAGCAAGGATGAAAGAACGCCGCGTGACACGGGTGAGGTATTCTCTTTTTATGATAAGTCCGAGTTTGCTCATGTTAATTCAGGTTTGAGGAATGAGGTTTGAGGTTTCTTGTCGCTCGTTTCTTGTTGCATATTGCTCAGGTCTCCATTTCTCCAAGTCACCTTGTCATATTAGAATCTTCCACTTGTTTTATAAAAATCTGATTTAGTGTTGGTAATATTTCATTAAAAGCATGAATATAAATCCCGTTTTGCAAGAAATACTGCAAAAGCCGATTCGACTCGCGCTCTTCGGGCAGTTGCACTGTGATAGAATGCTCGTTTTGTTTTACAATGCTTACTCTTTGAGCTAAGTCAGTTGGCAACGTCCCTTCGTAATCAATTTTAAACAAATTCTCTTTGAACTGATTTTTAATAGCTTTCACCTCGCCTTCGAGGATATTTTGACCTTTGTTAATCAGCACAATTTTTTCGCAGATTTCTTCTACTTGTTCCATACGATGCGTCGAAAAGAGAATACTCGTGCCGTTTTTGTGCAATTCGTAAATTTCGTCTTTGATCAGATTCGTATTGATCGGATCAAGACCGGAAAAAGGCTCGTCGAGAATGAGTAATTTCGGGCGGTGAATGATCGTAGCGATAAATTGAATCTTCTGCTGCATCCCTTTGGATAGCTCTTCAATCTTCTTTGCCCACCAATCCTTGATGCTAAATTTTTCAAACCAATGATCGATTTCCTGGCGCGCCTGTGTTCTGGATAATCCCTTGAGTTGCGCTAAATACATCAGGTGGTCGCCCACCTTCATTTTTTTGTACAAGCCGCGTTCTTCAGGCATATAGCCAATTTGCTCCGGGTGGCGACTGTTTAGCTTTTCTCCATCAAGGTACACGATTCCAGCATCTGCCTTTGTAATGGTGGTGATAATGCGGATGAGCGAAGTTTTGCCAGCGCCATTAGGGCCGAGTAGCCCGAAAATACTGCCTTTTGGCACTTCAAAGCTCACTCGATCCACGGCAACGTGCTTGTCGTATGTTTTTACAACATGATCTAAACGGAGGATACTCATAAGGTGTTGAATTGTTTTTTCCGGGGATGAATATAATTTGGAATAGTTAAAAAATGTTAAAATATTCTATGGAAACACAAAAATAGACGACGAGTTGATTGCTACTAAGGTAATTATTCAAACATTTGTTTCCAACCAAAAACGTACTGCCTCACTCTCCTCCCCATTCACTTGAATCGCTACCCGATGCTCGCCAGCATAATAAGGTCGGATGCCAATTTTTTTGAAGGAATGCCGCTTCTTGAGTTGGATTTTTTCGCCGGGCTGAATGGTTTTGGTGGTCAATTTGAACACTTTCGGTGCGTGCTTGCCATTGGATTTCATAAAATAAACGACGAAGTCAATCGCCAAATGTTGCTCTTGTTCTCCTTCAGAAATCAAATCAAACGAAAATTCGAGGTAATCACCGACTTTAATCTTGGGTTGCACTACTCGAAAGTTTTCCAATCTGGCCGCCGCGCCATCGCTGAAGCCCAGCAGTTTCAATGCTCCTGAATGCCCCATCTTGATCAAAGTACGCGAAGCATGTTTGATGAGCCATTCCATCTCTTCGCTCGGATGCTTGTGTCGCCAGCGTTCCAGCGTTTCTACGACAATATCAGGATTATCTTTGGCAACATCATTCAAATTATTCGCAATCGAGCGGCGCACCAGCAAAGTCGACTCAGGAATAAGCTTATCCAATAACGCCATCAAAGGCTTCGGATTGTCAATAAACATTTTCAGCCGTCGCCCCAAGGGCAAACGCGGGCGCGTCCCTTCGCTCACAAGGCGGCGCACATGGCAATTGGAATCTTGTGACCATTCGTGCAGCATCGCCATGGTTCGTTCGGGTTCTAATTCAATAAAAGTGCGCAAATCCCCTTCAGCGGTGAAGCGTTTGGTCATTTCGTATAAAGCCTTGATCGAAACCTCGCAATGGTCTCTGCCATAGCGACTTACAAAAGCGCATTGCGGCATCACAATAAAGCGCTCAAAACCACTGATTTCTTCAATCTCCAATTCTGGCATCAAGGAACGCAGTAAAATATCAATCGCCGTAGGGTAATCATCGGGCAAGAATTCGCGGAGCTTTTCCGTGATCAAATTAGAACGACCGCCGTAGCTGAGTTCGGGGAATTTTGGAATAATTTCATTTTTAAAACCGACTTCATCAAAATCTGACCAATTCGACTTGATGGCAGCAGCAAAATCTTGGATTATTGTAGGGTTGAATACATCTCTAAGTTGAAATGTTTCTTGCATAGGTGATTTTTTGCTTCAAATTTAAAACAAAAAGTTTAAAAAAACAAGCCTCGATTATTCAAACTCCAATATTTATCATTCTAACATTTGTACAATAAGAATTAAATTCCCATTTTTGCAACAACAGGTGGTGTTTTGAGAAATTTAAATTGGAAACGTCCGAAAAATTATTTCTTCAATCATATTTCATCAAACACTAAAACTTTCATCAAAATGAAACGATTCCTTAAAATTACCGCCTGGATTCTCGGCATTTTAGTACTCATCATTGGCGCTTTGGTTGCCTGGGTTGCATTTGCGCCTGCTCCTACCTACGACCCACCCACTATCCCTGATTTAAAAGTTGAAGCTACGCCTGAGCGGATCGCACGAGGCGCAGAACTGGCTTCCATGCTTTGTGTAATTTGCCATACAGGGCAGGATAAGAAGTTGAGCGGAGAACACATGCTGGATGTTCCATTATCATTTGGTAAAATCCATTCTTTTAACATTACGCAGCATCCTGAAAAAGGTATTGGTGCCTGGTCGGATGGAGAAATTTACGCCTTCCTTCGCAGTGGCTTGCGAAAAGATGGAACATTCGCTGCGATGATGCCCAAATTTCCTCACATGGCGGAAGAAGATGTTTATTCCATCATTGCTTGGTTGCGTTCGGATGATCCAAGATTAGCTCCTTCAGAAAAAGATAATGCTAAAAACGAATTGACATTTCTGTCCAAAGCATTGTTGAAATTTGCATTCAAACCACTACCGATGCCGGAAAAAGCTATTCCACTGCCGGATACCACCGATCAAATCGCATGGGGCCGCTATATTGCCACTGGAGTTTATGGTTGCTTCGCTTGCCACTCTGAAGACTTCGCTACTGTAAACGACTTGGAACCAGAAAAATCAGCTGGTTTTTTTGGAGGTGGCAATCCAATGCTGGACTTTGATGGAAATTTGATTCCCAGTGCAAACATTACACCTGATAAAGAAACCGGCATCGGTAACTGGACAGAGGAGCAATTCCTGACTACTTTAAAAACAGGGCAGTCACCGAACGGACCAATCCGTTACCCCATGTTGCCTTATGCCATTTTGGATACGGCAGAAATAAAAGCGGTTTGGGCGTATTTGAAGACCGTGCCGCCTTTGAAAAATGAAGTAGCCCGGGCGCCAAGAGATTAATCAAATATGAAATGTGAGATAAGAAATGTGAAATGCGGATGCGTCTGTGCTTCACATTTTTATCTTCGGATACGCTCGCCTTTGCGCACTGCATAAATAACCGTCACGATCAGCGTCAATACAGCAATTGGCAATACAAACCACATCATCGCCACGTCAAAAGCTTCTCAGGCACTATGCTTGGATGCCGCCAAAATTAAATAAACGACATAGGCAACGTAAAACCCAAGAAATACAAAACCTTCCCAGCGCCGAATGGTGTGGCCGGTGAAAAAGATCGGCAAACAAGCAATCGCCACCGCGATCATAATCGGAATATCAAATTGCAAAGCTGCCTGAGATACAGGAATTCCTGACGGAGGCACCAACGCCGAAATACCTAATACCGCCAGTGTATTAAAAATATTACTGCCTACCACGTTACGTTGCCCACCGCAATGTCCACATTACTGCTCATGCTCACGGCCATTTCCGCCGAGGAGTAGTAAAATAGTCATATGCTGAACTTTTATAAAATTGATTCGATCAGCAAATTTTATTAAACCTTGGATTTACGGCGATTATTGATGGATTGTACAGTAATAACAATTAATGTCAAAAGTGTAATAGGAATTACAAACCACATCATACCGGTTTCAAATGCTTGCAAAGCGCTGTGTTTGGTAGAATTTAGAACTAAATAAACCGTGTAAGCAATGTAATATCCGAGGAAAACTGCGCCTTCCCAACGTTTAATGGTATGACTCGACATAAAAATAGGCAGACAGGCAACTGCTGTAGCAATCATCACCGGAATATCGAATTGCATCATCGCCTGAGAAACGGGCAACCCATCGGGGGAAACGATAGAAGATACGCCCAATACCGCCAAAATATTATAAATATTACTGCCCACTACATTGCCCACCGCGATGTCGCGTTCGCCTTTGATAGTCGCCAAAATAGAAGTAGCCACTTCGGGCAGGGAAGTACCGGCCGCTACAATCGTCAAGCCGATAACCAATTCGCTCACGCCGAGCTGTTTTGCAATCGTAATCGAACTGTCAATCAGCCAGTTAGAACCTACCACCAACATCGCCAGCCCCACCAGTACCAATACTGTATTAATCAACCATTGATAAGGTTTTTTGGCTTTCCCATCGCCATATTCTTGTTCGTATTCTTTTTTTACTTCCTTACTTTTCTCTTTTCGGCTCTGTCGTATCAAAAAAATGGTGTAGGTTATAATACCTGCGACTAAAAAAATACCTTCAAAAAAACTGATTTTACCATCCCAACCCATCATAACCACGAGCAACGAAACCGCAATCATAATAGGCACATCAAGCCGAACCAACTGCTGCGATACCACCAAAGGTGCGATCAAGGCAGATATGCCCAAGATAAACAACACGTTGAAAATATTGCTACCCACCACATTACCCACTGCAATGTCAGGATTTCCTTCGAGGCTGGAAATGGTACTCACGACCAATTCGGGTGTGCTCGTGCCATAAGCTACTACGGTCAGGCCAATCACGAGCGGTGAAATGCCTACCGCTGCTGCCAGTTTAGATGCGCCGCGCACCAGCGCTTCCGCGCCTGCAATCAAAAGAACTAATCCGCCGATCAATAAAAGAATGGTCATTGTTTGTTTATTTTAGGTGAAAATAATGGCGAAATTTAACAAAATATAGTACCCAATTTTCATTACTGAAGTCCTTTTTTCGACGAAATTGTCAACTCTTTAGTAAGTTTGCTACAAAATCTCCAATTATGATTCAATATTATAACGTCAATGGCGAACTGGTCAACGCTGCCGAAGCAAGCCTGAAAGTGACCGACCTGGCAACGCTTCGCGGCTATGGGGTATTCGACTTTTTCCTGGTGCGCCGTGGCGTGCCGATGTATGTGGATGATTACGTGGCGCGTTTTGAGCGCTCGGCGGGCCATTTGAATCTGGATTTGCCGATTTCAAAAGAAGCATTGAAAGAACAAATTCAAGCATTAATTCAAGTAAATAAATTGGATGATGCTGCCATTCAATTAGTGCTGACGGGCGGCTACGCCGAAGATGGCTACACACCGGTGCAACCAAATTTGCTTATCCTGGGGCGTCCGATGCTGATTTATAATAATGATGTATTGACCAAAGGAGTGAAAGTATTGCTACATCAGCACCAACGCGAATTGCCGGAAGCCAAAACAATCAATTATCTCACGGGCATTCGCCTGGCTGGCAATATGAAACAACAAGGCGCGGTGGAAATTTTATACCACGATGGACAGTTTGTGCGCGAAGGCGTTCGCTCCAATTTTTTTATAATAACAAAAGACAATATGATTATAACGCCAAAAGATAAATTATTACATGGCATTACCCGTAAGAACACGATAGCGCTTGCTCAACAGCATTTTCAACTCGAAGAACGCGACGTCACCCCTCAAGAATTGCTTGCCGCAAAAGAAGTCTTCATCACCAGCACGACCAAAGGCGCGATGCCCGTGGTACAAATCGACCATCATATCATCGGCGATGGCAAACCCGGCGAAGTGACCCTCCTGCTCGGAAAATTATTACACGAATATGATATAGCTTATATCGAGAGCCGAAAAGTACTGGCTTGATGTTTCGTCATCTGGTGACTGGGAGTCATCAGATGACGAAATTCCAATTACCGCCAAGCCCCAAGAATTAAGCCCATCACCGTCAAGGCGACTACCATATAAGCTCCATTTATCAACATCCAGCCGGTGCTGCGCCGCTCAAATAAACCGACAATGAAAAAGCCCATCGCTACCCAACCAAATCCTGCCGCGAAGCCAGCAAAAGCGCCAAAAGCCGCATCCGTCTTAGGGTCATTAAGAAACATGGCCAGATTAACGGACATGATGAGCGCCCACAGAAAAGAGAGCCCAAATACTTTGCCCATATTCGCGCCTTTCAGGTCTTCTTCAGTGAAGCCGTTTGCTTTCATCCAGGGCTTGGCAAATAGCATTGGTGAGTACCACAAGCCTCCAATCAGGAAAGAACTTATAGCCGCGACGATCACAGCCAGCCAGTTAATTGTTGAAAAATCCATAACTTTTATTTTTTAAAACAAAGAAAGGGCACTTGAAACAAAAAGTATTGGAAAAAATTTACCTTTTGAGTCATCAGATGATTGCAATTATCTGACGACTTTATGCTATCGAATCGGAATGTAATTCACAATTTCCCCTTTTGCGTTCATATATTCTAAAGGCGAGAAGCCCGAAAACGCTCTGAAATCATTGATAAAATGTGCCTGATCGTAGTAGCCGCTTTCATAAGCGACGCGCGACCATTCTATCTCATTCATCTGTTCCAAATTGTAAATTATACTTTGAAAGCGCATCAATCGCAGGAATTGCTTGGGCGTAAGACCAACATATTTGCTGAAAAGCGCCAGAAAATGCTTATGTGAATAGCCAATCTTTTGCACCATATCGCTGATAACAATCGTCGCCGGATGTTGGGAAATGCACTGTATCGCAAAGCGAATGACGGGAGGAATGTCTTCCAAATGCCCTTTGGCACGTTGAAGTAAATAATGCTCGGCAAGCGCAAATTTCGCCTGGGGTGTAGGAGCAGCAAGCAATTGGTCGCGCAAATCATTCAATTCCCGACAAAAAATCAAATCAGCATCCACCACTTGATAATTTAATTCTTGCAAAGGCATTTGCAAAAAAGGATAAGCCATGCCGCGCCGAAAACGAATAACAAACATCGAAGAATGGGGGCCGCCAGCACTTATCGTGATGAAACGATTGCGCATGCCCGATACCCAGGCGGTGCGGCAACTCTGGATTTCGGTCAGTTTATCATTATCAAAAATAAATTTAGGTGTTTCGGTCAGATCAATAATAATTTCAATAACACCTTCCGGTAGCAAGCGTTCTACGGAGTAGCCGGGGTTATAATCTTCATAAAAAGTGAACATTTCCACATACGCGCCCAAAGGCGGTGGTGGCGCATAAAGTTCAAGAATCATGGTGGCTAAAGCATTTTGTTTGTTAATTGTCTGAAAATTAGCAAACAAAAAACACTTTTACAACAAAAACTTTTAATTTTAAAACAAATATTTTATAGCTGCAAAATCGCTTGATAAAAGGGCAGGCTTTTGGAAAAATAATCTTCGTTTAAAGCCTGAAAACCATTGCTTTTCAAAGCTTTATCGGTCGGTCGATTCAAATGGCAACCATCGGCGAAGAATTTTTGAAGTGGGTTGAATGCATCCTGAAAGAATTGCCCAGTAGAGGAATTTGAACGAATATGCTCCAATACATACAATTTCCCATTCGGTTTTAAATATTGCTTAATGGTGTCAATCGCAGCTTTTTGATCAGAAACACTACATAAAACCAGGGTACAAACGACCGCATCAAAGCCGTCTTCAGGCATATAATTTTCTAAAATGTCATCGCCAATGCCCGCGTGTACCAGTTCGATTTCAGCTTTTACATCGCTTTGCCCCAGGCGTTCATAAGCATAGCCCAGCATTGGCAAGGAAGGATCACAAGCAACGACTTCCACTCC
>JANRME010000017.1:0-10766 GCA_033761835.1 Saprospiraceae bacterium
CCACACTAAAGACTTTGAGCAATTCCAATTGCAGATTGGTCAATTTATGCGCCGTCATGATTTCGCTTTTATACAAAGATAGCGATTCGGATGGAAAAAGCAGCAAGCGCCGCCAACAAAAATAGTATTGCCGTTACATAATTCATGTAATTTTAATTTGATACTTTGTTCATCTAAACGAAATTTCCTTTCTTTGAAAATAAAAAATCTATTCCCCATCAAATGGCAAAAGCGACTGATACAAAAGCAGGATTCAAACAAGATAAAACAACACCTCAAAAACCCACCATTGGTAAAAATTACCTATTGGCAATTGCCGTTGATGAGTACGAGCATTTCCAGAAGCTTTCCAACTGCGTAAAAGATGCCAATGATATTATCAATGTCCTTCAGGAACGCTATACCTTTGAGGATGCGCACATCACCAAGCTATTTAACCCCGATGCTACCATAAAAAACATCTACGCCGCTTTGCGCGAATTGCAAAGAAAAATCACCGAAAACGATAACCTGCTCCTACTCTTTTCGGGGCATGGTTTTTATGACAAAGACACGCGCACTGGTCACCTCGTGCCTTTTGGGGCAGAATGGGACGAACTATATCAATACATCTCCAACGAAAACCTTCGCTCGCTCATCGGCGCGATTAATTCCCGCCATACCTTTCTGATCGTGGATAGCTGCTTCTCTGGCTCACTTATTGTGGGTAAAAACGCAGGCACGAAAGTCTTAGCCGAACGCGTGGAAGGACTCAAATCACGCTGGGCGCTGGCTGCCGGGCGCATCGAGGAGGTGGAAGACGGACGGCGCGGCGACAATAGTCCCTTCGCCAAAGCCATCCTCAGCTACTTGCGCAGCAATACCGAAGAAAAGTTTCCGATCTCCGATTTCATCAACGAAGTGACCAAAATCACCGTACGCAATGCCGGGCAAACCCCTATCGGTGGGGCGCTCTTCAAAGCCGATGACCTCGGCGGGGAATTTGTATTCTACCTCAAAACCGACCCCGAAGAAACCCTCTGGCAAAAAGCGAAAGCCCTCGACACTGCTGCCGCGTATGACGATTATTTAGACGAATACCCCAACGGACGATACGCAGAAGATGCCCATGAATTGCTGGATGCTTCGGCAGACCGGGAAGCTTGGGAATATGCCAAGCGGCTTGGTACGCTCCCTGCCATACGCGAGTATCTACGCCGCTACCCACAAGGGCGCTACAAGGCAGAAGCAGAAGCCGAAAAAAATAAGCAAAAAACTGCCTATGCCGCTGCTCCCCCACCACTAGTAGAAGAAAAAATCATCCTACCCGACCCACCCAAGCTCATCGTTCCTGATAACCTCATCCTCGTGGAAGGCGGCACTTTTAAAATGGGCAGCAACGACTACGACTCGGAGAAACCCATCCACGAGGTGAAACTGGACAGCTTCTACATCGGCAAGTACCCCGTCACTTTTGAAGAGTACGATGCCTTCTGCGCCGCCACCAAACGCGACAAACCCGGCGATGAAAAACGGGGACGCGCCCGCCGCCCGGTCATCAATGTAAGCTGGTACGACGCCTTAGCTTATTGCAACTGGCTCAGCGAGCAGCAAAACCTCCAACAAGTCTATACCATCAATGACAAGAACATCGGCATCAACTGGCGCGCCAATGGCTACCGCCTGCCCACCGAAGCCGAGTGGGAATACGCGGCACGCGGTGGTAAGAAAAGCAAAGGGTATAAATACGCTGGTAGTAATGATTTGGATAAAGTAGCCTGGTACAGCGCCAACGCGGGCAGCCAAACGCACCCCGTGGGCGAAAAGGATGAAAACGAACTCGGCATACACGATATGAGCGGCAATGTATGGGAATGGTGCTGGGACTGGTATGACGCCAAATACTACGAGCAATTCAAAAATCGCGGGGTGGAAAATCCCCGTGGACCGGATAACGGGGATACAAGGGTTGTGCGGGGCGGTTCTTGGTACAGCGATGATTACATCTGTCGTTCCACTGATCGCAACGGGTTCGATCCAGACATCAGGCTCTTCATCTTAGGGTTTCGTTATTCCAGAGCGTTTGTTACCCTTTAGTTCTTTCTCGTCCACCGAAGCGATAGCGAAGGTGGATACCCTTTTACCCTTTGGAGTTCTTTAAACCGCGAAGCGGTCGATTTTTGAAAAAAAATTCACTTTTATGGCAGAAAAAGAGAACGTACTTACCCTTACTTATGATTTATTGAAGTATATTATACCCCAGTTGGCGAAGTACCCGCGCGCGCAGAAGTTTTTGCTGGCGGATCGCATCCAGTTGAACCTGATGGACATTTTGGACTTGCTGATTGAAGCGTATTACGCCAAATCGGTGGATTTTAAGAAGAGCAACCTGCTAAAAGTGAATCTACTGCTGGAAAAACTGCGCTATTTGGTGCGTTTGTCGCACGATTTGCATTGCATCAATACCGACCGCTACGAAATACTGCAACGCATGGTGAATGAAATAGGCAAACAAACGGGCGGCTGGCTCAAAAGTATGACGGCTGCGTAGATTTGCCAAATTGGATAAAAATACCTGAATGGTTGATTTTTATTCTGTTATACAAACCTTGAAGCAATCATTTTATCTTGAAGTAGTCTTTGTGGCGGCTGCCCGGCAAATCACTGTTCGACGGAGGAGTTTGATTTGCCTAGCGTTTTTTGGTGACTTTTTTGGGCGATGCAAAAAAGTTACAAAGATCAAACTTAGAAACATAAAATGGAGCTATTGACAGGCAAAGACCAAGTACAGGATGATTATAAAAAAGAATTCCTCCAAAGCTTTCTATAAATCTGCATCTTTAGAAAACTACCATGAAACAATTCGACCACCTCTACCCATCCATCATTACCTTTCAAAACCTGCTCCTGGCAGCTAAAAAAGCGCAACGCGGCAAGCGTATGCTACCGGAAGTGGCACAATTTAATATCAATCTGGAAAAAGAATTATTCCAACTACAGGAAGAATTAACCAACAAGAACTACCAGCCCGGCAAGTATCATACTTTCCAAATCCACGACCCCAAACCCCGCATGATAAGCGCCGCGCCCTACCGCGACCGCGTGGTGCATCATGCCCTTTGTAATGTCATAGCCCCCTTACTGGAAGCCGCCATGATTGACGATAGCTACGCCAATCGCGTGGGCAAGGGTACGCACAAAGCCATTCTGCGTTACCAGGAGTTCAGTCGTAAAAATAAATACGTGCTAAAATGTGATGTGCGCAAGTATTTTCCGAGCATCGACCATGCTATTTTAAAAGCGCAATTGCGTCGTAAAATCCTTTGTGAAGATACGCGCTGGCTTATCGAATTGATTTTGGACAACAGCAATCCGCAAGAGGAACATTTGATTTATTTCCCGAATGACGATTTATTCACCCCGCACGAGCGTAGGCGCGGCTTGCCCATTGGCAACCTGACAAGTCAGTTATTTGGCAATTATTACCTCAACGCACTGGATCATTTCATCAAAGAGAAGCTACGTTGCAAATATTACATCCGATATGTAGATGATTTTGTGATTTTCAGCAATGAAAAACCCTTTTTACACCAAGTGAAAAAAGAGATTGACGGCTTTTTAGCACAAAATCGCCTGATTTTACATCCCGACAAGAGCAAAGTATTTCCGGTAGAAACCGGCGTCGCGTTTTTAGGGCATCGGGTTTTCCCACATTTCCGCTTGCTCAAAAAAGAAAATGTGTTGCGTTTCAAAAAGCGCTTCCACAAAATGCTCCAAGCCTACCGCAGCCGCACGCTGGATATTCCTAAAGCCAATCAGCGCATCGGATGTTGGGTAGCCCATGCTTCTTTTTCCAATACGTTTCGCCTGCGAAAGAAAATTTTTTCCGAAATTCACGCTTAGGTAATACGCCCAAAAAGGGTTGTGCGGGGCGGTTCTTGGAACAACAATGATAACAACTGTCGTACCACTAATCGCAACAGGAACAATCCAGACAACAGGAACAACAACATAGGGTTTCGTTATTCCAGTACGATTTCGTATCAGAGTTTTGTCATTCAAGGATGGCAGAAGCGAAAAAAGAAACGTTCAGGGCGTATTGCCTGCGTTGAAACTCTGTTTACAGCAGAGGGCAACCGAACAAATAGCGTATGAAGGGTGGCAAAAGTAGATATTGCTATCCTTCTTTATTTTTCTTGCTTTCATTTCCCCTTCCACTACTCAAGCTTCCTCTTCTGCGTAGGAACATTCCTATGCGGCGAGTCATCGTTCCTATCTGACAAGTCATTAATGATAGGTGCGGGTATCAAATTTGCTATGCCAGGAGTCTTTTTTGATATGCAGGAAGTCAAATTTGACTAGTGGGGAGTCTTTTTTGATCCTCAGGGAGTCAACGTTGATATATCGGGGTAGGAATATTCCTATCTGATGAAGCAAAATTGCCCCGCCGATACCCATTCTTGAGTACCAGAAGGGCAATCAACAAAATTTACACATCTAAATCTTCATCGAAAGCATCGTTGCCGTTCTCATCTGCGCCGTTGCTGGGGCGTTGTGCGCCTCTGCTGGGGAAACGTGCGCGCAAGTCTTCGTAAATGGTCTTCACGCCGGGGATATTCATCTGGGCGGCGAGCTTCACCGCTTGGTAGAAGAGCAATGCAGCGCTATACGCTTCGCTACCGGCGCGGAGTTTGGTATCGCTGATACCTTCGGTCAGGCTTAACAGGGGTCGCTCGATTATATTAAGTTTGCTGATGAGCATCATGTCCTTGTCAAACTCGGTCACATTTAGGAAAGGCGGTACCAGATGGTCATTGCTCTTGGAATAATCCAGCGATTTGCCTACAAAAGGGAAACTGCGGTCGCCCATTTTGAGATGGGTGCGGCGTTCATCGAGGGTCATATTGATCAGGAAAGGCAAATTGCGCTGCATCACAGCGATTGCGTCCATAATTTCCCGCATAGCCTCGTCGGTTAGAATAACGGAAATTTGATTGTGTTGAGCCATAGCCAACTACTTTTTTATGGTGAAGTAATAAAATGACCATTTCACCTAATTGTAGTCGCTGTGTTATTGGATGGGTATTAAGAAGATGTAAATAAGTAGGACAAATATATAATAAAGTTCAATTAGATGCAATAGGGCTTCGATGTTGATAGGATTCCTTATTTGCAAAGGATCGAATTCATATTATTTCTAAGAGCGGCTTTAAGGCTTCCAAACGAATGGTAGAAACTTGGGGAAAAAAAATAGTTTCCAATACCCTAAAATGTTTGTCATGCGTGACAATATAATCTGCTTGCCCAGCCACAGCACAATCTATAAATTTATTATCGTCTGGGTCAGCTTCTATGAGTTGCCAATTGTAATAACTGGTTACTAATTCTACATTGGAGAGTTCTAAAAGAAAATCTAATTGTTGATCTGTTAATGTTACGCCATATTTTTGAATACACTTTTCAAGGTATTCTGTGAGAATTTCATTGCTTACAAGCAAAATGTATTGCTGATTTAATAAAGCCTCAAACAACCACCAATATTTGTGATGCGGCAAAAGCGATACCAGGAAGACATTGGTATCCAGCACCAAGCGAAGTTTATTGCTCATCTTCTTCCAGCCATTTGTCCAAATCAGCGTCGGTGATGCCTTTCGCTTCTGCAACTTGGGCCATTTTCTCCGTAAAGCGGTGGGCAAAATAGCGCGCGAGGATATTTTTCACTTCGATCAACTCTTCTTCAGTTGGATTGAAAGCATATATCTTGAGCAATTCTAGTTGAAGGGTACTCAGTTTGGAATCTATTGGATTATTAGCAGTCATGCACCTGTTTGTTTTGAATTACAACAAATATACTTTCCGTTTTAACGTCAGACAAGCCAAATGCGTTCGCAAAAATAGAATAAAGGTAAGGGATGTCTTAAATGTTTATCCGACCTTGATACTCATACAATGATTTTACGGATTTTTCAATTGGTTTCTTTTTGAGCCTGGATATTGCTTAATTTTCTTTTTTGCCAGTATTTTCGGATAGCCCAGAAAATGACAACAAGAATCAGAACGATGGGCCAAATGGTGATCAAGCCGACCATCAGATTTAATAATAGTTGCCAGCCATTAAAAATGCCTTCGCCTACGCGACCCCAAAAATTGGCACGCTCTACATTGGGCAAAACAGATTCATCGAACATCGTCAATTCTATGGTGCTGAATTGCACCTGGTCTTTGAGCACCCGCAGTTGCGCTTCGGTGGACTCCATTTCTTCGATTTCTTCATTCAGTTTGTCGCTCACGGCGAGCACGTCTTCCACATTTTTGGCGGATTGTAACAAGCTGCGATATTGCGCGATCACGGCGCGTTTGGATGCAAGGCGCGTTTCCAGATCGACGTACTGACGAGTAATATCGTCCACGCTGATGCTTTTGCCATAAACGAAGGAAGCGATCCGTTCCAGCTTGCTCAGAAAAGCATCAAAATCAGACGGCAAGACCCGAATACTAAAATGGTAGCGATAACCATCGGAAGTTTGGTTTTGGGCTTCGTTGCGAATCTCCGCCTGGTATTGCGCTATCATTTCATCGAGTTGCCGCCGGGCTTTATCATAATTTTCGACCTTGATATCGATCTGAGCGCTTCGGACAAGCTTTCTGTTGTCAGTTTTCGACTCAATTTTTTGATTATTCTGTTCGTCAGCGTAAGCTATTGGCTCTGATTTAGAGGCTTGATCTGATTCCCACTTATCAAAATCCTCCACAGCGCGAGCCATGTCGATGTCTCCACTTAAATCTCCACTGGATTGCAGGCCAATTGTAGAATCAGATTTATTTTGTTGATCACAAGAAATTAATATCAGGACTAAACAACAGGCGATAAATGCTTTCATAAAATGCTGTTTTTGATAAAGATGCAGGTTTCATAAAAAAAGCACAACGAAACAAAAGAAAAATTTAACATCGGCTTTAACTGCCAAAATGTCATTTTTGCTGATAAAAAATCTTTATCTTTGCAAACTATTTTTACAAACAGATCATTGTATAAAACGATCCTATAATTAGAATTAGCAAATTTCAAGATGTTGTACGACGATAACCCAACGCTGGTGGGCATCCAAAAAGAGATAGACGAAGGCAAGCAGGGCGAGGTGTTCTTTGACGAACGACCAGTGAACAAGCTGTCGAATGGCAAGCATTTTTATATCGAGAGCTACGGCTGCCAGATGAATTTCAGCGATAGCGAGATCGTGGCGTCTATTCTGTCGGAGATTGGTTATGGCGCTACCCGCGACATCGAATCGGCGGATTTGATTCTGATCAATACTTGCTCCATCCGCGAAAAAGCAGAGGAAACCGTGCGCAAGCGCCTGCGGATATTCGATAAAATGAAGCAGCAGCGCCCCGGCACGATGGTTGGCGTCTTGGGTTGTATGGCCGAGCGCTTGAAAAAGAAATTCCTTGAAGAAGAGAAGCTGGTAGATATGGTCGTCGGGCCTGATGCGTACCGCGACCTGCCCAATCTCGTTGCTGGCGCTGAAGACGGCGAAAAAGGGGTGAATGTTTTCTTGTCAAGAGAAGAGACCTATGCGGATATCAGTCCGCTGCGCCTGGACGGTAATGGCGTGTCGGCGTTCATTTCGATCATGCGGGGTTGCGATAATATGTGTTCGTTTTGCGTCGTGCCTTTCACGCGTGGGCGTGAGCGCAGCCGCGATGCCTTTAGTATTGTAGCCGAGGCAACCGAATTGTACGAGCGCGGCTATCGGGAAGTGACTTTGCTGGGTCAGAATGTGGATTCGTACAAATGGGAGAATCCTGAAACGGGCAAGGTGGTCAACTTTGCAGAATTGCTGGAAATGACGGCGCTGGTGCATCCTGATTTGCGGATTCGCTTTTCTACTTCCCATCCGAAGGATATTACAGACGAGGTGCTACACACCATAGCCAAATACGAAAATATTTGCAATTATATTCACTTGCCGGTGCAAAGTGGCAATAGCCAGGTGCTGGATCGCATGAACCGTACCTATGACAGGGATTGGTACATGGAGCGCGTGCAAGCGATTTACAGAATCATCCCCGATTGCGCCATTTCTTCTGACATAATTACAGGTTTTTGCGGTGAAACCGAAGAGGAACATCAAGATACTTTGAGTATGATGGAATTTGCGAATTACAGTATGTCGTATATGTTCGCTTATTCCGAGCGCCCGGGCACGCCTGCGGCGAAGAAATTCAAAGACGATGTGCCGGAGGAAGTCAAGAAACGCCGCTTAGATGAAGTGATCCGCCTGCAAAATCAATTATCGTACAAGCATAATCTCGCGGATATTGGAAAAACCTTTAAAGTATTGATCGAAGGCGATTCCAAGCGCTCTGACCAGGAATTCAAAGGCCGCAATTCGCAGAATAAAATGATTGTTTTTCCGAAAAAGGCGACTTTGAGACCCGGAGATTATGTGACCGTGCGCGTGACCGATGCGACGAGTGCGACGCTAAGGGGGGAGATTGTTTAATATTTTAATTTAACATCGAGTAATATGGAATCACAACAGGAAAATTTACTATCCAGAATTACCATCAATCCTGATATTTGTCATGGTAAGCCTACGATTCGCAATATGCGTTATCCGGTCACTTTGATTTTAGATTTACTTTCTGCAGGCATGACAACTCAGGAAATACTCGAAGACTATCCTTCATTAGAGGTGGAAGATATCTATGCGTGTTTGGTCTTTGCTTCTAAATTGGCAGATATAAAAAGCGTTTACAAACTGGTAGCATGAAATTTATTGTAGATGCTCAATTACCTTATCAGTTGGCAAAATTTATTCGTAATAAAGGTTATGATGTAATTCATACCGACGATTTACCTGATAAAGATAGAACGACCGATACTGAAATCAGGCGAGTTGCAAAAGAAGAAAACCGCATTGTAATTACAAAAGATAATGATTTTTGGGAAAGTTATGTGCTTAAAAATGAACCGAAAAATCTTTTCTTGATTACAACTGGAAATATAAAAAACAAAAGCTTACTTGAATTATTTGATAAAAATTGGGCAGAAATCGAGCATAAACTTTCTCTTCATTCCTTTTTAGAAATGGACAATACCCAATTGATTGCACATTAATTTAAGCATCAATTGTTGAAAAATAAAATGGATAATTTACTCTCAATAAAACAACGTTTTGGCATCATCGGGCAATCCGAGTTATTGGATCGCGCGCTGAGCACGGCGGTGCGCGTGGCTTCTACCGATTTGTCGGTGCTGATTAGCGGCGAAAGCGGTGTCGGTAAAGAAGCGTTTTCCAAAATCATTCACTCGCTCAGTGCGCGCAAGCATAATAATTTTATCGCGATCAACTGCGGCGCTATTCCTGAAGGAACGATCAATTCTGAATTGTTTGGTCATGAAAAAGGCGCATTTACAGGCGCCACGGGCGAACGCAAAGGCTATTTTGAAACGTATGATGGCGGCACGATTTTCTTAGACGAAATTGGCGAAATGCCGCTTGATACGCAGTCATTTTTGCTTCGGGTGCTGGAAAGTGGCGAATTTATTCGCGTTGGCTCTTCCAAAGTGTTGCGCACCGATGTAAGGATTATTGCTGCTACGAATATTGATTTGAAAGAAAATGTTGAGAAGAATAAATTCCGCGAAGATTTGTATTATCGCCTGAACACCGTGCCGATTCAAGTACCCGCATTGCGTGAAAGGCGTGAAGATATTTATTTGTTATTCAGAAAGTTTGCATCCGATTTCGCTGAAAAATATCGCACCCCGCCGATTCAATTGGACGAGCGCGCTCGATTGCTCTTGGAAAATTATCGCTGGCCAGGCAATATCCGCGAATTAAAAAATGTAGCCGAACAACTCTCGGTTTTGTCGGAAGACCGAATTATTAATGCAGAGCAGTTGATCCGAATCATTCCCAGCATCGCCAATCGGAATTTGCCGATGATTCCTGATATGAATGGCGCGAAAAACGGCGGCTCTACCATGCAGGAACGCGAGATTTTGTATAGCCTGCTGTTCGATATGAAAAATGATTTGAATGCAGTAAAATCGCTCATTTCGGAATTGATAGTGAGCAATAATCTTCGGGTGTCCGACACACAAAATTTACAGGCTTTACATTTGCCCAATTTGCAAGTAGCCAAATCCGCAATTGCCGATTTGCCGCAGCGGGTGCAGGACATATTTAGTGAAGAGCCTTCTGAAATAGAGCAGATTCGCCCCATTATCATAGAAGATGAAGATTATGATAATACCGAAGTGGTAGATGAAAATCTTTCCTTGATTGAAAATGAGAAAGAATTGATTCGCAAGGCTTTGCGCAAACACACTGGCAAACGGAAGGAAGCCGCTCAGGACTTGGGTATTTCTGAACGTACTTTATATCGAAAAATAAAAGAATATGATCTGCAATAAGAGTGATTTGGTGATTTTTATAAAATTTTGAGAAGATGAATAAAAATATTATTTTTTTATTTGCAATTATAATAATTCTGCAAGGTTGTTATTCATTTTCAGGCGTCAGTTTTTCACAGGATGTAAAAACTTATTATGTAGAACAATTCAGAAGCAACGCCGACAACGCCCCGCCGACTTTGGAACAAACACTGACCGAAGCATTAAAAGAAAAAATTCGCACCGAATCGCGTTTGGTTTTCTCTGATAACGAGCCGAATGTAGAATTTAAAGGAACAATTGTGGATTATCGAGTGACTTCAGAGGCCCCGCGCCCGGGCGAGTTCACTGCGATCAACCGCCTCACGATCAACGTGGCAGT
>JANRME010000018.1:0-13299 GCA_033761835.1 Saprospiraceae bacterium
GTTTTATACGTCTAATAATAATTCACAATAAAGATTTAGCATTTTTTTAACTTAAGTGTTTGTGCGGTTTTGCAGTCAACAGTCGAAAGCCAATAAGATTGAAAATAAGTAATTTATGAAAATTATTATATAAATTAAATATGCTTAATTACTTGATGACTCTTTTTCCAAACGCATCACCAGCCGGGTCTCTGAAGGTTGATGCAACAATTTAAACCCCGCTTTTTCAAAAGATTGTGCCAATCCAATATAAGCAAAAACATCGGGTACATTTTCTTTTTTAGCAATCATAGGGTAAGCCTCCACCACAGGAGCGCCTTGTTCAAACGCATAATTGGCGGCAGCTTTTATCAGTGCAGCGCTTATGCCTTTCCTTCGATATTCTTTTTTGACAAATAGGCAAGTAATACTCCACACTGGCAGGTCATCTAACGGCTTCAGCAATCTGGAGTTTTGAAGCCGTTTTAAGGTCACCCGCGGCGAAACTGAACACCACCCTATCGCAATTTCATTATCATAAGCGAGTATGCCCAGAGGCTGATGCTGTTCCACCATCTGTAAAAACAATTTTTTATTACCTTCGCCTTTATTATGTTCATAATCTTTGCTGCTAAGTCGCCAGGTCATGCACCAACAGCCCCCACAAGCACCTTTTTTGCCGAAAAGAGCTTCTAAGTCTGCCCAAGTATTGGTATCCAATGGTTTGCAATGAATCATATAATAAACAAAATAATTTATATTAAACTAATTTTATTCTAAATCCTTTATTTTTCTAAATAATGCATCCCATTCTACCTCCCAAGTTTTACCATCATTATATGAATTTTCGATATACTGATGCAGTGTCCGTTCAGAAGGATCATAATCCATCGTCATTCTTCTAAGCCTTGTACTACCTGATTCTCCTGGTATAGTAGTTGTAGCCATCATAACATATCGGTTATTTTTTGATTCAACTACCTCATAATTGATAATGTCTCCTTGGCTTCCTGTCCATTGATGCCGGTATACTTTTTTTACATCATCATAAAAACTAAAACTACGTCCGAAATATTTACTTTGAGGCGTCATATCAAAAAACTCTATGAGTGAACACCCTCCTGGAGATCGAACGACACTATCAACAGCCACTTTAACTTTATAATCGGGATAATTTCCTTTTACATACACATCCCAAACGCCTACCCAAAAATCAAGCACCTGAAAGTTGCTATCATACATACATGGGGTAGCATTCTTTTTCATTTGTTCCTTGATTTCCAGGAATTTAGGATCATTTTTTATAGTTTCAAACCCTGCGTCTCTATCGAATTGATTGACGTAGTTCTGCCCTGCTCCATATTGTGCCATTTCGGCTGCATATTTTATCGCCGTTGCATTATCATTTTGAGTCAAATAATATTTTGCCAAAAAAAAACGAGCATCATTTTTTTGTTTTTGGCGAGGTGCGATTTTGTATGATTGTTGTAAATTAGCAAGGGTTTCTTTATATTTTTTTTGTTCCAATTGAACAAAACCAAGAACTATCCAAATTTGAAAGTCTTCAGGTGTTATTTCTGCGGCCTTTTTAAAATAGGTCTCTGCTTCAGCAAAATTTTTGTTTTGAATAGCAATATAGCCCTGCTTTTTCAAATCAGCGCTACTTTGAGCTAAAATCATTGCAGCACTAAAAAGCATAAAAATAAATATTATAATCTTTTTCATAGGCTTTATGTTTTAATAATGAAGTATTAATTTTTTATTTACTCAAATTCAAAATGACTGAACTTTATTTCAATCAGATATAACTCAACCAAATTTTTTCAGGATGCGCAAATTTATACTTGCGATAAGCCGCACAAATTGGATATAGAATCAAAATGACTAATATCCAGACAATATAAACCGTTGTCAAATTAAATTTTTGGATGCCAAATTCGTTGAATATAATTACAGTTAAAAGAAGTGAACTTAATTGTATCAAGAAAAGATGTAAAATATAATAAAACATCGGTACGCTACCCAACACGACAAAAAACTGATTCACTCTGCCTCTAACATTTTCAGTAAGCGCAAGGCATATCAATCCTGGCCCGATGGTCATCAATGTATAAAGAAGCGAAGTTGGATATTTAGTGGTATTGATAAAGGATAAGAAAGAATATAATGTATTTTTCTGAGGCGACCAGTGGCTGGGATCGCCATAAATATTGAAGGTACGAAGGATGATAAACAAAACGATACAAGCGCTTCCGGCAATTAATAATATTTTCTTTCGCGCTTCGGGTGTGTAATTATTTGTATATAATTGCCCTATGCCATAACCACAACTAATGATGCCCAGATAAGGCAAAAATGCAAATAAAACAAAGACCCTAAAGATACCCATTGGCGCCATGCCGCCGCCTTTATAAGCGAGCACCCACAGGTTATAAAATGATGATTCGGGTGATATTTGAACATTTTGTAATAAATTATGTAATAATACAATAAATAAACCAATGCCCAGTATCACTTTAGGTGGCAAGTAAATAAGTCCTGCAAGAATAATCATGCAAATACCAATCATGGAAATCACCAGCATTTGATGGGCCTCCCAGTGATTAAATGCGGTAATATTCCAGCCAAAACGAAAGACTAACAATTCTAATATGATAAGAAATAAACCCCGCGTCCAGAGAAAATATGTAGTGCTTTTTATGCCTTTTTTATTAACCATCAGCGCAGCGGAAACACCAGCCAGCAATAGAAATAAAGGCGCACAGAAATGCGTAATCCATCGCGTGAAAAATAGCATTGCCGAAGCTTTCTCCAAATTGGTAGGTGAAAATTCTGCGGCGCTTGCATGAAAGAAAAAGCGCACATGGTCAAGTGCCATCAACGCCACTACGATTCCTCTAAGCAAATCAATTGATATGATTCGCTTACTCTTTTGTTCAGTCATGGTGATATGAGTTAATAACACAAATCAACTAAATAGTGGAAAGGAAAACTTTAGAAATCTTGCTCTTTTGAAATTGTGAAGGTGAGAATCCCGTAATTTTTTTAAAGGTATAAGAAAAATTTTCCAGACTGTTAAATCCAGTATTAAAGGCGGTTTCCGTAATGTCCTTACCTGATCCTAAACTTGTTTTTGCCTGCTCAATGCGCACTAATAATAAGTAATCGTAAGGCGCGTAGCCTGTACATTTTTTAAATACCCTGGAAAAATGAAAAGGACTTAGATGTACACATGACGCAATATCAGTAATACCAATATCGTCACTGAAATGTTCATAAATAAAGGCTTTCGCTTGATCAATGCGTTGGATAGAAAAAGGTAATTTGGATGTAGTAATAAAAGTAACACGCTCCCGATGTGTAAATAAAGAATCTAATAATTGAAAAATAGCCTGTTCAATACTTTGTATTTCTTGCGTTTCTAAAGTCTTCAAAATAAAATGAGCCAATATCGCTTCCTTTGGTGTGCGACGTATCTGCATTACAGGTTCTGTATTTTTCTTACAAAAATACTCCGGCAGCATATCTTTAAAAAAAATACAAAGTGTACGATCTTCTTGAAAGCAATCAAATTTTGATACCTCGAATTCAAGCGGTCTTGTTTCTAGTAACACAACGTTAGAATCTAGTATTTGCAAAAAACTTCCCGCTTTATATTGATACGCTGAATATAATGGAAACGAAACAGCCGGATAATTTGTGAAATCTTTTTCAGTATAAGCGCCAGCATAAGAAGCTGTAATCAACACAGCGTCAATCCATTCGTTCTCATATATTGTACGAAAAGTAACCAAGAATCGACTTTTAATAACGTGATCAATCAAATGTAAAGACAAATTAGTATAAAAAAGGTGTGATTACAAGTGTATTCATTTTTGCTTTTCAATCCTTCATGCTGTCAATCCTTCAACTTTTCAAGCCATTCTCCTATCACCTTATCGCCCTTTTATCTATCTTTCCCCGGAAATTAAATACCAGACATGAATACAACTCCCGGTTTTCAAATAAATGATAAGCGTATTATTCGTGGTTGGGCTTTCTTTGACTGGGCGAATTCGGCCTTCGCATTGGTCATTACGGCAGCTATTTTCCCCGTTTATTTCATAGCAGTAGCCGATGATACGGTCAATGTATTGGGCATGGAAATGTCGGATGGAAGTTTATACGCTTATGCCATTTCAGCAGCGTATTTGCTGGTAGCGGCAGCTTCTCCCCTGCTTTCGGGTATCGCCGATTATAGCGGTCGCCGGAAGTTTTTTATGAGAACCTTCACCACAATGGGTGCCTTGGCTTGTATTGCTTTGTTTTTTTTCAAAGGCATGGGCACACTGACGCTGGGTACGATTACTTTTATCGTGGCGATGATGGGATTTGCAGGAGGATTGGTGTTTTACAATTCTTATTTACCACTTATTGCAAGCGAAGATAAATACGACGATGTAAGCGCCAAAGGCTTTTCTTATGGCTTTATCGGGAGTGTAATTCTTCTGGTTGTTAATTTGGTTATTATTCAATATTATGAATTCTTTGGATTAAAAGATCAAGGTGTAGCCACACGGCTTGCCTTTGTAATGGTGGGTTTGTGGTGGATTGGCTTTGCGCAAATTCCTTTTAAAAGACTCCCCAAAGATCAACGTCAGGAAATGCCGCCGCAAGTATTGAAAAAGGGATTTCAGGAATTGAAAAAGGTGTGGAATGCAGCTAAACAGCAGCGCAGTATTGGTATGTTTTTGGTCGCATTTTTTTGTGCGAGCGCCGGTGTGCAGACAGCGCTATATCTTGCGGCTACTTTTGCGGAAAAAGAATTACATTTTGCCAGCGCTGAATTGATTCTTATTATATTAATACTACAATTGGTGGCGGTATTGGGTACGATTGTCTTTGCAAAACTCTCCGACTGGAAAGGTAATAAATTTACGCTTTCGGTTATTTTCTTTATCTGGATGGTCACTTGCATATTTGTATATTTTATAGATACAAAACCGCAATTTTATATAGCAGCGGTATCCGTAGGTATCTTGATGGGCGGTACGCAGGCAATGGCGCGCTCGACCTATTCTAAATTATTGCCGGAAAATACACCCGATACGACGTCTTATTTTAGTTTTTATGATGTCATCGAAAAAGTGGCAACGGTATTAGGTACCTTCAGTTTTGGAATCATTGGTCAGTTGACGGGCAGTATGCGTGTGAGTGTTTTAGCTTTGAGTGGATTCTTTATATTGGCTTTAATCATTTTGCAAACGGTAAAAATACACGTTCGGCACGAAAAGAGTGGAACGGTGGTTGATTGATATTATGATGCCTTACACCTATAAGCCTTTATGCCATGCGTGTAAAACGAAACACCGATACAACTATGAAAGATTTAAACACGATCATCTTTGACCTCGGCGGCGTTTTGATTGACTGGAATCCTGAATACGTTTTCCGCAATGTATTTGACGACGAGCAAGAAATGTATTATTTTTTTGAAAATATCTGCACCCACGATTGGAATATCCAACAAGATGCTGGTCGCTCATTAGCAGAAGCAACCGAAATATTGGTGCAAGAACGACCTGATTATGAGTCGCAAATCCGTGCCTATTATGGGCGCTGGCGCGAGATGTTGGGTGGCGCGATTGAAGAAACGGTTGAAATTTTAGACATATTGCGCAAGCAAGATTCCCATCGTTTATTAGCATTGACCAATTGGTCGCACGAGACCTTCCCTACCGCATTGGAAAGATATGATTTTTTGCATTGGTTTGAAGGCATCGTTGTATCAGGTGAAGAAAAACTCATCAAACCCGATCCGCGTATTTACAATTTATTAATTGATCGCTATCAAGTAGAGCCGCAAAGGGCTTTATTCATCGATGATAATGTAAAGAATGTAACAGGAGCACAAAGTGTAGGTTTGCAAGCGGTGCGTTTTGAGTCGCCGGGGCAGTTGCGTGGATTTTTAAAAGAAAATGGGGTTTTATGATAGCATAATGAATCTTCGGGCTTTAAAAATAAAGTATCATGAATCCAGCAAGACCATCTTAGGTATTTTGGTAAGCGATCATTAGCGGTGTTTTTTTAATAATTTACAATTTAAATAGTTATTGCGTTTAAGGCAATAGCTCAAAAAATGATTCCAATTTACAAAACTTTTTGTTTTAAAATCTATTTTTTCGTATATTCGCATTCGAATCAGCTGCAAGCAATAAGAAATGAGTGACAAGATCATAAAAGTAGATTTGAACGATAACGGCAACGGCGAAGGGCATCTGACCACGCTGAACGGGATGTACCAGGATTACTTTCTCGACTATGCTTCGTATGTGATTCTGGAACGCGCCGTGCCTTCGGTACACGATGGACTGAAGCCAGTACAGCGACGCATCCTGCACGCGATGAAGGAGATGGATGATGGGCGCTACCACAAAATCGCCAATGTGATCGGGCAGACGATGCAGTACCACCCGCACGGCGACGCTGCCATCGGCGATGCGCTCGTGAATCTGGGGCAGAAGGATTTAATGATTGATTGCCAAGGCAACTGGGGCGATGTTCGCACAGGCGATGATGCGGCGGCTGCGCGTTACATCGAGGGGCGGTTGACAAAATTTGCATTGGAAGTAGCCTTTAATTCGCAGACGACCGAGTGGCAATTGTCTTATGATGGTCGCAAAAAAGAGCCGATCAATCTACCCATGAAGTTCCCGCTTTTGTTGGCACAGGGCGCGGAAGGTATTGCAGTAGGGCTTTCTACGAAGATTTTACCGCATAATTTTATCGAACTGATCAAGGCCTCGATTCAAATTTTAAAAGACAAAAAAGTTACGATTTATCCTGATTTCCCGACCGGCGGCTCGATTGATGTGAGCGATTATCAAGGTGGCAAGCGCGGCGGCAAGGTGAAAGTACGCGCCAAGATTGAGGTTGTGGATAAATCTACCCTTGCCGTGCGAGATATTCCTTACGGCATCACAACAGCAACTTTGCAGGATAGCATTGTAAAAGCCACTGAAAAAGGCAAGATCAAGATCAAAAAAGTCACCGATAACACGGCCAAAGATGTAGAAATTGCTATTGAATTGGCACCCGGCACCTCGCCCGATGTGACCATTGACGCGCTATACGCCTTTACCGATTGCGAGGTTTCGATTTCGCCGAATGCTTGTGTAATCATTGACAACAAGCCTTATTTCCTTACTGTTGAGGAGATTTTGGAGATCAACACCAAAAACACCAAAGATCTCCTGCGCCGCGAGTTGGAAATCAAGCAGCACGAGCTGATGGAGAAATGGCTGTTCGCCAGTCTTGAAAAAATCTTCATCGAAAAGCGCATTTACCGCGATATCGAAGAATGCGAAACCTGGGAGGCGGTGTTGGCTGCGATTGACAATGGCTTGCGAAAATATGTGGTCACTCCAAGCGATAAACCCAAGAAAGACGACAAGCGTTTGAAATTGTTCCGCGATTTAACACAAGAAGATTTTGTTCGTTTGACCGAAATCAAAATCAAGCGCATTTCAAAATTCAATTCCTTCAAAGCCGACGAGCAGATCGCCGATTTGGAAAAAGAGCTCGAACAAGTGCGCCACGATTTGGAACACCTCACCGATTTTGCGATTGCTTATTTTGAAAACCTACTGAAAAAATATGGCAAAGGCCGCGAGCGCCGCACACATATTGCAACTTTTGACACGATTCAGGCAACGGAAGTGGTGGCGAATAACGCCAAATTGTATGTGGATCGCAAGGAAGGCTTTATTGGCACGGGTTTGAAAAAAGACGAATTTGTCTGCGATTGCTCGGATATTGACGAAATCATTGCGTTCCGGCGGGATGGAAAATTCCAGGTGTCGAAAATCAGCGACAAAGTTTTTGTTGGCAAAGACATTATCCATGTAGCGGTTTGGAAAAAAGGCGACGACCGTACGACTTATAATATGGTCTATCTCGACAGCAAAACAGGGCGTTCTATGGCAAAACGCTTCAACGTAACAGCCATCACCCGCGACCGCGAGTACGACCTCACGATGGGCAACGAACTCTCTAAAACACTGTATTTCAGTGCCAATCCGAATGGGGAAGCTGAAGTGATTACGGTGCAACTTTCGCCAAGTAGCCGTGCTAAGATCAAGCAATTCGATTTTGATTTTACAGAATTAGAAATCAAAGGCAGAGCTTCACAGGGCAATATTCTGACCAAATATCCTGTGAAAAAAATCACCATGAAGGAGGCCGGCAAATCTACGATCGGTGCACAGCAGTGGTGGTTCGACGACATTACGGGCAAGCTCAATAATGATGAACGTGGCAGGCTTCTGGGTGAGTTCGATACTGGTGATTATCTCCTGGCGCTTTATAAAGATGGCAATTTTGAAGTATTAGAACCCGATGCGCTCAAGCGATTCGATGTGAATGAACTCCTCAGCATCGAAAAATACAACCCCGAAACCATCATCAATGCGGTGCATTATGAAGGCAACAAAGGTTGGACGATGATCAAACGCTTCAAAGTGGAAGCCTCGTCGTCATTGGGGCAGCGCTATTCTTACCTCTCCGAACACAAGGACAGCAAATTACTTTTTGCCTCCACCAAAACCGAGCCGCGCGTGCGCTACAGCGTAAAGCTGAAAAACAAAAAAATGGACGGTGAGGTCAATCTCGCGGAATTTATAGACGTGAAAGGCTGGAAAGCGATTGGTAACAGACTCAGCGATCAAAAACTGACCTCTATCAAAGAACTAAGTGAGGAGGAAATCGCTAAATCTAAAATCGAATTGCCCGACAAGCTCCACGCGGGTGACAGCATCGAATTTGATGTAGAAAATAACGGGCAGGGGAAGTTGTTTTAAGAAAAAATAAATAGAATGGAGAATTTTTTCTTTTTAGAAAAAAACGACTTTTTTGATTCATTACCTGATGTTGTATTCAACGACTTGTTGGTATTTGAATCATCTATGGACTATAGGATAATTAGTTCTAGACTTGAATTCTGGTTAAGTTTGAGAAATTTTTTATTACTTTATCACTTGCCCCACAGAATTAAAGAACATTTATCTCTTGTCGAAAATGCTGATGAAGTTATTACTTTAAGCCAATATTATTGGTTAGAAAAATATGATACCCTATATCAATTAATTTTCGGGCAATCAGATGATTGGCTTCGTAAAATTAGAGTTCATGTGATCGAATCCTGTAATAATTTTGATAAAAATTATGACAAAATAAAGAAAATTCATTTTTACATTAAAGAAAATACAAAAATATCAAGTAACGATAAAGAGAATATTTTACAAGAGAGTCTAAATTAAATTTAGAACCTTATAGATAATTATACATAGAGTATTTTACATTCAATTTAGGATAGCATAAGTAGGGTTCAAAATATGCTATAGGAAGTATAGCGCTTATAAAAACAATAGTGGCAACTAAAGCCCGATTATACATTCTGCTCTTCCATTTTTCCTCGTATCTTCACCCCATGTCTCCTACTTTCAAAATCATTTCCGTGGGCGCGGGCAGCGGCGAATATCACGATGAAACTTCCTTACACATTTTTTCGTTATTTTTGCAAAAATAATATATTATGCAGGCCATTCGTACTATTCAAAAGCCCACTTCGGGCGAGCTGACCATTCAAATCCCGGAAGAATTTATTAATCAGGAATTAGAAATCATTATTTTATTGCCGCAGCAAGTGTCTGATAATCAAGATCAAGAGCATACCGAGCGGTATCTCATTGCGCAGCAATTCAAAGGAGATGCTTTGTACCCAGATTATCCAACGGATGAACTAAATGTATATGAACAATAAGGTTTTTCTGGATAGCTCCATTTTAATCGAGTATAGAAAAGGCACAAAAACGGATTTACTTGATGGTCTGCTGGATAGTCGGAAATGTGAATTGTATATTAGTCAAACAGTTACAAGTGAATATCTTTATTACTTAATTGCTATATTTGGTGGAAAATCACCACTTGCTTTAAAAACTTCCAATGAAATTGCAGCTACTTTATCAAAAAGTAAACCAGGTTTTTTTATAGAAAAATTTCGATGGCTGCAAGATGATAAACGGCTTTTCTCAAGCACCGTAGAATTAATGATGCAATATAATCTTTTACCCAATGATGCACAAATTCTCGCCATCTGCCAATTAAATCAAATCTCCGCGATTGCCAGCTATGATGCAGATTTCATCAAGGTTTGTAAAGATTTGAACATTTTATTATTACAAACACTCGATGATTTTGAAATATTCACGAAAAATATTACATAGTTTGGCGCTTCCAATACTCCACCCTTCCAATCTTCTATTTTTCTCCATATCTTCACCCCATGTCTCCTACTTTCAAAATCATCTCCGCGGGCGCGGGCAGCGGCAAGACTTATCGCCTGACTTCCGAAATGGTGGAACTCCTGAAAAATGGCGTTCGCGCGAATGGGATTATTGCGACCACGTTTACGACCAAAGCGGCGGCGGAATTGCAGGAGCGCGTGCGCGTGCGGCTGCTCGAGGCGGGCATGACCGCTCAGGCGGATGATCTCACCAATGCGCTCATCGGTACGGTGCACGGATTGGGCGTGAAGTTGCTGCAGCGTTTTGCGTTTGAGGCGGGGGTGTCGCCGGAAGTGACCATTATTGCCGATGAGGATCAGCAGACTTTGTTCAATCTTTCGCTATCAATGGTGCTAACCGAAGAGCGCGTGTTGGCGATGGGGCATCTCTGTGATCGGCTGGGACTCAATAAAAATGAGTATTTCGACTGGCGACGCGATGTGAAATTCCTCACGGATGTGGCGCGGGCAAATGATTTTTCTTTGGAAGTATTAGAAAAAAGTAAAATACAATCTTTTGAAAGCTTTCGGCAATTCCTGAGTTCGCCATCGGAGCAATCGGAGGATTATTTTAAAGAACGTTTGCGAAAGCTGCTGGATGAAACGATTGAAAGCCTTGAAAACAATGGCGATTCGACCAAAAAAACGGCGGACGTAGTTGCTCAACTCAAGGGCTTTCGACGAGAATTGGAATTGCGCGGCGAGTTGTATTGGCATCAATGGGCAAAGATTTCCAAGTTAGAACCCGGTGTCAAAAGTAAAGATGATATTACAGAACTTAAAGATTTTGCGGCTAAACATGATACAATTCCTTCATTTCATTATAATATTCAAGATTTTATTTACACACTTTTTGATATTTCTATAGAAGCTTTACGCGAATATGATGCGTATAAAAAAAGGCGCGGATTGATTGACTACACCGATATGGAAGTGCTGGTGAAGCGTTTGCTTGAAAATGAAGACGTACAAGAAGTTTTGAGCGAAGAGTTGGATTTGCTGATGGTAGATGAGTTCCAGGATACTAGCCCGATACAATTAGAGATTTTTCTTAAATTATCAAAACTTGCCAAGTATTCTGTTTGGGTCGGTGATCCAAAACAATCCATTTACGGTTTTCGGGGAGCCGAGCCGCGTCTGATGCAAGCTATTATTGATAAAAGCGGTGGTATTCAAGCTGAAAATATTCAAAAATATTCCTGGCGCTCGCGCGAAGATATTGTATTGGCGACAAATGCGCTTTTTACAAAAGTCTTTCATGAAATTCCTGCCGAACAAGTTGCCTTAGAGCCAAAACGCAGCAAAAAAGATGATCCCATTGAAATGAACGACGCGCTGGTGCATTGGCATTTCATTTATGATGGCGATGGTCGGCAGCCCGGCAAGCCCTGGATGGAAAATTGTATTGCGCAAAGCTTAAAACAAGTATTGGATCGTGGTATTCGCATTTTGCCGAAAGGTGAAAAAAACTACCGAAATGCTCAGCCCGGCGATGTGGCGATCCTTTGTCGCTCGAATAAAGAATGCATGGAAGTGGCAGAAGCCTTGCACCGTGTGGGTTTGCGTGCAGCGATTTCCCGTAATGGCTTGTTGAACACCGCCGAAGCTAAATTGATTTTTGCTTGTTTGAAGTACATTCTAAATCATTACGACTCGCTTTCAATTGCGGAGATTTTACTGCTGGCAAGTGGCAAGGATATTGAGGAAATTATTGAAGATCGACTAGAATTTTTGGAAAAAAAAGATGCGCCGGAATCTCATAAATCTAGCACAGCTAATGGCAAATGGGGCGAAAACGATCCTATTATCAAGCTACTCAATGAATTACAGCTTCAAGTCGCGGATTTATCGAGTTCGGAAATCCTGAATCTATTGCTCGAAGAATTGGATTTGCGGCGCATCATTGCATCCTGGGGCAATGTGCAGCAGCGTCTGGACAATGTGGATGTGCTGCGCAAGCTGGCTTTGCAATACGAAGAAGCTTGCAATCGCCTGCATACGGCGGCTTCATTGGGCGGTTTCCTGCTGTGGCT
Source organism: Saprospiraceae bacterium (assembly GCA_033761835.1). GTDB lineage: Bacteria > Bacteroidota > Bacteroidia > Chitinophagales > Saprospiraceae > JADJNW01. The sequence goes on from JANRME010000018.1 coordinate 12,334, forward strand.
CAGCGATTTAGAAAATAATAAAAACGATTTGCAAGGCTCTGGCGAAGGCGCTGATGCGGTGAATGTAATGACTTATCATAAAAGTAAAGGCTTGGAATGGCCCATCGTTATTTGCCATAGCTTGGAAGGTTCGCTGCGCGCCGATGTCTGGGGCATTGACATCATCCCGGAAACGGAAGAAGTTGATTTGGATAATGTGCTGGAAAACAGGTGGTTGCGCTATTGGGTAAATCCTTACAACGATCAGTATCGAAATACTTTACTCGAAGCCCGCATCAACGAAAGTACGGTCAAGAAAGCCAAGGATGATCAAGCATTGCAAGAAGAGGCTCGACTCTTATATGTAGGACTCACGCGCGCGCGCGATTATCTCGTGTTCCCGACCACGCCCAAGCCGACGCAATGGCTCAACCGCGTGTGGCATGAAGGCAATGGCGACTACCCGACCCTCGATCATCAAAGTTATGAAACGCCCTGGATGTGGAACGATCAGGTATTGACCAAGCAAACCGAGGTTTTTCCTTATCCCAAAGACTTTCCGCAGGCGGAAATTATAGAACATGATATTTTATTTATCGAAAATCGGGCAGGTAAGAAAGAGTATTTAACTTATGCGATTGATCCTGATAAAGAGTACTTTAGCGACGAAATAACGGTACATACCGGTTCGATTTATAATTATGCGCCACCGATTTCTTTAGCTGAAGACGCCGACCGCTATCAGGTTGCTAAAATGATAAAAGCTTGCCTGACGGGTTTTTATAATGATTATCCAAAAGAAGATCAGGAAATTATAATTGAAGATTTTATTAAACGTTATCAGTTGGATGAAATGATTAAAATCATTGATTTATATCATCAAATACAAGCATTTTACAAAGAATTAAATAAACAGTTCACTATCAAAAAAATGCATCGAAAATATCCTGTAAGATATTTTCACCACGAACGTTTATTTGAAAGAAT
>JANRME010000019.1:0-10658 GCA_033761835.1 Saprospiraceae bacterium
ATATAATGATCGATTCAAAGCTGAAGGTACGAATGTCAATTTTGTAGAACCCAATAACGGCGGCATCTCTGTAGCCACTTACGAGCGCGGCGTAGAAGATGAAACCCTCTCTTGCGGCACTGGCGTGACGGCTGCGGCGATTGCTTATTATATAAAATCTGGCAATAATAATATTACAAAAATCCCTATTCAAGTGAAAGGTGGCAACCTGGAAGTGCGCTTTGAATCTGAGGGACAAGGCTTTACGAATATCTGGCTGTGCGGACCGGCTGAGTTGGTGTTTGAGGGGAGGATAGAAATTTAATTTCAGGAGTATAATATAAGAAGATTAAATATAAGTTGCCGAACCATCAGTCCAACTTAGTTCATTCTTATAATTTCTGTAATTACCGCATCCTTCATAACCAAACGCCTGCCAAATATGGTCAAACCAAATCCTTAATAACTTCACAGGCGATTCAGGATAATCCTCTATAAATATTTCATTAAAACTTAATATATTCCTTTCTAATCTATAATTTTCAAAAGCATCACCTCTGCCGCCCGTTGCTAGTTTAAAATCCTTAATATCTATTATATTTAATATCAGAAAAAAAGGTGGCTTAAACTTAAGTTTTTTAATTACATCAAAAATATTTCCAATAAAGTAGATTAGTTCTTTTTCTAAATATGTGCTGGGTATTAGTTTGTCTTGAACAGAAGCCGAAAAAATGGAACTGTTCACTGCTTCAATTATTCCTTTTCTAAAAATCTGCAAGTAAGAAGAAGTAAAATCACTTCCATCCGACCTATACGAAACAATCCCATCAAAATTAATCCTTTGACCATACCTTCCATTTGAATCTATGGGTGATATTTTAATTCCATATTTATCTCTAATTATTTCCATTAAATCATACTCCTTTGGGTTGCCAAAAGATTCAATAGGTATAATATGTAGCATCAGTCTTGCTCCTTTAGGCAATTTCAAAGGGGTCTCAGAAGAAATTATTTTATTTATTCTATCTTGTAAAAAATCATTTATCCTATTCTTGGCATTTTCGGATGACAAAAATGAATTACGCAGTTGATATACATCTAAAGGGTATTTTCCGTTTTCTCCTCTCCCATAAAATTTATCATGTGATTCAAAAGTAACTCGATGTGGAGAGATATAACTTTTGGGTATTCTGATAATCAAAACATATTTATTTTCTTCTACTTTTATTTCTTTAATTCTGCAATTTCCAATCTTGGGCTCAATTCCTGTTCTTATTATGCTTTCTATTCTTAAAAGAAAACTATCTATATCATCAATTTCAATAGGTTTTACTCCTAATTTTTCATCAATACCCAGAATAATATCCCCTCCTACTGAGTTTGCAAAAGAAGATATATCTGCTAAAAATTCTTTCTTCTCTTTAGAATTGCTAAGAGTAATTTCTCTTTTAAATTCAAGAGTTCTTAATTCTCGATCATTCTCCTTAAATATAATTTCAATATCTGACAATTTAATATCATCGATTTCTTTGGGTATCATATACTTTGAGTTATTGCACTACAAAAGTATAAATTCTTGTATTGCAATCTTATTTTTTATGGCATCTTTATAGAAATATAAATTAAAATTGGATAATTTTCAAAAAGTACTATCTATTTCGATTTTTCTTACTCGTGCTTCAAATTCTCCGCCGGATTCGTCGTCGCTGCGCGCCAGGCATGGAATCCTGTTGTAAAAATGGTGATGAATGCCGTCCCGAAAAAGACCAGCGCAAAAATCCAAATCCCCATATTGGTATGATATTGAAAAGTCGCCAGCCATTTATTCATCATATACCAAGCAATCGCAAATGCCGGAACCGCCGCAATCATTACCAGCAATACAAAATCTTTCACCAATAAAGTGGTCAAACCTGTTGTGTTGGCGCCCAATATTTTACGTATGCTGATTTCTTTTGATCTTTGTTCAGAAGTATAAGAAGCCAATCCTAATAATCCCAGACAAGCAATTAAAATCGTCATCAAAGAAAAGCCTAAAAATAATTGTCCGCGTAATTGGTCGGTTTCGTATTGCTCCATAAAACTCTGATCCACAAAGGTATATTCAAAAGGCGTGGTCGGGAATAACTCCTGCCACGAGGTTCTGATATAATCAATCGCAGCCTGGGTATTGCTTTTTATTTTCACCAAAGCCACCCCATTATTGAATCGAGGCAGGAACATCATGGTTTCAATCGGATTGTATAATGCCGTTTGATGAAAATCTTTCACCACGCCCACTACCAGCGCGGGCGGCAGGCTGTCGGCACCTATTTGTACGCGTTTGCCAAGCCCTTCCTTCCAGTTCATGCGCTTCACCATCGCTTCATTTACAATCACCGCCTGCGTCGTATCGGTGCTGAAAGCTTGAGAAAAATTGCGCCCTTCCACAAATTCGACGCCCATCGTTGGGAAATAATCAAAATCTATAATATTATAATCAAGCCCTCGGTCATCCATGGTGCCATCGGCGGTTTCAATTGCCCAAATACCTTTGCCTATGGCTTGTCCCGGCGGGCTGCTCACGGTAGCAGCGCTTATAATATTAGGATTTTGTTCCAATTTATTTTTCAAAACGGACCACTTCTCACGCAGTTCGCGGTTATTCAAATTAAATGTCAAAATCTGGTCTTTATCAAATCCCAAATCTTTATTTTGTACATATTGCATTTGATTGTAAATCACCGTTGTACCCACAAACATAAACATAGAAATCGCAAATTGTAATGTTACAAGTACCCGACGTAATGTTTTACTACCGCCTCTGTTGCCTTTTGAACCTTGAATAACACTAATCGGATTAAAGGCAGATAAATAAAATGCAGGATAGCTTCCGCCCAGAATGCCCGTCAATGCTACAATTCCAAGGATTATTATCAATAAATTAGGTTGTAATAAAGTAGTAATATGCAGATTGGTGCCCAAAAGCGAATTAATAGGTGTAATAATAATAAATAGGAATATAAAGCTGGCGATCAATGCAATTAATGAAAGTAGTACAGATTCTGTCAAAAATTGCCCGATTAATAATTTTCGCTCTGCGCCTACTACTTTACGAATGCCCACTTCGAGCGACCGCCGCGCCGACCGCGCTGTGGCTAAATTCATGTAATTAATACACGCAATTAATAATAAAAATACGCCTACTGCCGAAAAAATATAAATATAATTAATATTGCCCAGCGGTTCTGGCTCTCCTTCAAAGTTGGAATGCAAGTGAATACTGGTGAGTGGCAATAATACATATTTTACTTTAATATTTAGTTCATCAAAAATAGTGGCTACATATTTTTTAATAATTTCGTCCAATTTGGCTTCAAACTGCTTGGAATCCGCATTTTCTTTTAATAAAACATAATTATATGATCCAAAACCGCCCCAGCTACCGCCGCCCTCCGCGCCGGTTCTTCTCAAATTGGCATTGCCCGTAGCTGAAATCATTACATTGGCAATCAAATGCGAATTACTTGGCATATCTTGATAGACACCGGTGACTTGAAAAGACAAATCTCCATCGGATTTCAGCGTTTTACCAATCGGGTCAGTGCCTTTAAAAATGCGGTCAGCCAGGCTTTTGCTCAACACAATTGTATTCGGCGCATTCAAAGCCGTTTTTTTATCTCCCGATATAAAATCGAATGTAAAGACATTAAAAACGGTAGAATCTACATAAAAAACCTTGTCTTCAAAATAATTAATCGCATCCAACTCAAGACGCGTCCTATTGTTCGGAAAAAACCGCACGTATTCTTCCACTTCTGCAAACTCATGTTTCAAGGTCTTCGCCAAAGGCGACTGCGTCGTTGCCCAGCGGAATGCGTCGTCCGGCTCTTTTATATCTGCTGAAACGCGATAAATACGATCCGCTTTTTCATGATATTTATCATAACTTAATTCATGAAATAAATATAATAATATCAGGAAGCTGGAAGCCAAGCCAATGGTAAGCCCTAAAATATTGAGAATGGCGTATTGCGGTTGGCGAAATAAATGCCGGAGTGCGGTTTTGAAATAATTTTGAAACATGATGTCGAGTGATTTTGTCAAAGTCGGAAGTACGAAGTCGGAAGTCGGAAATTTAACTACTGAAACCAGTTCTCCAAATTCAGGAATCGTTTTCGACTAAAAACTATAAATATTCATAAGATACTTGGCTTTGAAAATAGTTGTACCATAGTCAAAATATTTTGAAAACACCCTACGAATTTTTTCGTAAAGCAAATTTGCGCAAAGGGATTGGTATTTCCAAATGATGCTACGATTTTTTTCGTAGCGCCTATTCAAAGGTATTGGATACTATCGCTGTGGCGTATTCATAACCCCTTATGTCGCTTGAAAATGTTTTTAGTCGAGGCTTATTGACTTGAATAGGAGGATGTTATTATTTTATATTCCTATCTTTGATGATAAGAACACTTCTGTATGCCAACACCTAAAAATACCATCCTCCTCTACGCCGACATTGTCGGATACACGAAACTCATGCGCGCCGATAAAGACGATGCACTTGCCAAATTGGAGCATTTCAAAGCCACGATGCAAAGCCAGACCGAAGAGCATCAGGGCGAAGTCTTACAACTGCATCGGGATTATTGCATTGCTGCTTTTGAAAATGCGGCGGATGCAGTTGCTTGCGCAGAAGCCTTGCATAAGAACTTCAAAGCAGAACCCAACGTGCCCGTGCGCATGGGCATCCACGCGGGCGAGGTGGTGGTAGAAAAAGACAACGCTTTTGCGTGTTTAAAATATTGTAAACAGCTTTTAATCAATCAATTATAAACTATTGACTGCCAACTATTGACTGCTCCGAAGGAGCCCCTTTGGGGCATACTGGTATTAGTTCTGCTCAACAGAGCAACTGGTGTAGAAAAGTGATACTATGATCGATGGATGCAATTTGAATTATGCATCATTGTTTTAGCTTTTCTATCCAATAAAAAACACGTATCTTTTACCTTTATGCTTCAAAGCAACTGAGAGTAGATTTTTACCATAAGTGTTATTTGCAATAAAAAAGCCCTGCATTGATCCATATTTTTTAGTTCGACAACATGATTGAAGTACAAAACCTGACGAAAAAATTTGACAACACGATTGCCGTAAATGATCTAAGTTTCAAGGTTGAAACCGGGCAAACCCTTGCGCTCATTGGCTCCAGCGGCTCTGGCAAGACGACGACGCTACGCATGATCAATCGCTTGATCGAACCCGATAGTGGACAAATTTTAGTAAATGGCGAAGACGTTACGCATCAGCCAATCGAGCAAATGCGCCGCCGCATGGGCTACGTGATTCAAAGCATGGGCTTGTTTCCACATTATACGGTGGAGGAAAATGTAGCGGTGGTGCCGACTTTACTCAAATGGAAAAAGCCGCACATCCGTGAACGGGTGCATACTTTGCTGGAACAAATTGGGCTTCCGCCAAACGAATATGCTGAAAAATATCCTGAGCAACTCAGCGGCGGGCAGCAACAACGTGTAGGATTGGCGCGGGCTTTGGCAGCCGATCCTCCTATAATCCTGATGGATGAACCTTTCGGTGCACTCGACCCTGTGACGCGACTACACATTCGGCGCGAAGTGCTGCAATTGGAGGAATTTGCAGATAAAACAATTATCATCGTCACACACGATGTGGAAGAAGCTTTTGAAATGGGTAGTTGGATTTGTTTATTGGACAAAGGTGAAATGCAGCAACTTGGCGAGCCTAAAGATTTATTACAAAACCCTGCCAATGAATACGTTACGAGCTTCTTTGCTGGTCAGAAATTACAATTGGAATTGATGATTTACACCTTGAAAGATGTCTTTGAACAATTGCCAAAGCAACCTATGGGGCAGAATGGCATCATGATTTCCGTTAATACCTCGCTCAAAATTGCATTGGATACCTTGAATGAGCAGTCGAATGATATTGCCATGGTAGAAATAAATGGAGACAAGCGTTATTTTAATATTCCAATATTAATGAATGCGCAGCAGCAAATTGTTTAATGTGCTAATTTATTGATGAGATAATATGCTGATTATTTGAATATATCTTCCAACTTTAATTTAATATCAAGCTGAGCATCATGTAGCATGCCTTTCTTCGCAAATACTTCGTACTCACCGGGCTCGCTGAATACATAAATAGAAGTTAAATCTGGTAATACCAACCAATACGACTTTACGCCAGCTTCAAAATAATCATAGGATTTTGCAATCAAATCGGCTAAAATTTGCTTCGGAGACAAAATTTCCATGACTATCAGTGGTATTTCAGTTACTTTTACCTCGTCATTACCAGGTCGAAAGTCAAAATTTTTATAGACAACAATATCAGGAACTCTTTCAGTGTCGCCCAATTTTAGACTTAATTCTGATATTACATCGAATTGCTCTCCGTATTTTCTATCAAAAATTTTAACAATCTTTGATTGAACAAAAGCGTGATTTCTGCTTGGCATGGGCTTACCTCTTTCGATTTCATATTCTGACTTTGCAACCGTTGCTTCCATAAAATGGGCTTTTCAATTTCTAACAAATATACGTAAATAATCGTTTCATCGCAGTTAATTCTTTACATTAGCTCCAAAAGTGATTGTAAAACGAGCAGCATGAATTTCTTTCAATTTATTTTCGACAATCTAAGCGAACTCAAAAATCAAACATTAGAGCATATCGGCTTAACCTTTTTATCACTGGCGCTGGCTGTTGTCATTGCGATGCCCATTGGCATCTGGATTACGCGGCGCGAGCGCTGGTCGAGCCTGGTCTTAGGCATTACGGGTATTTTTCAAACGATTCCGAGCATCGCTTTACTGGGTTTTTTGATTCCCATTTTAGGCATTGGCGTCAAGCCCGCGATTTTTGCATTATTATTATATGCTTTATTACCAATATTAAGAAATACTTACACAGGTATTAAAGGTGTGGATGCTAATGTAAAAGAAGCGGCGATTGGCATGGGAATGACGCCCTGGCAGGTTTTGACCAAAGTAGAATTGCCTTTGGCGATGCCGGTGATTTTTGCCGGCATTCGCACGGCAACCGTTATCAATGTTGGCGTAGCGACCTTGGCAGCATATATCGGCGCAGGCGGACTGGGGGAATTTATCTTTGGCGGTATCGCTTTGAATAATACCAATATGATTCTGGCAGGCGCTTTGTTTGCGGCTTTACTGGCGATTATTTTCGATCAATTGCTGGCATTGCTCCATCGCGTACCACTGCGAAGAATATTGCGCACGACCATACAATTTGGAGCGATCATGCCAATTTTATCTTTATTATACTTTATGCCTCAATGGTTTTCGGATGATCTTCGCGCAGGCTTCGATCCTGAATTCGGCATCCGAAATGACGGTTATCCAAAACTCGAAAAAACTTATGGGCTTAATTTGAATCATGTGACGATGAATTCTGATATGATGTACCTGGCATTGAAGGGTGGCAGGGTAGATGTCATCAGCGGTTATTCGACCGATGGACGTATTAAGTCATTCAATCTGAGCATTTTAGAAGACGACAAAAATGCTTTTCCGCCTTATTTTTGCGCACCGATTATTCGGCAGGATTTGATTCAAAAGCACCCGGAAGTCGCCGATGCTTTAAATTTATTAGCCGGTAAGATGAATGATTCCATTATGACAGAATTAAATTATCGAGCCTTTATGTATAATGAAGCGCCTGAAAAAATTGCCGAAGATTTCCTGAAAAGCTTACAGATTTGGAAGCCCGACCGCAAGCAAGGCGGCGAAAAGTTAATAATTGGTTCAAAAATATTTACAGAACAATATATTTTAGCACATTTATTTTCACAATTAATAAATGGATATACCGAATTTGATACCGATATTAAAGCGGGCTTGGGTGGCACCAATATTTGCTTTGAAGCCTTGAAAAATGGCGAAATTCATTTGTACCCAGAATATACGGGTACAGGTTTTCTGGTCATTCTTTCACCAAGTGAAAACGAAGTAGATCAGTTAGTTACAGATGCAGAAGCATTATATGATTATGTTTATAATAATTTCTTAGAAAAATATAACATTGTTTGGCTACAACCACTTGGTTTTAATAATACGTATGCATTGATGATGCGGCGAGAAATGGCAAAAGAAGCAGGGTTAAAAAATATTAGTGATTTAGCAGCGATTAGTAAATAAATATATCATATTAAAACAAACTCACATATCCAAAATGTACTTTCGGTGCAGCAAAATCAATAGCTTCGCCCTGCCGCGTACCAAAAGCAAGGTTTACACCAAATAATCCCGCCCGCGTTTCAAATGTAATGCCAGCTCCAAAACCATAAGGATAATAGCGGTCGCGTGTCTGAATGGTAAGATTCTCAACATAAGCATAGTCGCCAAAAGTATAAAGATAAGAATTCTGCCCGATGAGCAAACGATACTCGAATGTGGCGATTGTATAATTTGTCGCAAAGATAAATTCCTCGTCAAAACCGCGCAGCAGCTTGTTTCCGCCAATGCGGTATTGCTCGTTTAAATATATAGGTTCTTGTGATATGATATAAGCGCCTTGTACGCCCAGTTTGATCGTGCTGCGATTAAAAACTGCCAAATAGCGCTCCACGCTTGCGTTCAGGCGATATTGAAAACTGCGCAATTCCAATGAATCGTAAACACTTTCGGTTTCCAGGGCCTCTACCCTATTATTGCGCTTGATTTGCTTCACACCGGCAGCGCCTCGCAACAGAAAATGCCAGCCTTTACGGGGGTTGTAGCGATAATCCAGGTTTTGAAAAACGTATTCCAAACCAAAATTGCCGTAGCTCACGTCCAGCGTGGGCGGCAGGCGCTGAGCATTATTGAGCAAAGCAGAATCAATATTCAGTAAATTAGAGGTTCGATTATTCCAAAAAGCTTTCAAATAATTGCCTCCCTGAAACAAATATTGCACCCCAAAATCGCTTTCGATATCGAGGTAAGTCGAGTCTCGTTTATATAAATTAAATTTTGCATCTATACCAAAAGGTAGATTAAAAAGATACGGATAATTAAATTGCAGATTCAATTCCTGTGTTTGCGGTCGCAAAGCTTCAAATTCAGCATAAATGCGCTCGCCACGACCAAATTGGTTGTACAATTCCCCATTAAAAGAACCCGTAATAAGTAAACGATTGACCTGCGTGCTATTCGGCAAGACTCCAATCAAAAAATCGAAGCGACTGGCGCGCCGTTTGTCCAAAAAAAGCTTTAGCGTAGCGCGATCTCCCGCGAAAGTAATCTGCGGATCTTTGCTCATATTGACAAAAGGTAATTCCCGCAAACGCTGGCGGATGCGCAGGATTTGAGCGCGATTATACGCAGATTTTAGTTTGATTCCCAAATAGTTACTTATATAATTTTTAGAAATACGAAGCTCGCCTTCGGTCTCGATATTGTCGATCAGCACCAATTGCCCTTTATCCATCATCAGTGTCGCAGTAACTTGATTATCAGTAAATTGTAAGCTATCGAGCCAGACTTTTGCGAAAGGATAACCATTGTTTTCCGCAGCAACCAGAAGATTTTCTTGCAATTTTTGCAATTGCGTTGGCGAAAAGGGTCGATTTTGGTAGAAGCGCTCCCGAAAGCCGCTTTCATCGAGAAAAAGTGCGTCAATATTGCCATTCTGCAAATTGATCCATTCATAAGCTTTGCCGACGTGCAGCAGCGCCACAAACGTATTATCCACTTTTTGAAGCGTATCCACCGATGCTTCAAGATAAAATTGGTTTTGTAACTGATGTATAATATTCTGTAATTCAATAACTACCGAGACTGAATCAGGATGCGAGGTTTTAAATTTGACATTTTTTTGCAAAAAAGCGGGCGTCGTGTCCAAAGGCAAAAGGCGAAGTTCCAGATTTGAAATTTGGGCGTTTCCAGTTTGTACAAATAGGACGCCGATTAAACAGATGATCAAGATTTGATATGATTTTTTCCAATATTTCATTACGCTAACCTTCCGTCTTTCCAATTGAAACGCTAAAGATGAAAGCTTGGTGCGTCACCATTTTAGAGGTAATATCGTTGTTTGGTCGCCAAACCGCAGTTGCAAATCGGCTGCTCGCGCATCTTTCGGAATTAAGAAGTAAACTTCACCATCTTTAAAGCTCTCATTTTCAACCAATTCGTTCAAGCCTCCTTGCGCAGGATAAGGCAAATCTTTGACAATCAACCGAAAACTGCTTTCCCAAAAGTTCATGCCAAATCTTCCTTCGCCTAGCAAGCAGCGTATTTTCACAGTAACTTTTTGATTTTCAGCATTATACGACTCAGCGCTACTTTCCAATATCGTGTAAGTAACCTTTACATCCGAATCGATTAAACTCGCTTCATTCCCTTGCGGAAATTGAACAGCTATGGCCTTGCCGGATTTATTAGAGGAATCACCAATTGTTCTTCCCTCATTATCAGATATTTGCGTCGATTTTTCGGTTTGTTCGCTTCCTCTTAATTCCCGACTCGGAAACAGAATTTTCAAGATAAACATCGCCAGCACCAGAATAAGGAGCGAACTGGTGAGCGCCAAGAGCCAGCCGCGACGCTTAGCAGGAATAGCGCCAGGCGCAAATGTCTTTTTTTCAAGATTGTCCACCAGATTGAGCAAGGAAAAATTGATTTGGCTAAAAACGCGCGCCGCATC
>JANRME010000020.1:0-10134 GCA_033761835.1 Saprospiraceae bacterium
CGATGGTCTGTCCTTGTATTCTTTTTCCTGGCTGCACGGTGCACAAGGCAGCCCGCAAGGCTTGCGATTCCCGAAAGGGGCAAGCTGGTTTATCAGCGCCATTGATGGGGAATTCCTCTCGCGCAGTGTACAGGGCATACTCGCCAGCCCGCAATTACGATGGGGTATGCGGGTAGAGCAAGCCATGCTGCAAGCACCACCCGATTTTACCGATGTGCCCGAGGTACGCTTCCTCCTGGCGAGTCCGGTATTCATCAAGCGCAAATTAGCCGATGGCTCCGACAAGCACTACCTCTACACCGACCCCGAAAGCGATGCCCTGCTCACTGAAACCCTCCAACATAAACTACGTGTGGCGGGCTTGCCCGACGAAGGTGTAAGCGCGCGCTTCGACCGCCACTACCCCAAAGCCAAGGTACAGTTGCTCAACTACCGAGGTATCAGCAATAAATGCAGCTACTGCCCCGTGTGGGTGCAAGGCAGCCCCGAGCAACTCGCTTTCGCCTGGACGGTGGGCATGGGAAATAGCACCGGCGTAGGTTTTGGCGCGGTGAAGTGAATGCCCGATTTCGTAAAGCTGAAAGATTTGCGAATTTTATAATAAAATAATAAATGTAAAATAACAGGAAACTTACTATAAAAGACACCGTAGAAGTGTAATAATATACACACTATATATGGTTTTTGCATATTCTTAGTTAAAAATAATAAAATATGAGAACAGATTTAACTCCTATTTTTAGGAAACCAGAAATAAATCAAAAAATTGCATTAGTAATTGAACCATTAGCGCCCATTTCAATGGTAAGTGAAATTCCTGGTTCTCATTACAAAACAAATTTGCTTCCCTCTAAGCATCAATTATGCGGTTTATTCGAGAATTTGCTTGGTTGGCATATTAGTGCAAAGCAACGTAAAGAGCTGTTGAAAAAAATGAAAGACATTTTTAAAAAGAGTTATAAATCAGAACTCAATATTCCTGTATCAAATTCTGGTTATGAACCTTTGGTATATCATCTTTTTGATTTTGATCAAAATGGAGTTACAGTATATCCAGCAAAGATTCATTTTGATGATTTATGGAAAAAAGCTTTTCGACGCAGTGATGCAGTTGTACATCCAAAAGGTACCCCCAATATTGACTACGAACTAATTAAAATAAAAAGAGCGCTTCCTCGCAAAACTGATAAACCTGAACAAGTGGACGATGTCGAACTTGAAAAGCTTTTCAAAGCTAATTTAGGTAAATTTCCTTTTTACTACTCGACCTTAGCTTCAAGAGAATACATTTTAGCCACGGGAAATTGGTACATAACATTGCTCATAGACGATAAATTTTTAAATCTTCTTCAAAACTCGCTAGAGCAAAATTCCCTTGCTTATATGGGTACAAGTGATAGTTGGGTGGACATAAAAATTGAAATACTATGAATATTTCTCATCCTTTTATGAAATATGCTATTGCTTTAGTAAAGCAAGAATACAATATCAATTGGGATAGCTCAGATTGGGTTGATAAAATTGCTCTCGAGCTTAATCGAGGATTAGAACATTTTCGAGTAAAACCTAAAGAAGACTACCTGGGGAAAGAAAAAGTTGCCTTTACTTTTTTAAATGAACAAAAAGGGGATACAAATAAAGGCGTTTATTTATCCCCTAATATTTTAACATCAGATAAAGCTGCCGGAAATATTTACAAATCAATAACAGAATTGAGAGGAAAAGTAAAAAAAGAAGCTACAAAAAACACGGACGCAGTAATGTCAATCGCGCCAACTGCTGGTGAATATTTAAGTTTTGGTCCACAAAATACAGGACGTGGTAAACCTAAAATCACTTATTTAGAAGCGGCTTTATGTTTAATTACAGCCACTACACCTTTTAAGCCTTCAATGGCTTATAAACGCTTTGCTAAAAAGAAAATCGAAAGAACAAACACAGCAATTATTCCTGATTTAGATGTAGAAGAGCTTGTTGATTTTATTGGTTTGTTTAAAGCAATGCTTTATAAGAAAAATGATATTAATACTTTATTACAGGGGAAAGTATTTCCAGAAAAAGATAAGAAAGGAAATATAAAGTCAGAAAAACCAATGCGTCCGCGCCTACATGATGGCAATTACCCGAACGCACCCTCCAGTAGTGCACTTGGTAGTATTGGTTTGCTTGGTGCTATTGGAGAATGGGCAAAAGAAGCGGATGAAATTACGTGGGCGAACCGTGTACTAGAGAGCTTAAAAAAAGCTACTATGTATATGATTAGTTATGGAAATGCTCAAACTTTTACTTATAACCATTACATCATAGATTTAGCAAAAGAAGACCGCTTGAAGACAATTATTGATAGTATCTATTATTCTGAACTATTTGATAAGAAAAGATGGAACAATAAAGAAGAGTACGAGAAATTTGATTTGTTTACTGGTCGCTTTTTATTGCTTTTCAATAGTGCCTCGTTTAGAGATTTTTTATCCTTTCGAGCAGAATATCCAAGTAAAGTAACCCTATTATTTAACACATATTTTATCAAAATGGCAAATATTTCTCCTGAAGTAGTCGCTTCCGCACGTGCTTTGGGCAAGTGGCTCAATTATGTAGCCTATATTGTTGCAAAGCAAGAAGTAGAAGCCCCCAAAAACTCCGGTGAGTATTGGGATAAAATTAAAAAACTAAAAGCAAAAGTATTAGTGGAGTTAGAAAGCTCTACTTTCTCTGCCAGAACGGGTGATGCGCTTATAGCACAAGCCGTTACCCGAGCAGGTAGGCTTTCGGGCATGGATGCACCGGAAGAAGCTGCTTTATTTATGGAACAAACTTGCAGCGGTGAATTAGATTTGGATAACGCAAAAAATCTTCTAATTGCCTTTTCTCGCTTAATAAACAGATATGAGAAAAAGGAAAAACCGCCTACCGAAGAAGAAGAAATAGAAGATGCAACCGTCAATGAGGACTCTTCTGATGCTCAAGAATAAATCAATTTTTAAACATTAAAATCATTAATTAAATGGAAAATATCAAAGGAATATTAATCTCTATTTCTGCTCCTTTTGAAAATCATATCGCAAATGGAGGCGAGAAATTACTTGGTAATGCTTCATCTATAAAAAGAACACCAGATGGTAAAGTTTACGTATCGGGGCAAATGCAGCGGCACGTTTTATTCTCTGCGATGGATAGAATTAATCAGACTGATCCCAATAAGGGAGAAACTTATGTGTCCAATGGCGATGGTGTAAGTAATAAAATTGAAATTGATTTACGGGCAGATATGGGCGGATTTATGCACCCTTCAAAAGGGGACTACTCGGGCAGAAGAACTGCTCCTCTTAGCGCTACGCCCGCCATTTCTTTCGGGCAAAATCCAAGTAAAATCGGTCGAGATTTATTGGTAAGAATAAAACAAGACCCCAACGAAAACAGTAGAGATCAAGCCCTTGCTACTCGTGAATTTAGCGAGTTTGACGAAATGCACATGAATTTCTTTTTAGACATTAGTGCGCTAGGCATTTCAAAGGCATTTAGTTATGACGGAGGATTCCACATCAGTACACAGTTTATCAAACATATTAACGAAGATGAAAGAAAACGCCGTGTAAAACTATTTCTTGATGCCACACGCTCTATGAACGATTATGCAAATCAAGCGAGAAACGCTGTAAGCGGTGAACCTCAAAAAGTGCTTATAGTTTTTGATGGGAAACTGAGCAGAAAAGCATCTCGCTTCTTTTCCGCTTCTCCAAAAGAACAGACTAATATCTTGAGTGAATTACAATTGAGAAGTGCAAAATTTATCATTGGCGACGATACTAGTGGTGAGATTTCTGTAGCACAAGCATACGAAGAAGCGCTTGAATTCTTAAATTCTTCCTCATTATACGACCCTTGTGGAAATGATGATGTTATCAAAACTTTCGCAGAAGCGTTTGGAGAGTAATGAAAAAAATCCCTTTAGCAAAATCGTCTGGTATTACACTTCAGGAGCATACTGATAACGTAGTAGCTCAAGGTAATTACATCATAGAATCTTTCCCCTTTACCATGCAAAAATATCAAAATATGGTGGGGAAAGATTTATCCAAGCGATTGTGCGGTGCATGTAAACATCATGATGATGGTAAGGCGCATAGAAAATGGCAAGAAGCCTGCTATGAAGATTATTATAAATTCTTAGAATGGCAGCAAAAATATGGAGGGACTTTTCAAGACTATGATAAAGCAGTAAAGGGAAAAACTGGCGAAAGTCTTATGAAAACCGGCATACGTCATGAGATTTATTCACTTATTAAAAATAAAAATGACAATTTTTCTCTACCCGTACAAGTCGCTATTGCCGCACACCATTCTAAATTAAGCTATAAACATCAGCATAGGTGGGAAGATGGTGTTTTAGGTATTGAAAGTACTAACTTTTGGAAGTTATTTAAAAATAAAAGCTACGAGTTTAAAAGTAGAAGTGATTTTCAAAGAATTATTTGTGCTATTTACGAATATAGCGGCGTTAGAGGACTGCTCCAACTTGCCGACCATCGAGCTAGTGCTGGAGAAAATCTGGAAAAATTACCAGCGTTCAAAAAGTTTTCCTATGCGTTTCCGCATCCAGAAAAACGAAATGTACAAAAAATCATTGACGAATATTGGGAAGAGGAGTTGTTGTTAGTTCGAGCGCCCACTGGTGCAGGTAAAACAGACGCTTCCCTGCTTTGGGCAGCCAAGCAAATTGAAAATGGCAAAGCTGAGCGATTAATCATTGCTATGCCTACTCGATTCACGTCTAATGCTTTATCCATTAACGTGGCAAGTAGCTTATCAGATACGGGTTTATATCACTCAAGTGCCTGGTTTGCTAAGTTTAATCAACAAGTAAAAGAGGATAAATTGATTATTAAAGCGGCAAAAAAAGAACATGAATTAGCCAGAAAATTACTTACACCAGTTACTGTTTGTACCATAGACCATTTGCTCATTGCACTTTCATTGACAAGAGAAGATCATCATACTATTGCTTTTAATTTGGCTAATAGCTGTGTGGTTATTGATGAAGCTGATTTTTATGATGATTTTACGCAAGCTAATATTTTAGTTCTTTTAGAAGCATTAAGAATTTGGAAAGTTCCTGTTCTAATAATGAGCGCTTCCCTACCGGAAAGTAGTGTATCTATGTATCAAAAAACAGGTTATCAAGTCAATTATATAAAGGAAGATACTTCCGATAATAACAGAATTAGATGTCAGATACAAACAATAAGAGAATATTCAGAAGTAGCTGAATTAGAAGATTTATTTCACAAATGCGCGGAGCAAAAAGCAGGAATTATTTATGCCAATACTGTTGATAAAGCTTTTCGTATTTACTCATGGTTTGAAAAACGAGACTTAAAACCTATTCTCTATCACAGTCGATTTACTGAACCTGATAAAAAAAATAAGGAAGAGTTACTTATTAAAAAATTAGGTAAAGATGCCTGGCAACAACAAAGGGCAGAAGGCATTGCTATACTAACTCAGATTGGGGAATTAAGTATCAATATCAGTGCAGACATAATGTTAACCGATCTTTGTCCGATGGATAGATTTGTTCAAAGGGCAGGGCGACTTTCCAGATTTGATAAAGGTAAAATTGGAGAAATTCATTTATTACATCCAATTAAAGATGGTAGCCTTTATCCTGCCCCTTATGGAATTTATCAGCGCGGAAAGGGCTGGACTCCAATCGAATCACTGTTGAAAACTAAAGAACTACTCACTACCAAAGGTTATAGTGCGACGGATTTTGTCAATTTAGTAAATGAAGTCTATCCTGCAAGTGTAGATTTTTCTGATAAGGCAATTCTCAATGCTAATTCTTTAAAAGATTACCTTATTTATAATTGGTTAATAACGCCAAAAGAAAGCGTTTTAGAGGACGCTGATGAAGCTGTTCATTGGAAAAGTCGGAATATTCAAGGAAACGAGACTGTGTTTGTAAAAAGACCGGATAGTATCTACTTTAAAAACTGGACAGAATTGAATGAATTCAAATGTGAATACTCAGTTGATTTGCCGCTATATCTTGTAGAACAAGGAATTAAGAAATTTAAATTAGAACGAGTAGAAATTCATATTGGAGATGATAAACACTTCATTGTAGTAGCTTTTCCAGATGTTTACTCTCCCGATACAGGTTTGGTATTTAAAGAAGATAGCTTAGATGATAATTTCTTATAAAATTTATATCACACTATCACTATGACCGGCACCCATATCGCCTACCTCCACCTGTGCCATCGCAAGCTCTGGCTGTTTCACCACAGCATTCAGATGGAGCAAACCAGCGAACTGGTGGCGGAGGGGCGCTTCATTGACGAGACGAGCTACCCGCAGCGGGCGGAACGCTGGCAAGCATTGGAGATCGAAGGCATCAAGCTCGATCATTACGACGCCCAGCGCGGCATTGTGCGCGAGGTAAAGAAAAGCCCCAAGAAGGAATCGGCGCACATCGCCCAGTTGAAGTACTACCTCTTTGTGTTGGAACGCAATGGCATTGCCGTTTCGCACGGACTGCTGGAATATCCCAAACTCCGGGAAACCGAAGAAGTGCACCTCACGGATGCCGACCGAGCGGCGATTCCCGGCTGGGAACAGGAAGTGGAGCAGATTGTAGCGCAGGAGCAGTGTCCGCCAGTCATTCATCAACCGATGTGTAAAAAATGTGCTTATTATGAGTTTTGTTATGTAGCTGCTTGATACGCTCTCACCAGATTTACTAAATCCTGGAGATTTAGCAAATCTGGTGAGGAGGATTTGCCAAATTTCAAAAATTTGGTAAATCTGTCCGGGTAGTGCCTAACACTTCTAATGGAAGCTCGATTTTATATTGATTGCATATACAGTGTAAATTTTAGAGATTTAGCAGCGTTACCAGATTTACTAAATCCTGGAGATTTAGCAAATCTGGTCAATCAATTAAAATGTAAACCGATGGGAGCCTTAGAGGATATGCGTCTGCCCTTAGAACCCGAAGGGTGGTATCATATTTACAACCGGGGTAATGAAGGACGAACCATTTTTTTTAGCCCCGATCAATATCGCTATTTTTTGACTAAATATGCGGCATATATGTCCCCGTATTGGGATACTTATGCGTATTGCCTGCTGCCCAATCACTTTCACCTGGCGGTACAAATTCAATCAGTGGATACCATTTTGGAACATGCTCCAAATGATTTAAAAAATGTGAACCGACAATTTTTGAAAGAACTAAGCCAGCGTTTCCCAGAGATAGGTATTCCTCCATCGGATGCGGATTTGCTAAATTTTAAAAATTTAGTAAATCTGTTCGCAGCCCACGAGCATGGGCGTTACCAATTGGCGGTTTACGCTGTAAGAGAGCGTTTCCGGCATTTTCTCTTGGGGTATGCTAAAGCGGTCAACCAACAACAAAACAGAACAGGTAGCCTGTTTCAAAAACTGTTCCGTCGTCGCCGTGTCGAATCTGAGGCTTATCTGGCAACGTTGATCGGCTACATTCATCGGAATCCTTTGCATCATGGATTGAGTTCGGATTGGATGACTTATCCATGGAGTTCATATCGAAGTCTGTTGTCTGAGCATGCTACGCGATTGAAACGAGATAAAATATTGGAATGGTTTGGCGGTAAAGCCCTATTTGAACAAACGCATTTGGAATATACAGAAAATTGGAAATCAATTGAACGATTTCTGATGGAATAGAGATGCGATTTGCCGATTTACTAAATCTTGAAGATTTAGCAAATCAAAAAATCAAGCGATTATGAAAAAGACCGTTTACCTTTTCAATCCTGGGCGCATGAGCCGCAAGGATAATACCCTCTGCTATGCCCCGATGGACGAAAATGGCGATCCCAACGGGCAAAAGAAGCATTTACCCATCGAAAACCTGGAGCGATTGTTTGTCTTTGGCGGTTTGGATATGAATAGTGCGCTGTTCAACTTCCTCGGCAAACAACAAATTTCCGTCCATTTTTTTGATTATTACGAGCATTACACTGGTTCGTTTATGCCCAAAGAATACCTGCTGGCTGGCAAAATGCAGTTGGAACAGACCAAAACCCATATGCAATCCAAACGGCGCATCCACATTGCCCAGCAACTGATCGAAGCTGCCAGCTTCAACATGCTCAAAAACATGCGCTACTACCACAATCGCGGCAAGGAAATGGATCACCTGATCGAAGCCTTGGAACGCTATCGTGCCGATATTACAAAGACGACCGCCGTACCGGAATTAATGGGTTTGGAAGGCAATTGCCGTCAGATTTATTATCAGGCATTTGAATACATCATTCCCGATTTTCCAATGAATGGTCGCAGTAAACAGCCACCTTCCAACGAGATCAATGCCCTCATTTCCTTCGGCAATATGATGTGTTATGCCCTGGCGCTGGATATGATTTAT
Organism: Saprospiraceae bacterium; assembly: GCA_033761835.1. GTDB lineage: Bacteria > Bacteroidota > Bacteroidia > Chitinophagales > Saprospiraceae > JADJNW01. The sequence continues at coordinate 8,417 of JANRME010000020.1, forward strand.
CACACCCAACTCAATCCGACCATCAGTTTTCTGCATGAACCCGGCACCCGACGCTATTCGCTCGCACTCGATCTGGCAGAGATTTTCAAACCCATTCTGGTGGATCGTACCATTTTCACCTTGATGAACCGCAAGATGCTGAAAGCAGGTGATTTTGAGCAAAAACTGAACGGCTGTTTTCTAAAGGACAGTGGCAAAAAGATATTTATCAAAGCCTTTGACGAGCGATTGGAGGAAACGATCATGCATCGCAGTTTAAATAAAAAAGTGAGCTACAAGCGCCTGGTCTTGCTCGATTGTTACAAACTGGCAAAGTACGTGTTGAAAATGGAAGAGCAGTATCAGCCCTTTAAAATCTGGTGGTGATCTGATTATCGGGTGATCTCGTGATCTAGTAATTTAGTGATCCCGCGAGCTAGTGATCGGATGAAGCTCACCAGATAACCAGTTCACCAGATAACCAGTTCACTAGATAATTAGCTCACCAGCTAAAAAAATGTGACCACAAAAAAGTGCATACGTCCAAAAAATAAAAACCATGCAGCAAACAACCTTCAACGAACAATTTCGGGATCGTACTAAAAGAATGGCGATTGATACGTTGCAGATGTATAATAACTTAAAGAAATCAGATACCATTAGTGTTGTGGGCAAACAACTCATACGTTCCGCAACCTCTGTCGCTGCTAATTTCAGAGCAACCTGCCGCGCCCGTTCAGAAACAGAAAAATACGCCAAACTTTGCATTGTAGTAGAAGAGGCAGACGAGACTATTTTCTGGCTCGAAGTGTTGGAAGAAAGTAAAATTGTCAGCGTAGATATAAAAAACTTGTATGCCGAAGCTATGGAAATTCTAAAAGTCATGTCTAGTTATAAAAAAACACTCGGGCAAGCTTTGAGAAAGCAGTGAGCGAATTAGCTAGTGATCCAGTGATCGGATTAGCTAGTGATCGAGTGATCGAATTAGCGAGTGATCGCACACCAAATCACCTGTTCACCAGCTAAACAGATCACCAAATCACCAAATCACCAGATAACCAAATCACCAGATAACCAGATAACCAGATAACTCGCTCACCAAATCACCAGCTAATATGTACATTATCCTCGTTTACGACATCAACGAAAAACGCGTTGCCAAAATGCTCAAGCTCTGCCGGCGCTACTTGAATTGGATTCAAAACTCCGTCTTTGAAGGCGAAATAACTGAGTTGAAACTCAAAGAGTTGATCTTCGAAGCAAAGCAAATCATGGACGAACAACAAGATAGTTTGATTATCTTTAGCAGCCGCAACGAGCGCTGGCTTGATAAAAAGATCATTGGAGTGGAGCGCAACAGCCTGGATAATTTTTTATGAAGTCGTCGATGGGCTTCCTGTTCCTCAAAATCTGGCTCTTGCACTTGCAACTTTTTGCTAACTTCTTCGTAAACAAGTCATTGAGGAGTCGTCGCTGAGAAGGGTAAATTGTAGAATTGCAGACAGACGCTTTTAAGCATCAACTTTCCAGAAAAATCAATTCATTAGTTCTTTGACATACAGCTTTTTATACATATTATTGCGACGGCTTTTAATTGTACCAGATAGGAATTGAAACCAGGCTACGACCTGCCTATGTCCTTCTGACTTGTTAACTTTTAATTGTACCAGATAGGAATTGAAACGTCACGGCGTATTCGCAAGGTTTGCATCGTTCGCTTCTTTTAATTGTACCAGATA
>JANRME010000021.1:0-4022 GCA_033761835.1 Saprospiraceae bacterium
GGCCGTCCGGGCCTGAATTTTTTGGATAATGATTTTACCACTTATGCGATTCTTGGCGCGGGTTTGAAATGGAATTTTTCAGAATTGTATAACGGCAAGCAAAGCAACGACCGTCAATTATTGACCATTCAGCAACATCAAGTGGATATTCAGAAACGGACATTTGAACTAAATACCAATGTGCAGCTTCGCCAACTTAGTAATGATATTACAAAATTGCAGGAATTGTTGGCTAAAGATCGAGACCAAATCGCTTTGCGCACCTCTATCCGCGAAACCGCTGAAGCGCAATTGGACAATGGAATTATTACACCGAGCGATTATTTGACCGAATTGAATAATGAAAATCAAGCAAGATTAAATCTGGCTGTCCACGAATTGCAATTCCTTTTGGCACAAGCAAATTACAGCGTTACCAGTGGGCAATAGGCAGAAATCCTTGTGTCCTAAGCATCATATAAATCAATTTCACCGATAACCAATAATAGATAACAATCAAAAATAATGAAAAATATCCTGATTCTCAGCATTATAGCCATCATCACTTTTGCTTGCGGCAATGGCAACGGCAAATTCGACGCCAGCGGCACATTTGAAGCCGAAGAAGTTATCATCTCCGCCGAAGCGGCCGGGAAACTCAGCAAATTTGATGTGCAAGAAGGCATCGAACTCAAGGCCGGTCAGCAAATCGGCACGATTGATTGCAGCAATGTCGATTTACAAAAGCAGCAAGCGCAGGCGAGTCTCAATGCTTTGCAACAAAAAACCAATAGCGCTGAGCCTCAAATCCTCATTTACGAGCAACAAATCACTACACAAAAAAGCAATATCGAAGTGCTTCGCCAGCAATTGACGGTGCAGGAGCGCGAGCAAAAACGCATCGAAAAATTGGTCAAAGCAGACGCTGTACCCAGCAAACAATTGGACGATATCAACGGTGCGATAGACGTGCTCAAACAACAAATCGCTGCTGCCGAAAGCCAGATCATAGTTTTGCAAAAGCAAATCAAAGCCCAGCAAGAGGCGGTTGCCATTCAGAATCGCGGCATTCTCAGTGAAACCGACCCGATGAAAGCGCGGGTGGCGCAATTTGAAGATCAACTCTCCAGATGTACGATTACCAATCCGCTCAACGGAACGGTACTGACTAAATACGCCGAAGCCAACGAAGTCACTGCTCCTGGCAAAGCCCTGTACAAAATCGCCGACATGAGCAATATTACTTTACGCGCTTATATCACTGGAAGTCAATTGCCTACGGTGAAACTCAACCAATCCGTTCGCGTGATGGTGGACGATGGCAACGATGGCTACAAAGAATTATCTGGCACGATCACTTGGATCAGCGATAAAGCAGAATTCACGCCAAAAACAATCCAAACCAAAGAAGAGCGTCAGAATCTGGTCTATGCCATCAAAGTCAAAGTGAAAAACGACGGCTATTTGAAAATTGGAATGTACGGGGAAGTTTTGTTTTAAGCAGGTTGAAAAGTTGATAAGTTGAAAAGTTGATTTGTTCAGCCAGTTTCAACTTATCAACCCATCAATCCATCAACCAAAAAGAAATGAATACAGTCATCATAGACGATATCAAAAAATCCTACGACAAAGGCAAAGTCCAGGCTTTGAAGGGTGTATCGTTTTCGGTAGAAAAAGGCGAACTCTTTGGCTTGATCGGACCCGACGGCGCAGGAAAAACGACGCTTTTTCGCATCCTAACGACCTTGCTTGTGCCCGATAGCGGTAGCGCTCAGGTTTTGAACTATGATACCGTCAAGGATTACAAGGAAATCCGCAAACACGTTGGCTATATGCCAGGGCGCTTTTCTTTGTACCAGGATTTAACGGTTGAAGAAAACCTGGATTTTTTTGCTACGGTTTTCAACACGAGCATCGAAGAGAATTACGATTTGATTAAAGACATTTACGTTCAGATTGAGCCCTTCAAAAAACGCAAGGCCGGCGCACTCTCTGGTGGTATGAAGCAAAAATTGGCTTTGAGTTGCGCTTTGATTCACAAACCCCAGGTTCTTTTTTTGGACGAACCCACCACTGGCGTTGACGCCGTGAGTCGTAAAGAATTTTGGGAAATGCTCAAAAGATTAAAAGCGCAGGGCATCACGATTTTGGTATCCACGCCATATATGGACGAAGCCAGCCTTTGCGATCGCGTAGCGCTGATTCAGCACGGCGAGATTTTGGAAGTGAATACCCCACAGGGCGTGATTCAGAATTTCAAAAAACCACTCTGGGCAGTGCGCAGCGCTAATATGTTCCGTTTGCTCCAGGATTTACGTGCCTTTGAAGCGACCAACAGTTGCTATCCTTTCGGTGAAACCCACCATTTAACTTTAAAAAACGACGATAGGAATATTGATAATGTCGAGCGGTATTTGCAAAAGCAAAGCCACGAACAAGTCGAGATCAAAGCCATTCAACCCAATATCGAAGATTGTTTTATGGCTTTAATGAAAGTTTAATAATGTAAAGATTTGCTAAATCTTTAAGATTTAGTAAATCTACAATCATACAAAATGAAAGAAACAGTAATCGCCACCGATAAACTCACCAAGCGTTTCGGCAATTTCACTGCGGTGGACGCTATTACATTTGAAGTCGCACAAGGTGAAATCTTCGGTTTCCTTGGTGCAAACGGCGCGGGCAAAACGACAGCCATGCGAATGCTTTGTGGTTTGCTGCATCCCACGAGTGGACAAGCGGAAGTTGCGGGCTTCGACGTATTTCGGCAGCGCGAAAAAATCAAGCAAAACATTGGCTATATGAGTCAGAAATTCTCTTTGTACGAGGATTTGACCATTCGAGAGAATATCCGATTATACGGAGGCATCTACGGACTAAAAAATGGCGAATTACAATCCAAAAGCAATGCGCTGATTCATCGCCTCGGCTTGGAAAGTGAAGCCGATAAGCTGGTACGCTCATTACCCTTGGGTTGGAAGCAAAAATTGTCCTTTTCCGTTGCCATTTTGCACGAGCCCAAAATTGTTTTCCTCGACGAACCGACCGGAGGCGTTGATCCTGTGACGCGCCGCCAGTTTTGGGATATGATTTATGAGACCGCCGATTCCGGTATTACCGTTTTCGTGACGACGCATTACATGGACGAAGCAGAATATTGCAATCGCGTGAGCATTATGGTGGATGGACGCATTGATGCCCTCGATTCCCCTACCGAATTAAAGAAAACCTTTCATGCCGATTCGATGGACGAAGTTTTTGTTCAGTTAGCACGCAAAGCCGTCAGAAGTGAATAGGATTTAACTCATTATAAATTTTTAATAGTTTGTTGATTTGTAGTATGCGCGGGCAGGCGGCAAATCACTGTTCGACGGAGGAGTTTGATTTGCCAAGCGTTTTTTGGTTACTTTTTTGGGCGATTGCAAAAAAGTAACAAGAAATCAAGTACAGAGCTAAAAACTATGAATAATATAATAAAAACTATGAGCAAAGTATAATAACTGCTTAAAGCCTTAAACAATGAAACAATTCACCGCCTTTGTCAAAAAAGAATTCCACCATATCCTGCGCGACCGCCGCACGTTGCTCTTTATGTTCGGTCTGCCGGTTGTACAGATTTTGCTATTCGGTTTTGCATTATCGAATGAAATAAAAAATGCATCGATTGCCGTTTTAGATCATTCCAAGGATGAGTCCACGCAATTGCTGATTTCCAGAATGGATGCGAGCCGTTATTTCACGGTGGTCAAAAATATCAGTTCGGATGCGCAGATCGATGATATTTTCCGCAAGGGAGAAGCAAAATTAGTGGTGGTTTTTCCACCGAATTTCAGAGCAGAATTATTGCATACCAACGCCGCACAAGTACAACTCGTTGCCGACGCAACCGATACAAATACCGCAACGACGATTTCCAATTACGCATCTGCAATTATTAGAGATTATCAGGATGAATTGCTGAATAATCAACAGTTACCCTACACGATCAAGGTAGAAACGCGAATGTTGTACAATCCCCAACTTAAAAGCGCCTACAACTTTGT
>JANRME010000022.1:0-9626 GCA_033761835.1 Saprospiraceae bacterium
AATAGAAAAAATTCCGCCCAGCGATCGGCAAGGCGTAGTGCAAATGCTTTTCAATCCGCTTGGTATCGCTAATCAAATCATTATTTTACAAGAGTTTGAGCAAGATGCCAGTGTCGGTTTTCTATACGATTTACTTGGAAAAGAAAATTTCGAGATCATCCGCTTTATCTATCGCCCCAGCAACAAAAATCGACGCAGGGCTTCCATTTCCTTTCATTTGACCAAAAGGGAGCGTGAAAGCGTATTGAATGCGATCCACAACACCGACAATCAGTCCAGCCTGCGACATTTGATGGATGCTTTGCAATGATGTTTGAACAATGATGTATGTTTAAGCATTTTCCTATCAAAAATTACATGGAATATATAAATAAGGCTGTACTTGAAACGGCTTATGACTATAAAGCCTACCGCCAATTAGGGGAAGACCTACTCACCGATAAAGAAATCTTTTTTCGGGAAAATTATAGCGATTCAATGCTCGGCTACACTGAATTGAACAATGCGAGGATGAATCGTTTGGATAAAACTATTGAAATTACACAAGAAACCCAGGAAAAACTGCCTCAAATTCAGCAACCACTGATTTGGTTAACGTTCACCGAGCCTTGGTGTGGCGACGCCGCGCAAATCGTGCCGGTACTGAACAAGCTGGCGGAAGCCAATGACTATATCCAGTTACACTTTATCCTGCGTGATATGCACCTGGATATAATGGATAAATTCCTGACCGATGGCTCGCGCTCGATTCCTAAAGTGATTATTTTAGACGCAAAAAGCTTAGAGGTGTTGAGTTCCTGGGGCCCTAGGCCTTCAGAATTACAATCTATTATCATTCCGATGATTCAGGAAATGAAATCGTATTCGGATAAAGATTTGCGGAAACAAAAATACCAGGCATACCAAATCGAAGCGCAGCGCTGGTACAACAAGGATAAGACAGAGCGTATCCAAAGAGAAATATTAGAAAGCACCCTCCAAGCAATTGAAGCGAAGGTGTGAATAATTGCGAAAAAGTCAGGGCGTATCAATAAATTTGTGAAAAAGATTCAGCAATTAACATTTACAATCTTATGCCATACATATACAAAACGCTTTATGTACCGACCGCTGAGGTAAAAGCCAAGAGCGCCTTCTCTGCCACGATTCCTGAGGTCAATGGCGATCAACTCGCCCGCGACGTGCAAGCTACTTTGCTGGAAATGGAATCCGAAGGCTACAAATTGCACAGTATTTCTCCTGTTACTAATTCAAAAACATATTACGGAAGTTTTGCATATAGCTACACTGATGGAATGCTGCTTGTTTTTCAAAAATCAGAATAGCGATCAAAACTTGTTGCTTGCCGATAAAAAGCTTAAATTCGCTTTAAATTTTGGTGCAAAAGCGCCGTAGAAATCCTTTCTTTGTCCTACACAAACCTTTGGCTGCCCGCATATTCCGAAGCCTTCAATTCCTATGTCTATGCCAAAAATAGCTGTTTATCAGGCGATTTTGAATGCTAAAGAACAAGGCAAAAAGCAATTGGCCGTACTAATAGACCCCGATAAGGCCGAACCGGCGCACCTCGAACGCCTGCTTGATCTTGCATTGCAAAGCAAAGTTGATTTTTTCTTTGTCGGTGGTAGCTTGGTCATGCGCGATACGCTTGATGATTGCCTCGGTTTTTTGAAAAGCAATAGTGATATTCCTTGTATTATTTTTCCGGGTAGTGTCCAACAAATCAGCTCTAAGGCGGATGCCATCTTACTGTTATCGCTCATTTCAGGCAGAAATCCGGAATTGCTCATTGGGCAACACGTGATTGCTGCACCTTATCTCCGCGAAAGCGGTTTAGAAGTCATTTCCACTGGTTATATGCTCGTGGATGGCGGCACCCCGACCACCGTTTCCTACATCAGCAGCACTACTCCAATTCCAGCGAATAAAAATGATATTGCAGTTTGTACTGCCATAGCCGGCGAAATGTTGGGGCTGAAAATCAGCTATTTAGATGCAGGAAGCGGTGCCGAGAATCCAGTTGCAGAACAAATGATTGCAGCAGTAAGCCGAAACGTAGGAACGCCAATCGTTGTAGGCGGAGGCATTCGCACACCTGAAAAAGCTTACGCCAATGCACAAGCAGGGGCAGATATACAAGTGGTCGGAAATTTATTAGAAAAAAATCCTTCTTTGATGCTGGAAATGGCGGACGCGGTGCATTCGATGAACAAATTGCAAGAAAAGGGAATTTTGTAGCTTTGGGTATTGTTTGAGGATAAAGACTTCGAAAATTGACATTAAGCCATTAACATTTGAAAAAAGGAATTGTAATAAAATCCACTGGAAGTTGGTATCAAGTGAAAGTGGAAGAGGGAGACTTATGGAATTGCCGCATCGTGGGGAAATTTCGTTTGGAGGGTTTAAAAATCACCAACCCAATAGCCGTAGGCGATGAAGTGGAGGTGGAAATCGAAAACCAAGAAGAACAAACCGGCATTATTCAACAAATTTTGCCACGTAAAAATTATGTGCTGCGCCAATCACCGCGTAAAAAACATGATATGCACCTGCTGGCAAGTAATATTGACCAGGCTTTGCTTATTTCTACCATTATTTCTCCCAATTTAAAACAAGGCTTCATTGATCGTTTTTTGCTGATGACCGAGCCTTACGAAATTCCTGTGACGATTATTTTTAATAAAGCAGATTTATATGCAGAAGAAGAATTAGAACTTTTTGGAGGACTGGAATATATATATAATAAAATTGGGTATAATGTATTACTCGTTTCTGCTATTGAAAAACTGGGAATCGAGGAATTACAAACTGTTTTGAAAGATAAAATCACACTCATTAGTGGGCAATCGGGCGTTGGTAAATCGAGTTTGATCAATGCGATCCAACCGCAGCTACATTTGCGTACCACCGACCTATCAGATTATTCCGGCAAAGGGAAGCATACCACTACTTTTGCAGAAATGTATGACCTCGATTTTGGTGGGGCAATCATTGATACGCCAGGCATTAAAACCTTAGCATTCAACAATTTAGAACCATTAGATGTAGCCCATAATTTCCGGGAATTTTTTTCCGAGTCGAAAAATTGTAAATTTGGCGGCAGTTGTTTGCATCGGAACGAACCGGGCTGTGCCGTAAAAGCAGCTATCGAAGCAGGTGACATTAGCGAATTGCGTTATATTAATTACCTGACAATTTTAGAGGAGATTGAAGACCAGAATTATTGGGAACGACATAAAGAGATGTGATTTTGTGTAATACCGTTATAATTCTGAGCGGATCGGTTTGTTTAAGTTTTTTGAGAATACTCGTGTGTGAATTTCAGATTTGAGCCTGTAAATGAGTCCTTGGAAAACCTTCGCACCAAAACACATATCACGATAACACCATATAATTATGCCATACCAAAGCAGAATCCGCAATTACAAAACCAGACGCGAGAAAAACGAAGCCACGAAGCGCGTCACGCTGAGGATTTTATTCTTTGCAGCTATTACGCTTCTTGTTTGGGCTTATTTCAATCGTATCAGCCTTTGGGACTGGATCAGGACTTATTTTTATTAGAGCTGAGGATCGAGTACAGAGGCTTGAGGAAAGAGCTTTGGAAAATACCTTATTCCTGAAACCTCAATTCTCATTCTTATTTTACCGCTTCAAACGTCATATCCAGGCGGCTGGCAACGGAATAAGGCGTCGAATAGCGAAAAAAGAATACTACATCCAATCGAAAACGGTTGCGCGTCAATGACTTTTCGGCGTTGCGCAAAGAAGGCAAAAGGTTGATGGTTTGTTTGGCACGGCCACGCAGATCATCAATGTAAAATACTTCATCCGCAGGCGTGCAGGGCGTCCGGCCATCATTGCATATACGAATCGAAATCTCCTCCACAAAGTCATACTCAAAACCGCCATCCAAAGAAGTAATCCTCGCTGATACAGGATTGATGCCTGCGATCAGCGCAGTATCCACCTTATTTTCATTCAAATAAAAAGAAATATTACTGGCTACGCTTTCGATTTCATAAGCCCAATTAATCGCTGCACTAAGCCCAGCTGGTAATTCAAAATTGATATTTGGATAAAGCATATCAAAGATGCGCTCACGTTCGTCTCCTCTACAACTCAACAAAAACAATATGATTACACAGCAAATAATAAATAATTTTCTCATATTTTCAGGATGTTTAAAAGGTAGAGTTTTAGAAAATTTATTCACTTTTTCACAAAAGAGAACTAAACTTTCTAAACCTCCTCAACTCACTCAACTTTAAAAATCAAAAGATTTAATACAAAATATGCTTCGGGTTCAAATTTCTCCTTAACTTTCGGTAGCTTCAGTATAATTTTTATTTCGATTTTATCTGAAATTCCAATTTTTTTCACGGTTATTTAATGAATTGCTTTGGTTATGGGAGAACAGAAAGTTACACTTGCCGTAAAAGACGATTTAATTATGCAACGCTTTGTTCGCAATCTACTCAAAGATGTACAGGCGTTTGAATATATGTTGGAAAACGATTGGTTCGAAAGTGATATTGTTCGCATTGGCGCGGAGCAAGAGATGTGTCTGGTAGATGCGAAAACTTTCAAACCCGCGACGATCAACATGGCGGTGCTGGAAACAATGAAAGAACACGAATGGCTGACCAGCGAATTGGCGAAATTTAATCTTGAAACCAACCTTACACCCCGCGAATTCAGTGGCAAATGTTTGAGCCTGATGGAGCAGGAAAATCGGGAATATCTTGCCATTATTCGCAAAGCGCTCAAAAAATGGAAAGCAGAAGTGGTACTCACAGGTATCCTGCCTACCCTGCGCAAGATCGACCTGGAATTGAGTAACCTGACCGATAAGCCTCGCTACCATGCTTTGATGGAAGCCATTAATAGTCAATTGATTGGCTCCGCTTACGAATTGCGACTTATGGGCATTGACGAATTGTTAGTAAAACACGATTCGCCTTTATTGGAAGCTTGCAACACCAGTTTTCAAGTGCATTTGCAGGTATCACCCAAGAATTTTGTATGTATGTACAATATCGCTCAAGCACTGGCCGCGCCGGTGATGGCGATTGCTGCAAATTCACCGATTGTATTTGGCAAACGCCTTTGGCATGAGAGTCGGATCGCTTTATTTCAACAGGCTTTAGACATACGCACGACGCACGATCACATGCGCGAGCGCAGTCCCCGCGTGAGTTTTGGGTCGAATTGGCTCGATGAATCAATCCTGGAAATATATAAAGAAGATATTGCTCGATTCCGAGTGCTACTTAGCGCTGACGTGGAGGAAGATTCCTTAAAACTGATCGAACAAGGATTAACGCCGAAATTACGTGCTTTGCAAGTGCATAATTCTACGGTTTATCGCTGGAATCGCCCATGCTATGGCATCAGTCCGAATGGTCAACCGCATCTGCGTATTGAAAATCGAGTATTGCCAGCCGGCCCAACGACTTTGGATGAAGTGGCCAATGCTGCTTTTTGGCTGGGTGCAATGATTGGTATGGAAAACGAGTGCAAGGATATTCGGAAAAACCTATCCTGGGAAGATGTGCGTGATAATTTTGCGAAAGCAGCACAATTTGGCATCGATACTAAATTCAACTGGTTCAAAGACAAAAAAATATCCGCGCCTGATCTGGTTTTGCAGGAGCTACTGCCACTTGCTCGTAAGGGATTGGAAATCAGAAACGTAGACAGTAGTGACATTAGCAAATATCTTGATATTATAGAAGAACGCGCCAAGAATCACATGACGGGTGCTCGCTGGCAATTGCGTACTTACACTAAATTGCTCAAAGAATGCGGCAGAGACGAAGCCCTGACGGTGATGACTGCAAGTATTATTAAAAACCAAAACAACGAAATGCCCGTGCATACTTGGGAAATGCCTGAATTGGGCGACCTCGACGACTACCGCCCCGGCAAGCTCCGCGTGGAGGAATTTATGGAAACCGATCTCTTCACCGTACAAAAAGATGACCTGATCGAATTGGTGGCGGAACTAATGGATTGGCGGCGCATTCGTTATATGCCGGTGGAAAATTCTAAGGGTCAATTGAGCGGTTTGATCACATCTCGCTTATTATTGCGCCATTTTGCGCGCAAAAGCCGCGCCAATGGGCAGGAAGCGCCCACTATGGTCAAAGATATTATGGTCAAAGCTCCTATTACCATTGGCCCGAAAGCGACCATTGTAGAAGCCTTGCGCATTATGCGCGAGAAAAGAATCGGCTGCTTGCCAGTGGTGCAAAACGAAGAATTGATCGGGATTATCACAGAAATGGACTTCCTAAGGATTTCATCAAGATTAATAGAACGCTTGGAAAAACTGGATTAGCAAGAGAAATTTTGCTAAAAGTGTTCATATCTTGAATTTCAAATCTCGCTTTTCAGCTTTGAAAAGTATCTTTGTGGTATGATTTCATTAGGTAATATTTTCCGCAATTATACCGGATTGCTGCGTCGGTTTAAGCTTTCTTATGTCCTTAATAACTTGCTGAATCAAAAGCATTTACAGCATAATATAAAATTATATAAGAAGTTCGGATTGAACAAAAGTATTTACGCGCCTATCGGGAGTCAGGACTTTCCAAATCCGAGTGAAGATATCCCCTGGCTGGACAAACCCAATGCGAAAGAACGTTTATTTGCAAGCAAAAAATTCGAGCAATTTCCAAAGGAAATTCGAGAAGAGTTATTCCGATTTGTGGACGATGGTTATATGATATTAAAAGATTTCTTCAACGAAGATTCTATAAATCAATTAAATACAGATATTGATAACTTATTAAATAAACAGCAAGTAGGATTTAATTACACCGGCAGGAAAATCATGGAATCCTATAAGCATTCAAAAACTGCCAATCAATTCTTCCGGACCCGCGTTTATTGGAATTGCTGAGTTTTACAATGGGTAAAAAAGTAATTCCTTTTCATACCATCAATTTTATAGAAGGCAGCGAACAGCGCGCGCATTCTGATTTTATTCATATGACCACCGAGCCGCGTGGCTACTTGATCGCCGCATGGATTGCGCTCGAAGATTGCTACGAAGGCAATGGCCCGCTTTTCTTTTACCCTGGAAGCCAACGTTTACCTTATACTTTGACGAATGATTTCTCTTCCGGGAATACTCGATGGATGTTAGGCGCAAATCCTAATCGCCAATACGAAGATAAAATGGCAGAAATTATTAATGCGAAAAGCCTTCAAAAAAAGCATTTTATCGCGCAAAAAGGAGACGTATTGATCTGGCACGCTAATTTGATTCACGGCGGTGAAGCGATTCGAGATAAAGGCACTACCCGCAAAAGTATGGTGGCGCATTATTTTTGTAAAGACGTGATTTGTTATCACGAAATTTCCCAACGCCCGGCATTGCTGGACATCAATGATTGAGGGATGTTGCGAACCATTTTTTACAAACTGCCTCCTCAACTGCGCTTTTTAGCTCGAAGCATTTTTTATTTACCACTTGATATTTGGGAATCTCTTTCCGGAAAACGCGATCCGCTCACACCGCCGCGAGGTCTGATTTATACGGGTTCTGGCGATTTTCGGGCGCAAGGCGAAAAAATGCTGCGTTTTTTTGTAGAAAAAGGCGGTTTGCAGCCTGACCATAAAGTGTTGGACGTAGGCAGTGGCATTGGGCGAATGGCAGCACCGCTTACTCGATATTTAAATAAAACTGCGCATTATGAAGGCTTCGATGTAATAAAATTAGGCGTTCGTTGGTGCCAAAAACATATCAGTACCCGCTTTTCGAATTTTCATTTTAATTATATTCCAATCAATAATGATTTGTATCGTGCTGATGGTGAAGATGCTACAAAGTTTCGATTTCCTTATAATGATGAGTCATTCGATTTTACAATCGTGATTTCAGTCTTTACACATTTATTACCAAATCAAGTTGAAAATTATTTACAAGAAATTTCCAGAACCCTAAAACCCGGCGGCACTTGTGTTGCTACTTTTTTTTTGTTAAACGAAGAATCAAAGCCTTTGATGCCTGCCAATCCTGCGTTTTCCTTTCCATTTGATTATGGGCATTATCGCTTGATGGACGAGCAAGTAAAATCAGCTAACGTAGCATTTGATGAAAATTATTTGCAAAAACAAATTACAAACGCAGGATTAACAATTGCCCAAACATACTACGGTTATTGGTGTGGGCGAGATAAAGCAGCTTGTGAAGATTTCCAGGATGTAATAATTTTTAAAAAATTATAATTTTATTTTTAAATTATTACATTTCACTCAATACTCCTAATAAAGCATTCACCACATTATTCCTGCTGATCTGCAGCTCAGAATAACTCTGCAAACCCAGTCGTTCCTGGCGTTCCAGGTCATTGAGTCTACCCAATAATAGCGCAAGTTCATTAGAACTGTCGGAATTATTGTCCTCCGCATAATCCAGCAGGGTTTGCAGGGCATCCTTGAGCTTGCCTTTCACAATCATATCACGGATTTTGCTTTTATCGAGCGAAGTCGCTGCATTTTGCACAATCGGACTCGCACTTGGCGCGGGGTCAGTATTTACAGGCGTTGTAGAAGGATTAGGATTATTTAGTTTATCAAAAAGTCGGTGCAAAGCTTGCACTACATTCACCCAGGCTTCATCGCGGTCGTCCCATTTCGACACGGGTTTGCGGTCTTTGGGCAAGGATTGAAATTGGTCCAATTCAGGATAAGAAGTGGCAGAAGGTCTAATCCAGATGGGTACAATGGAAACCTTATGCTGCTTATGTTTTTCAATTGCCGTTTTCATCTCCTCCCGATGAATAAAATCGGACGCCATAAAATCGGAGCTTACCAAAAATAGAATGACCCTGGCTTTAAGCAATGCCTCTTTAATCTCCGCATTCCAGGTATCGCCGGCGTCTATTTCTCTATCTTGCCAAACATCAATAATACCGCTGCGTTCCAAGGGTTTCAGGTGAATCATTAACTCATCCTTGAAAGCCTCATCTTTATGCGCGTATGAAATAAAAACATGGATTGGCTCGCTCATGTGTTGGTTTTTTCCGGTGGTGTAATTTTATTGCAATAAGCACATTTTCAAATGAATTACAAATATAATTGATTTATAAAAATTGATTGTAAAGTTATGAAAAGTCTAATTGTTATATACAAACACTTTGATATATAAAGTCTCCCTGAACTGAGTCGTTTTTAATAATAGAGCAGCCTTTTGTGACATCATCGTATTTTTTTCAAAAATGTATCATAATAACATTGGCAACAGCCTAACCTTTTCCTGAAAATAGCTGTCTTACCGATTAAGGACGAAAATAATCAATGTAAAATCAAAGCTATGAAAAAAAGATTATTATTGGCTTGTTTCCTGGCATTGCCATTATATATCGTGGCGCAAACTTCATTTGGCATAAAAGCTGGACCAAATTATACTGCTGTCAGAGACCATATTTCCCCGAGCAACGCGCCTGAAATGGCAGCTACAGAAGGAATCTTGGGCTTTCACGGAGGCATTTTTAGGCAAAAAAGTATCTCGGATGCATTATACTTACAATTTGAGTTCTTATATAATATAAAAGGTTCAAAGGTAACCTTTGCGAATACCGCCAGCAATCAACGCTTTCATTACCTGAGTTTAC
>JANRME010000023.1:0-3791 GCA_033761835.1 Saprospiraceae bacterium
GGCACGACCATGCTCAAAAACATTTACTTGTTCTAAATCATTTACAAAAGTGACATAATGTGGCGAACCGGTATTTAAATAATAAAAATCAGTGCCGTTTTCTACGCTTTTTACATCGGTCATTTTGAGTTCTACCCAACCATCAGGGCGGACAATCGCATCATGCTCACCATCAATGGCTAAAAAATGAGTTTTATCTTTAATGATTCCCAGTTGCTTTGCGAAAGCCACAATACAGCGCCCGCCATTGCCGCACATGGAGCTTTCCCGACCGTCGGAATTAAAATATATCATTTCAAAATCATATCCTTCTTTATTTTGTAATAAAATCAAGCCATCTGCCCCGATGCCAAAGCGTCGATTGCATAAGCGTTCGATCAAATCTTTATCATCGCGTGTAATAAATTGCGTTTCGCGTTGGTCGATCATTACAAAATCATTACCGGTGCCTTGGTATTTGAAAAATTTCATATATTATTGTGATATTGTGATGGGGATAATTTTTTTGATGAAAACTTTAAATTACATCACCATATTTTATTTCAAACTATCTTTTGCCAATGAATCTACCTTGTTTGAGTCCGCTTCCACGGGAATCGGCGGCTTAATTTTCGCCGGATTAAAAGGCTCGCCCAGCATCCAATGCCGAGCAATAATCAATCCTACAAAAAACAAAATGATTCCCAGGCTGATATAAGAAAATTTCCAACCCCAAATATTACCCGATTGCGGTGATTCGGTCGTATGTTTGTCGTTTTCACTCATTCTAAAGTCTTATTTTGCGGCAAAATTAGGGTTTTCGCGCCGAATTGCGATTTAAAACTAATTGCTGTATTTAAAAAAACTGTAGTGTATGAAAAGTTGCAAAACCTGTATAAGTATTCTGTTGCTCGCGTTTTTCAATCCAATTATTTGGGCGCAGACCGCAGTGATCAAAGGCAAATCGGAATATTTGAAGAACCAAAGCCTGCCAATTTTTGCCGGAGCAGAAGAAGTGCGCTTAGGCACGATTGTCATTCAATCGGATGGCTCGTTTTACAGCGAAATAGAAGTAAAACAAGCCACAGAGGCAAAAATTTCATTTGGAGCAGGTAAATATCCTTGCCTGATGATCTTGAGTCCTGGAGAAACGACTATGTTGCAACCCAGCAGAGACAAGGGGCTTGAGCCTACGAATGCCAGTCCAGGCGATCAAATGCTGAATTACCTTTTCAGTTCTTTTGTAGAATTTATTAACTCACCGCTTGTAAATGTCACACCAAAGGAGGTAAGCAAAAATATTATATCTTTTGCAGAGGCAAGAGCTTCTAAAATAGATAATTACGCAAGTAGTTTTTCCGATATAGAAAAAAATATCCTGCAACATCGCAATATAGCCACGCTTTATGGTTTTGCATTTTTCAAAGGTCGCATAGAGTATGAATTGAGTTCGGATGATGCTTTTTTTGATTTTGTAAAAAATATAGATGCGAATGATGCAATGTATCGCTTTTCACCAATCAATTTATTATATAAACTGGAAATAGAGTACCTGCGGGAACATAAAGAAATCAAGGCTACGGCCGATTTTATTAATCATATTGAAGAGGAAATCATTAATAAAGACCTAACAGATTATTATAAAGCTATTTATATAAAAGAACGCCTGGCATCACCTTCATACTGGCGAGCGCATCCTGACTTGAGTGCACAACATTTAAGTGAGTTGGAAAAACGATTGGCGGACGAAAATAACGCTTATCAGTATTTATATAAAGATTTTGCGATTGCTTATTACACGATTGCTAAAGGCGAACCAGCGCCTGATTTCACTGCATTTGATGCGAATGGAAATCCCATCTACCTCAGCGATTTTAAAGGTAAAGTGGTACTCATTGATGCCTGGGCAACCTGGTGCGGCCCTTGCCTTGCGCAGAAGCCGGACTTGATAAAAACGTTGGTGGAAGATTTTAAAAACGAGCCGCGTTTGGTGGGCTTGTTCATCAGCATTGATGTGGATGAGCACAAATGGCAGCAATACGTTCGGGAAGATACCATTCCTGAGAATAGCTATCATTTGGGCGTTTCCAATGGATTTAAGAGTGAATTTGCAACCCAATATTTGGTCACCAGTATTCCTCGATATATTTTAATTGATACCGAAGGCAAATTAGTCAGCGCCGATGCGCCACCTCCTGGACCAGCGCTGAATGCTTTAATTCGCCTGGCGTTGAATCCTTGGGATTGATGTGAAGATTGGCTATTTGTCATTGACTATTAAATGTTTAATAAAACATTGACAATCAGATTGTTAATTTGGTTTTGAAACTTAATATCCTGTTAAACTAAAATTGTCACGAAAACCTTAATTTGCCTCATTATTCACCAATCAAATTGCATTATTTTTATGAAATCAATTCTCTGCACGTTTATCGTAGCTTTATTTTTTGTTTTGGGCTCGGCCAGTGCTCAATCTACAGATATGCCAGCATCCGCAATTCCAGCTCTGGATTCTGTGAGCGTACAAGAATTTTTAGGTACTTACAATACCGCGGGCGTGGGTACTATAAGCGTGACCTGGCAACAAGGTAAAATGATCGGAGCTATGGAAGGACAAGGCAGCGCTGAACTGAAGCCAACCCCAACTCCCGATGTAATGAATATCATTGGTTACGAGGGGATTGTTACGTTCATCAGAAATGAAGAGAAAAAAATCATCAAACTTAAGTTGGAAGTTCAAGGGCAAGTCATTGAAGGGGAAAAACAATAAGTAAAGGCTTGATTTGATTAGTGTCTATTTATCATTGATTGCTTAACAAGGTGTTGACAATCAGTTTACTACTTTGATTGTCAACACTATTTGTTTTTTGAGCAGGGGCTTATTTATAACCATAATTTTTAATTTGTTAAACTTCGCCGAAGATTGTCTGGATTTCATCGGAAAAATCAAAATTAATCTTTTCAAACTTTCGTTATTTGAAAGTGTTGGATTACTTTTAGTGTTTCAGCTATTTTTTAAAGCGAAAACATTCCCTGTTTTATGAAGCAATACATCGTTATCGCATTGAGCTCTTTGCTAAGTGCCGTGCTGGCGGTACTGATTTATCGAGCTTTTGACAAACCCGAGCAAGTTTTGATCCGAGAACCGTCTTCGGCTACCTACGCAACGCTTGGGTACGACCCGCTTGCCGACGTGCCGCTGCGCACTTTTTTGTCTTCCGCGCCCACCAATTTTACCGCTTCTGCGGAGGCTGTCACTTCCTCGGTGGTAAATATCAAGACGATCCAAACCGGCAATGGCTTTGACTTTTGGGGCAATAATTCTTACGGAAGTTCCTCCGGCTCAGGCGTTATTGTTTCACCGGATGGATTTGTGGTTACGAATAACCATGTAATTGACGGTGGTACAAAAATAAACGTCACGCTTAATGATAAACGCGAATTTGAAGCAGAGCTGATCGGCACCGACCCCAGTACAGACCTGGCTTTGGTGAAAATTGATGCGAAAAACCTACCTAATATTCGTTTTGGCAATTCCGACTCGCTTCGGGTAGGCGAATGGGTGCTGGCGGTGGGCAATCCGTTTAATCTGGAATCTACGGTTACCGCAGGTATCGTGAGTGCCAAAGGCAGGAGCATTGATATCTTGGAAGGGCAAGATCGAATCGAATCTTTTATTCAAACCGATGCGGCGGTCAATCCCGGCAATAGCGGTGGTGCTTTGGTGAATACCAACGGTGAATTAATTGGGATTAATACGGCCATTATTACGCGCTCCGGTCGTTATGAAGGTTATTCTTTTGCCGTGCCGT
>JANRME010000024.1:0-3317 GCA_033761835.1 Saprospiraceae bacterium
AAGCAAGTCCTGGTCGCTAAGCTATTCGCTCAAAATATTGCTGACGGGAATTATATGAATTTATCTAATATGTCAAAGAACTAACATTTAACGCATCTTTATTGCGTTTGCATTCGCCTAAACTTTAATACGCACGACAAACTTCCTAAACTTTAATCAAAAATAATAAATATCTGTTAAAGTCCGTTCAGTTTGGTGTGCTTATTTATCATTTGCGAATGTAACGACGCAATTTTGCTATTTTTGCACATCAAAATCCCAGGATCATATTTAAAAATCAAACTCCCAAAAATGAAAAAAACGCTTACGTTAATAACTTGCATTATAGCTTTCAATACTATTTTAATAGCTCAAGATCAACATTTTACGCAGTTTTATGCATCTCCGCTTACTTTGAATCCCGCTTTGGCCGGCGCTTTCGATGGCAAATATCGCTTGGCTGCGATTTACCGCGACCAATGGCGAAATGTACTCGACAATCCTTACGTGACGATGGGTGGCGCGATTGATATGCGTTTTGCAAGAACCTCTCGCCGCAAGCGCCTCAGCGATGCGATTGGCGCAGGTGTGCAATTTTTTAGCGACCGCGTGCCTTCAGTTGATTTTGCGACGAATCAAATTATGGTTTCCGGTGCTTATCATAAATCCCTGGATACCAGGAAAAACGATCAATTTCTGAGCCTCGGCGTACAATTGGGCATTGCTCAACGTAATATCAATTATGAACGCATCAATTTTGGCGACCAATTCAATGGGAATGATGGCTATACCGAGCCTACGGGTGAAATTCTTCCTGAAAATAATTTTTCTTATGGCGATATTGCAATAGGTTTAAATTATTCTTACGCGCCTCAAAAATCTATCGGCATTTTCGCTGGCGGCGCCATTCATCATATTACCGAGCCACAAGTCAGCTTTTATATTGATAAAAACGATGATGATGGAGTAGAATTCAATGGAAATAATAAACTCCATCGAAAATATACGGCACATATTACCTTGCAGATTCCTATTGGAGCGCGCGTACAACTCTTGCCCAGAGTACTCGTGTATAAACAAGGCCCGCATACTGCTGCCAATATTGGTTCAAATATTCGCTTTTTGATTAGTGATTTAGGCAATACGGCCTTGCACTTAGGCGGCTGGGCGCGTCCGGTAAGCAATGAAGACAATCGTTTTTCGGTGGACGCTGCCGTAGTGATGCTGGGATTGGAATTTAATACGTTCCTGCTTGGCTTGAGTTATGATGCTAATTTGAATTATTTAAATACTTCTAATAAAAGACAGGGCGCTTTTGAAATTTCCATTGCTATACTGGGGCAATATGAGAATGAAACCGTGCTTTGTCCGAGTTTTTGAAGTCAAGATATTATGATATTGAGATATTAAAACAAACAAATTTTATAATATCTCAATATCATAACTCCACATTCTCCACAATTTCCAGCCCGTATCCAATCAAGCCCACACGACGGCGCGGATGATTCGTCATCAAACGAATTTTGGAAATGCCCAAGTCATTAAGTATTTGTGCGCCAATACCGAAATCTCGTTGCGACATATCCGAGCGTCGTTCCTCAATCTTGCCCTCATATTCTTGCTGATCTTGGCGTAACCGATGTAAAATCGTTTCCGATTTTTCGCTTTGACGCATATACAAAACAACGCCTTTCCCTTCTTTAGCAATCATTTCCATTGCTTTTTGCAAACAAGCACCATAATCTTCAAATAAATAGCCCATTACATCGCCGGTTTCACTGGTGGAATGTACACGCACCAGAATGGGTTCGTCCAATTGCCATTCGCCTTTACAAATTGCTAAATGGAGATCATCGGATATAATATCGCGATAAGCTATAATATTAAAATCGCCGTATTTTGTCGCTTTTTTGATCGAAAGTTCTTTATTTACAAGGCTTTCATGCTGCATTCGGTATGCCACCAAATCTTTAATCGCTATAATTTTTAAATCATGTTTTTGGGCAACCTCTATCAATTGTGGCAGTCGCGCCATGGTGCCATCTTCATTCAAAATTTCTACCAAAACCCCCGCTGGATAAAACCCTGCCAGCCTTGCCAAATCTATCGCAGCTTCGGTATGCCCGGTGCGTCGCAACACGCCGCCGCTTTTGGCGCGGAGCGGAAAAATATGCCCAGGGCGTGCAAAATCATTGGCTTTGATCTTGGAATCAACCATCGCTTTGATGCCTGTCGCCCGGTCATACGCTGAAATGCCTGTCGTACAACCATATCCGATGAGGTCAATGGACACCGTAAAAGCGGTTTCATGCAAGGCTGTATTAGAAGAAACCATCATATTTAGTTCCAATTCATCCGCGCGGCGTTCGTCTATTGGCGTACAAATTAGGCCTCGACCGTAGGTTGCCATGAAGTTGATGATTTCTGGCGTCACAGTTTCGGCGGCACAAATGAAATCGCCTTCATTTTCGCGGTCTTCGTCATCCACTACAATGATAATTTTGCCTTGGCGAATATCTTCAATCGCCTCTTCGATGCTATTAAGTTGAAAACGTTCTGTAGTGACGACTTCGGTTTCATCGATCATGGCTTCCAAATTAAAATTCATCCTACTGGCTATTTTTTTCGAATAATTCTGCTAAGATACTTACTGAATGTTGCCAACTGTAATTTTGTTCTACAAAAACCCTTGATGCTTGTCCAATTTTCAATTGCAAATCAGGATTTTGCAATAATTGTACTATCTGAGTAGCAAAGCTATCTGCGTTATCAGCAACGTATATTCCTGTTTCAACAGGCGCGCCAATCGCATTGTTGACCATCGAAGTCGTGATGCAGGGCAATCCCATCGACATAGCTTCCAATATCTTATTTTGTTGCCCGCTACCAAAGAAAATAGGCGCTACAAATACTTGAGCGCTGCTGTATGCATCGCGAATATCATCCATCCAACCTGTAACAACCACTCGTTCGCGTTGCAAGTTCCGCACTTCCGCACTTGGGCGCGCACCTGCAATCAGGATTTTTATATCGGGGATTTTTTCTTGTAAAATAGGTAAAATTTCATTTACTAAATATTTAGCAGCCTTTACATTCGGGTGATAACCCATATTGCCAACAAATACAATATGATATTTTTTTTCAGAATCTTTATTTGGTTTAAAAAATTGAATATCAACACCATTGGGTATGATTTTGATATTTTCTTTTTGTGGAAACATCAATAAAGTCCGATCTTGCTCCGATATAATAGCACAATCATTAAACTTTAATAAAACTTGGCTCTCGTATCTGCTCAGACGTTTAGTTTCTAATTCAAAAATCCATTTAATAAAACC
>JANRME010000025.1:0-27628 GCA_033761835.1 Saprospiraceae bacterium
TGGTCAAGCGTGGAGTTAGCGGTTGAAGTTGCCTGGATAATATGTTCCATTTCTTTATTTCTTGATTCTAAACTAAGTAAAGTTAGTAAAAATAAATGCACCAACTCTTGAGTTTCAACAGATAAAAAGTACCTTTAAATATATTTTTTAAATAAAAACTAAAAAACCATGAAGAAATTAATCCTATCGCTTTGCTCGATGCTACTTGTATTAACGCTTGTCGCGCAGACCAAACAAAAAACGCCCAACGGCTGGGAATATACTGTGCTAAAAGAAGGCAAAGGCAAAAATATAACCCGCGAAGGCGCTATCGAATTCCACATTCGCATGGTAAATGCCGAGAACACCGAATTACAATCTTCGTATGACTTTGCGCCTAATTATAGCGTCACTTCCAGTGTCCCCGATAGTCTTAGAATCACTTCCGAAGCAATGGCTGAGGGCGGGAAGTATGCTATTTTTGTGCCGAACTCATTTTTAAAAAGCCAATCTCCTGATATGCCTTTAACTGGTGAGTTTACGATTTTAGAAATGGAGATTTTGCGCGTGTTGCCACCCTATCCACCCATTACGGATATAATATCCAAAACCCTTCAAAATGATGGTGCAGATGCTGCTTTTGCGCAGTTTAATACAATCATTAATGACAAAAACCGTCAGGTATATATTGGAGAAACAGCGATCAATGATGCTGGTTATATGCTCCTGGAAGCTAAGAAAACGCAGGAAGCTATTAGTATTTTCAAGTATAATGTGAAAATGAACCCCAATTCTGCCAATGCCTACGACAGCCTTGGCGAAGCGCTCGCTGCCGCCGGTGAGAAAAAAGCCGCGATTGATAACTACAAAAAATCGCTGGAACTTAATCCGAAAAATGAGAATGCAAAGAAAATGATTGCGGATTTGGAAAAACAGTAGAAAACTTAGCGGTAGGACGCTTTTTTGAAGCGTCCTACCGCTTATAGCAACTGCTCCAGATAGTGATACTCAATCCCAAATTCTTTTTTAATCGCTTCCACTTTTGCTAAAGCCTCGGCATTGGGCTTGCCTTTTGTACCTGTAATCATCAGGTTTTTGCTGGTATGCTCGGTAGAAATAAACTCGAACACTTTCGTTTTATAACCTTGCGCTTCCATCAATAAAGATCGGATGCCATCGGTGATGAGTTCTGCCTGGCGTTCTTCGAGGATGCCATGCTTCAGAATGGATTGCAAATCACTTTCGCAGTGCATTTGTTTACGAATTTGCTTATGACAACAGGGTGCTACCACGATGACTTGTGCCTGTGCCTGAATGCCTTTGGCAATCGCCAGATCGGTCGCGGTATCACAAGCGTGCAGCGCGATGAGCATATCGATGCGTTCGGGTCGATATTCCTGAATATCCTGGGCAATAAAATGCAATTTTTCAAAACCCGCTTTCGAGGCCAAAGCATTACAAAAATTGACTAAATTCTGGCGCAATTCAATACCAACAATAGTCGGAGCCATACCCAGGTTATTTTTCAAATAATCATATAAAGCAAAAGTTAAATATCCTTTGCCCGAGCCCATATCCACGATATGTGCATCAGCAGGAAGTGACGATTGCTGCAATTGTGCGTCTATTATTTCGATATACTTGTTGATCTGGCGGAATTTCTTTTGCCCGGTAGGCAGCACTTGCCCATCCGTGCCCGTGATGCCCATTTCGCGGAGATATACATTATCTTTGCTTGCTTCGATGAATCTTTTTTTCTGTTTGTTATGCTCAGTGGGCTGGGAAGCTTGGTGGCTGGGAGGTTTAGTAAAAATACGTGGCTGCCGTTTTTTGTTGTATTGGATGAAAATATCCTCTTCCGTGGTGTAAAGATCGCCATTTAAAAAATCACTGTCCAGCCAAGACCCAATAATGGCAAGGGCTTCCGCGATCGGGTGGTTTTTGGTGACATCCTTGGTAGCATGGCGCAGCGTAAACGAAAGCATTGATTCGCCTTTGATTTCGACGAGGCGGGCATAAATATTTTTAAGTTCTTTGTTTTTATGCTCGGGTTTACTCAAAGTCAATTTGACAAAACTGCCTGTTTTCAGGCAGTTTTGCAGTTTATCTAAGAATTTACTATGCAAATCTTTCGCGTCCATACAGGTTTTAAAAAGATTTTAACAATCGGGTAACAGAATTTGTTACAATTTTGCGCTAAATTGATTGTCTTTGCCTTAAGCGGCTTTATCATAAAATCATAGGAATGAAAAAGTTAGTGCTGATTAGTGTCCTAGTGAACATCATTGTCATTTTTGCTTACGCCCAAAAAGAAACGAGGGTAAGTGTAGCAGGTAAAATTTATCCGGCGATTGTGGATGAATGCGGCGATACAGTTATCGTTGCTAATTTGGAGAATATCTCTATTTCTTCTCCACGAACGTTCACCGATGATGAAGAATACAAAAAATACCAGCGTTATCGGCGCGCTGCGGCGATCGTCTATCCTTACGCAGTGGAAGCGATCAAGGTTTTCCGCCAATTGCAGCAAGAGACCGAAGATATGAAGCGTGGCAAGCGAAAAAAATACGCCAAAGAATTGCAAAAAGACCTGAAAGAAAAATTTGAAGACCCTTTGAAAAACCTTACCCGCACACAGGGTTTTGTACTCACCAAAATGATTGAGCGCGAATTAGGCACGCCTACTTACTTCTTAGTCAAGGATTTGCGCGGTGGTTTTACAGCCGCTTATTGGAATACGCTTAGCAAATTTTATGGGTATAAATTGAAAGAAGGTTATAAACTCGGGGATGATAAAATTTTGGATATGGTGCTGGATGATTTTAATATTTCTTATAATATACCTAAAAAATCGAATTAGTTTTGAAATTTGCCTAAAGACCAAACATTCTATTGAAAAAAAATTGCAGAGTACAAAATTTTTTCTGGAAAAAATAACAGTATTGGGGAAAAACGGAGCGTTTTGGATGTCTAAACTAAAGAATACCGATTGAAAAGCTTCTCAACGCCTTCGGATATCGAATTGGTGAAACGAGCGAAGCAGGGCGATCATGCAGCGTTTCGTATGTTGGTGCATCGGCACGAACATCAGGTACGTTCTATTGTAATAGGAATGCTGGGTAACACTGCCGAATCAGATGATGTAGCGCAGGAAGTATTTATTCGATTTTACCGATCTCTGGGGGATTTTAGGGGAGAAGCTGCCCTATCTACCTACCTGAGCCGAATCGCTATCAACTTATCGCTCAATGAAATAAAGCGCCGGGACACGCGACACAAGCGATTGGCGTTTTTTCATGGGAATGAAATGCCAACCGAAGAAGCCGATAATGGTGTAGATCCTGAACGCCACGATATTCGAGACGCGGTGCATAAAGCCTTGCAGTTATTAGAACCAGATTTTAGAATGGTGATCGTACTGCGGCTTATTGATGGATATTCGGTAAAAGAAACAGCAGATATTTTGCAACTGCCACAAGGGACAGTAGCTTCTCGCCTGGCGAGGGCACAAGAAAAATTAAAAGATATTCTGAAAAAATGGAACATCGTATAAGATTGTATCGTTCTTTCAGAACAAACTAATCCATAATGGACAAATCGGCGCTTGAACTATTCATTTCCTCATTAGACCAAGAACTTGCACCAAAGGATCAAATCCGCTTGGATAAAGCGCTTGCGGCCTCTCAGGAGTTGCACCAGGAGCGAGTAGAATTCTTGCGGATGCGCGAATTGGTTGCTGACTTGCGAGTGCAACGTAGCAGCGAATTTGTAGATGAACTTATGAGTAAGTTGCCCCAACAAAAAGAATCAAGCTTTTGGGCGGATATCGTCTTGCTTTCGCCAAAAGTCGCGGCAGCTTGCATCATTTTTGTAATCGTTTCATTATTAGGGATTTACTTTATGGAAGGTCGATTAAATAGTGAAATAATCATTGGAGTAGAGCAACTTACGCCCGAAGATGCTTATTCGATTCAGGAACAAAAAGTGTCGAAGAAAAGGGAAAAAGAAGCTTTGCCTTTTGAAATGCCTAAGAAAAAATAATTTTGCGCAAATAGCATAAACATAAATCTCTATGAAAACATTCAAAATAGCATTGGTGATTATTAGTTTGGTGGGGGCCGGATTCGTAGGCGGTTTTTATACCAATCGCTACTTAGTCAAACAAAAGATTAATCGGATCGCCAATATGCGCTACGCTGACGGCCTCAAGCAGAGCATTTTTGAAAAAATCAACGCGACCCCGGAACAAAAAGAACAAATTTCGCCTGCTATTGAAAAATATGCCGATAAAGTAGCCCTTGTGTATCAAGAGTCCCGAATGATTCGCCGCTCCATGATGGACTCACTACGCGCCGAGATCAGCACTTTTTTGCAGATGGAACAAGCAAAAGAATTGGAAAACTTCTGCGATCGCTATTATTATTTTAGCAATAAAAATCCCAGCAATCGCTACGCCGAAGAAAAAGGCAAATAGCCTTATAATATAGCTAAGCCCTTCAAAAGATAGGTGAACCTCTTGGGTGTTGGATGAAGTACATTCAACACCTTCTTATTTTTAATATGTTACATTTTCCCGCCTTTTGCGTCTTAATAAATACGAATTTACATACTGAACTAAATCCTATGTTAGTCAAAACTTTTGCCAGCGCCGTACATGGCGTGGACGCTCAAACTATTACCGTGGAAGTGAACACTGGCGGCAGTGTTATGCAGGGAAAAAACTTCTATCACCTCGTTGGATTGCCCGATAACGCTGTAAAAGAAGGCTTCGAGCGTATAGAGGCCGCTATGAAAAATGTGGGCTACAAAATGGAGCGCGTGAAAACGGTGGTCAATCTTGCCCCTGCCGACATTCGCAAAGAGGGTTCCTCCTACGATTTGCCTATTGCTATTGCTTGCATGGCAGCTACTAAGCAGATTTCATCAGAGTTGTTGGACAAATTTATCCTGATGGGTGAGCTATCGCTCGATGGTGGTTTGCGCCCGATCAAAGGGGCATTGCCTATTGCCATTCAGGCTCGAAAAGAGCATTTCAGAGGTGTTATTCTACCCAAACAAAACGCCCGAGAAGCCGCTATTGTAAACGATTTGGAAGTATATGGCGTAGAAAATCTGAGCGAAGCGGCCGGATTTCTGGATGGGACATTAGAATTAGAACCTGTTTTTGTTAATACCAGAAACGAGTTTTTTGAGTATCAGAACATTTATAACGTTGATTTTTCGGATGTAAAAGGCCAGGAGAACATTAAGCGAGCATTAGAACTCGCCGCAGCAGGTGGGCATAATGTGATTCTGATCGGCCCACCCGGCGCCGGAAAAACCATGCTGGCTCGACGTTTGCCTACGATCCTGCCGCCATTAAATTTGCACGAAGCTTTAGAAACGACCAAAATCCACTCTGTGGCTGGCGTACTGCCACCAGATACTTCGCTCATAACAACTCGACCATTTCGCTCGCCGCACCATACCATCAGCGATGTGGCGCTCGTAGGGGGAGGTACGCATCCGAATCCCGGAGAGATTTCGCTGGCGCATAATGGCGTTTTGTTTTTGGACGAATTACCAGAGTTCAAACGCACTGTTTTAGAGGTATTGCGCCAACCTATGGAAGAGCGCCGCGTAACGATTTCTCGTGCTCGATCAACAGTAGAGTACCCCGCCGGATTTATGCTCATTGCTTCGATGAATCCCTGCCCTTGTGGATATTACAATCATCCCGACAAAGAGTGTGTCTGTGGTGCCGGCGTTGTGAAAAAATATTTGAGTAAAATCTCTGGCCCTTTACTTGATCGGATTGATTTGCATGTGGAGGTAACGCCTGTGAGTTATGATGAACTCTCCAGTCAGGAGCGACCCGCCGAAACCAGCGTGGATATTGCCATTCGAGTTGTAAAAGCGCGTGAAATTCAGGTAGAACGCTTTAAAGATTATAAAGATATTTATTGCAATGCCCAAATGCCAAGCCGTCTGGTGCACGAGGTCTGCCAAATAAATCAAGCCGGATTAACGCTCATCAAAAAAGCAATGGAGAAGCTCCAACTTTCGGCACGTGCCTACGACCGCATTCTGAAAGTTGCTCGCACCGCCGCCGATTTGGATGGAAGCGAAGATATTAAAATCGAGCATTTGGCGGAAGCCATCCATTTCCGAAGCCTGGATCGGGAAGGTTGGGCAGGATAAAAATCAAAATAATAAAATTTAATATTGAAAAATATTAAAAATAAAAACTTTTATTCCTTATAATCGTACTTTAGAATTAAACTTACATTATGGAAAGGCTACAGTACAAAATGATGCTCGTCGCATTGGCTTTGTTTTATTGGGGTTGCCAGGCTCCACTTATTGAGCGACCGGATGACCCATTCCGCAAGGAGGAACCGGTTGTTCTTGTCCTTGACTTCGACTATCGAGAAACGAACAGCAGTTCCGGCTTCGTCCAATTTTCCAATCTTTCCAATGGTTATCACACGTTCCAATGGAGTTTTGGTTTTTTAGATGCGAATGGTAAGCCAGTTACTTCTGATGATGCCAGACCCTATGTTTTTTTTCCTGCAAATGGGGAATATTTAGTGATTTTGACCGCCACGGATGTGAATGGCAAACAAAATATGGTGCGAAAATATATTCTCATTAAAAATAAGTGTTGCTGAAAAGGGGCGCTGAGCTAAATAACTGAGCATAAATTCGTAAATCTGAGAGATTTTTGGAAACCTGAAAGTCAAACACTACTACTTTGCCTCATTGCCAACGCACCTTCTTCGATTGAAAATGGTCTTAGTTTATGAAATGTTGGCATCAGCTTAACACTTACGGTACTTTTACAGCCCTCCACTTGCATTCAACCAACGCAATTGCGAAACCAAATAATGCTGACTCGCCGAAAGAAAATTCGTTTCTGCCTCGCGTAAGGAAAATTCTGTATTGCGAAAATCGGCGAACAAGAGTGCGCCTTCCTGGTAGCGCGTTTGGTCAATGCCTTGTATGATACGGGCGGTTTGTAAATTTTTGACAGCATCTTGCAATTGGGAGGAAGCATTGCCCAGGTCAATCGTCGCGCTTTGCAACTCGTACGTCAGCTCTTCGCGCAATCGCAAAATATTATTCTGATTGATTTGCAGTTGCAATTGATAGCCTTCCTTGTTGCGATTTTTCAAACCGCCATCGTACAGCGGCACGCTCACCTGTGCGCCCACGTACGCGAAGGGAAACCATTTTTCCCAAACCGCAAGGTTATTACTCAAATGCTGCGCAGACAGATTTCCATACAAACTCAAGCTCGGTAAGTACAATTTATTTTCTCTTTGCAATTGTAATTCATTGATTTTCAATTGTTGCTGCGCTTCTAAAATTTCTGGCTTCAGGTCAACCACGGCAGTATTCACGATAGGCACTTGTACCGTATCTGCATTGATTTGCAATAAGTTATCTGGTAATTTCGATAAGTTTTCAACAGGAATACCCATTTGGCGCGCCAAATTTAGTCGCGCGCGTTCCAACACATTTTGTGCCTGGGTGAGCAAAGCCTGCGCATTTTGCACATCGAGTTCACTTTTTTGCACGTCCACCGGCAGGGCTGCGCCCGATTCCTGACGGATTTTGCTTACTTCCAGCAAATCCTGCGCGCGGCGTACGCGATTCGTCGCTAATTCTACCTGTGTTTGTTGCAATAAAATTTCGTAATAAGCGGTGGCTGCGTCGAGTTTGACTTGCGCGGTATTTTTTCGCAAGGTCGCCGACTGCGCATTGGCTTGTGCTTGATTAATTGCAATATCAGTCTGATAAGCAGGGTCTAATACTTTATAAGTTCCGTCTATACTAAACAATACATTAAAATTTGTACCAAACTTAATCCGCTGGTCTTCGCCGTTGACTTGCCCGAAGGCATCGCCCGGAATCACACTCGTTTGTAAAATTGGATTGTAGCGAAAATCGCCGTTGGCATTTACGGTTGGCTGGCGGCGGGTGCGGGTTTTCGCAGCGTCATTTTCCGACAAGGCAATGTTTAAAGTTTGATTTTTTATATCATAATTGTGCTGCACCGCTTTATTCATCGCCTCCTCCAACGTCAGGGTTTGGGCGTGCATTTGCACCAAATTTATTAATACGATTATAATGAATGTAATGTTTTTCATGTTTTTATTTTTAGAAACAAGCAACAAGCTGCAAGAAGCAAGTCACTAAAGCGTCTTATTGTTAAAGCTCTGAGGGCATTACCCTATCACCCCATTACCTTATCACCCTCTAAAAACTGCCGACGGCTCCAGCGAAACAATCCTCCGAATCGCAAAAAAGCTACCCGAAAAGGCGATGAATAAGGTGATAATAAAAAATCCTACCTCTACCCATAATGGAAATTCAAAAAGCGTACCTGCCTGAGCCACACCTTGTTTGAAACCCAAGACGAGTAAAAAGCCCAGCACAAATCCCACACAAGCAATCAAGAATGCCTGCATCAAAATGAGCCGCCGCACGTAGCTGTTGTTCGCGCCGATGGCTTTGAGCGTCCCGTAGTCGCGGATGCGGTCAATCACGGCAGAATACAACGTCAAACCAATGATGACGAAGCCCACAATGAGGGCAAACATGATGAGCGAACCCAAGGAAAACGCGATGCCGCTGGTGGTGAGCAATTCAATAATGGAAGATTTGGACAAGTCCTCAGCTTTCCAAGCGTGGATGCCGTAGATATTGCTGGCGTTAATATTGGCGATGACTTGCTCCCGCGACACGTCTGGCTTCCATTTTACCAGGAAAGCGCTGGCTTTGTTGGTCGGAAAATTGCCCAAGTACCGCGCCCGCTCAATCGTAGTGAACGCATACGTGCCGCCGAAAGAACGCACGCCTTTGGTATTGGCTGCCAGAAACACTTTTTTGCCATTGATTTCAAAATAATCGCCAATTTCTACATTGCCTAAGCCACTTTTATCAAAATAATCGGTGACAATCGCGCCATCGGTGAGCAGCACTTCTTTCGACGCATTTTGCAAACGCCAGGGACCGCCCGCAAACGTTGGGTATTGCGTGCCAATTAACACGAGTCCGCTTGATTTGCCATTTTCAAATTTGGCAGCGCCCGCCGCCAGCACCAAGGGATGCACCTGCTCCACGCCGGGAATGCTCGCCAATTGCCAGCCCACGCGCGTATCCAGATTTGATAACGCATTGACATTCGTGGTTTTATTGTCGGTTACCCAAATGTAATTCGTATTATTTTTTGCCAGGGCGCCCATTGCATCGAAAAAGAAAAACAACAAACCCACCTGCTGCCCGATGAGGAACACCGAAATGATGACCCCCGACAGCGCCCCGATGGACTTGGCTTTGTCGAAAATGAGGAATCGAAGTGCGGTTCGGAACATGGTTTAATTGGTTATAATTTGACGTTTGGAAGTTTGGGGTTGGTAAAATTTATTAATTCTATCATTTTTAATTATTCATTAAAATTACGCATTCTACTCGGCTGCCAATCAGCACTTTATCATTTGCATTCAATTGTACTCGCGCTTCGCGCACGCGACGGTCTTCCAAATTATCGGGGCTATCCGAAAAAAGTGATTTTTTACTCAAAAAAGGCGCGACATAGACGACTTTGCCGGTTGCCAATTGCTCCGACGAACCTTGCGGACGGATATAAGCATTTTGACCAATTTGTACTTTGTTGGCAAACAGTTCATCCACTTCGGTGATGGCTTGGTACGGACCTTCCATGGCAAATTCGCCCAGGGCGGTTTCGGTGCTGATATAAGTGCCAGGTTTGATATTGGATGACAGAAAAATGCCCGTCAGCGGTGCGCGAATGACGCGGCGAGCCGAAAGGGTTTGGTAATATTCAATATCCGCTTCGATTTCCTTGCTGCGACTCTGTTGCTCGGCGATGCTTGCCTGTTGCGCAACGATCTGTTTTTCAATATCTTCTACATTGAAGCGACTGTCGTCCACCTGCTGTTGGGTAGCGGCATTGCCTTTGGCGAGGCGTTGATTTCGGTCGTAAGTGTTGCGAGCATTTGCCAGCTTGACTTTTAGGGATTCAAGGGTCGCTTTGGCAGCAGTGATGGCATCCTTTTGAGATTGCACTTTGCTACGCGCTTGTTGGAGTTGGGCTTGTTCCACCTCGCCATCCAGCACGATAAGAATATCGCCTTTTTTTACCAATTGATTTTCCTGGAATCGCACCTCGCGCACGTATCCACCGCTTTCGGCGTTGAGGGTGATAATTTTTTCCGGCGGCTCGATGCGGGCAATTCCTACAATTTCGCGCACCACCACTGGCGTGTCGGGTTTGATTTCAGCTGGGTTTTCTGTTTCAGTCGTCGCGTCGGAATTTCCGCCACAACTTGCAAAGAATGAAGCGATTATGAATAGTAAAAATAGCTTTTTCATTTTATTTTGAATTGTAATATTTTAATTCCAACATTCCAATCCCGACCTTTGGTACGGGATTTCGCTACGCTCAACTTTCCATTATTCCGAAACCTCACTAACAATCCCATTATTCACCTCCACAATCCGGTGCGCGTACTGCTTCAGGCGCGGGTCGTGCGTGACCACACATACCGATTTTCCTTCATCCGCTAAATGGCGCAATTCGCCCATCACCACCCCAAGCGAATCCTTATCGAGCGAAGCCGTCGGTTCATCACATAACAATAATTTTGGATTCGTAACTAACGCTCTAGCAATGGCAATGCGCTGCTGCTGACCTCCCGACAATTGCTTCGGCAAATTTCGGCGGCGGTCGCTCATGCCCACAAATTCGAGCGCCTCACGCGTTTTTCGGCGAGTTTCCGAATAACCCACGCCTTGCAATTGCAGCGGCATCATCACATTCGCTTCGGCAGTGAGCGGCGCAAGCAGGTTGAAATTCTGAAAAACAAAGCCAATGGTATTCAAGCGCAATTTTGCCAACTGTTTGTCTTTTAATTTGTTGACCTCTTGCCCGTCTACCCACAGCCTCCCTTCGGAAGGGTATATGACGCATCCGAGCAGCGAGAGCAAGGTCGTTTTGCCGGAGCCAGAAGGACCGATGATGAGCAACAGTTCGCCTTCGTGAATGTCCATCGTAGTGGGCTGCAGCGCTACAATTTCCTGGTCGCCGACTTTATATTTTTTGCTGACTTGTTCGAGGCGTGCAATCATTTTATTGCGATTTTGAAGTGAAACATTGTAAAATTAATTTGGTTTTGAAATTTTAACAACTTTTTAGAATTTTTTTCTGTTAATTTGGTACGAAATTGAAATAAAAAAGGAGCGAATGGACAATCAATTAGTGGAGCTGGTCAATTTGTTTCACCAATATTCCCAACAACATCCGAATACAACGATTGAAGCATTCTGCCGCAATTATCTGGCTGTCAAAAACTTAGAAAGAAATTCGCAGCCGCAGCAATTATCCAAAGACGTTTTGTTGTCGATCACAATAGCACGGCTTTCGCGCTTCGCCGATATGTATTTTAAGAAAGCGCTGGCAGGTTTGCCCGTTTCTAACACAGATGAAATCGTTTATTTGATGATTTTGGACGACGTTGGTACCCCGCGTAAAAGCGATTTAATCAATCAAAATCTTTCCGAATTTTCAACAGGTGTAGAAATCATTCGCCGTTTGGCGAAAGCCGGTTTGATTGAAGAATTTCCCGATGCCGACGACCGCCGTACCAAGCGCATTCGCATGACCGAGGCAGGAAAAGGCGTACTTTATGAAGCCTATCCAAAGATGACCGTCGTTGCCAAAATCGTTGCCGGCTCGCTTACCGAAGACGAAAAAGATTTGTTATTGCAAATTCTAGGCAGATTAGAAAAGCGCCACGACGAGGTGTATAGCCTGGTGAAGCCGAAAACGCTGGAAGAAACCGCGCAAGTGTTTGATATTGAGGTGCATTAAATATGAAAAGCATTTATCAACGGCTAAACAACCATTTACCACCAACAAAAAATTTGTGGGATACCATCTAATTTCGTTTCTTTTGTCTGAAAATTAAAAAACTCAGATAGATGAAATACCTGACCCTTCTTATTGTAATATTTTTTATACTACAAACCCTTGACGCACAGCCCTTAGAAAAGTTGAAGTTAAACAATTTAGCGGAAAAACACGCGCGACTTTCTTTGCAAGAATATTTTGATTTCCTCAGCATTCCGAATGATGCGCACTTTCCAGCTGATTTAGAGAAAAACCGTGATTGGATTGAAGTCGCTTTCCGCAAACGAAATTTCAGTATCACGCGCCTGCCCACTCAAGGCTTCGACCTCGTTTTGGGGGAACGCAAGCACAAAGGCGCTACGAAAACTGTCCTTTTTTATGTACAAGTGGATGGGCAGCCTGTCAATCCAGCGCAGTGGCAGCAGCCCACACCGTGGACGCCCGTTTTGAAAAAGCCGCTCCCCGACCGCAAATGGGAAATCATTCCCTGGGAATCGCTCAAAAATAGGATTGATCCTGATTGGCGCATTTTTGCGCGCTCCGCCTCTGATGCCAAAGGTCCGATCAATATGTTTTTAGCGGCTTTGGACGCAGTCGCCGAAGCCAAGTCTGTGCCGAATTACAATATCAAAGTTATCATGGATTTTGAGGAAGAGTTGGGTTCTCCCAATCTGCCGGAAGCCGTTGAAAAACATCGCGCTGCGCTGCAAGCGGATATGTTGGTGATTCTGGATGGACCGATGCACACGTCGAACAAGCCAACGCTGGTTTTTGGTGCGCGCGGCATTGCCACCATGCGCCTCACGACGTACGGACCACGCGTGCCGCTACACTCTGGGCATTATGGAAATTACGCGCCGAACCCCGCCCTGCGCCTGGCGCAATTGCTCGCTTCCATGAAAGATGATAATGGTCGTGTAATAATTCCAGGTTTTTATGATGGCGTAATTTTGGGTGAAGCGGAGCGCAAAATATTGGCACAAGTGCCTGATAATGAAGTAGAAATCATGAAAAATTTGGGCATTGCCAGCAAAGATAACGTTGGTGCGAATTATCAGGAATCTATTCAATATCCATCGTTGAATATTCGCGGGATGTCTTCGGCTTTTGTGGGCAATCAGGCGCGCACGATTGTGCCGGATGTAGCCGTTGCAAATCTCGACATTCGATTGGTCAAAGAAAGTGACCCGGAGCGTTTGCTTGGTTTAATTAGCCAACATATTGAAAATCAAGGGTTTCACATTATTCAAGCCGAACCGACGGAGGAGGAGCGCATGAAATATCCAAAACTCGTTTCGATGGGTACAGAAATTTCCTACGGCGCTTTTCGTACCGATTTTGAAACGGAAGTGGGTAAATGGCTCGACGCTGCTTTGACGCGCACCTTTGGCGAAAAGCCGGTAAAAATCCGCACAGGCGGCGGCTCGATTCCCATTCAACCCTTTGTGCAAACCCTTGGTATTCCGGCGGTTATCGCTCCAACCGTGAATCACGACAACAACCAGCACAGTGAAAATGAGAATTTGCGATTGGGCAATTATTTTGACGGCGTGAAGAATTATATGGGGATTTTGACGGAGGTGTTGAAGTAGCGGCGAGAAGTCAGATATTGGAAGTCTAAATAAAAGCGGTTATTTTTAATGCGGAAATATACGCAATAGCGACTAAATAAAACACGCAATGCGCATTTTGGTTAGTCGTTATTGCGGTAGTACAGAAGTTAGCGGTAACTCTACAAAATCAACACGACGTGACAACATACATGAAAATATTTTACTTAGTTGTAATATTAATTTTAAACACCTCTTGTACCGATAACAGGAATGTAAATAATGAATCAAAGCAAAACGAAATAAAGCGAACCGGAGTAACGGACACACTAAAATTTAAAACGGGTATCCGGTCTATTCTGCAAGACAGTAAAGGCAATTACTGGTTTGGTAGTGACCAAGAAGGAGTTTGTAAATATGACGGGAAAACTTTTACTTATTATACTACTGAAAATGGCTTTTGCGGTAAACAAGTTATTAATATCAAGGAAGATGAAACTGGGCTAATATGGTTTGGCACGAGTAGCGGTTTATGTTGTTTTGACGGAAGCAAATTTATTACTGATGAAAAAGGTTATCCATCGAATGCTATAAACAATGAATATTATTCTACTTGGAATTTAAACACAACTGACCTATGGTTTCCTGGCAAGAATCAAAATGAATTAATCAGAATTGATAACGGGAAAATCCATACCATAAAATATCCTTTCCAAATTCCGTCTAAGGGAAATCCTGTTGATTATGGAATTACTGGTTTTTCAAAAAGTAAAAATGGTGGGTTGTGGATTGCACATTATTCGGGAGTCAGCTACTATGATGGAAAAGCGATTCAAATTATCAACGATAGCACAATGCTCTATGATGGAAAATCAAAGTATATGCACGTAAGAAGTATTTTGGAAGATTCCAAAGGAAGATTATGGATAGGGAACAACGGAATAGGTGTTCATCTAAAAGAAAAAGATTCTATCATTCATTTTTCCGAAAAACATGGTTTGGTTAATGGTGACACTTTTGCGTATCCCGGTTTACCCGGAACATTAATGCACGTTTTCGCTATCAAAGAAGATTCCAAAGGGAATATTTGGTTTGGTGACCGTGATACAGGGGCTTGGAGGTTTGACGGAAAAGAAATGAAAAATTTTGAGTTAGATTCTAATTTGAGAACACAACATATTTGGGACATTTACGAAGACAAAAGCGGTAATTTACTATTTGCTTCGGGAGATAGAGGTGTTTACAAGTTTAACGGAAACGGATTTGATAGGGTTTTTTAATTTTAATAGAAAAGAATTGAAATGAAAATTATGAATATACTTCTTATAACTTTTAGTTTGTTTTTTAGCTCCTGCAATGAAACGCCAAAAACGAATAAAGACATAACATCATCAAGTAAACATTTAATAACAATTAGCGACAGTGTAACTCAACTCAGCAACAACATCATGGTTATTTATCAGGACAAGAAAAATAACTATTGGTTTGGCAGTTGGCAAGACGGACTTTATAAATATGATGGAAAATCAATCGTTCATTTCACCACAAAACAGGGTTTGCCCTCAAACAGGGTTGAAGAAATCAAAGAAGATGAATTAGGGAACGTCTATATCAACACAAGTAAAGGAATAGTAAAATACAGTGAAAATCAATTTTCAGCTTTAAAGGAAACAAATGAAGATTTAAATCAATGGGGTTTAGCTCCAAATGACTTGTGGTTTAAAAACTTCACAAATGGTCAATATTTTTATAGATACGATGGAACTGTTTTACACAGACTTCATATGCCTAAAAATAAAATTGGTGAAGAATGGATTCGAAAAAATCCAACATCCCCTTTGAGCCCATACGCTATTTACTGTACTTATAAGGATAGTAAAGGAAATATTTGGTTTGGCACCTCAGTGGCTGGAGTATTCAGATACAATGGAAAATCTTTTGATTGGATTTCAGAGTCAGATGTGAATGAAATGCATAATGGACCAGCGAATGGTGTTCGCTCAATCATTGAAGATAAAGACGGATATTTTTGGTTCAATACTGAATATAAATATAATATTTACAACAAACCAACTTCAACAAAAAGCGTTAAGGCTAGTACACTATTTTATGACCGAGTAAAAAGTATTGGTTGTTTAGACGGCAAAAAAGAGGGCGATTTGAATGAGTACCAATCTATCATTAAAGATGATGAAGACAACCTTTGGATTGCTATTTACTTAAGTGGAGTCTGGAAAGTGGAAGGTGAAATAATAAAGCACTATCCAATTCAAGTTAACAATAAAAACGTCCCCATTTTTTATCTTTACAAAGACAATACAGGAGAAATTTGGCTTGGGACAGAAAAAAACGGAGCTTGGAAGTTTAATGGAGAATCTTTTATTAGATTTAAACTATGACGGACGAGGGATAGGTTCAACGAACTGTACCATTTTTTCTTTTCATCAGCAACATGATTGTCAAATATTTTGAGGTCTAAATTTAAAATGGATGGCAAGCTGCTGGGTCGCCGGTGGAAAGTTTTTTCCAAAATTAATTCTACTGTGATACGAGTTCCTTTAATGACGGGCTTTCCCAGCATTATTTTAGGATTTACTTATATATATTCTTCAATTAAGCTCATAACAAGAATTTTGATAAAAATAGGGCAAGTTTTCAATTTATCAATCCATTTCACACTGCCGTTTTCAGCTTCTCCCGCAGGGCAAACAACTCATCCCGATGCTGGGCTGCCGCAATAAAATCAAGGTCTTTGGCGGCTTTTTTCATATTGCTTTCGGTATCGGCGATCATTTTTTCGATCTGGTCGCGTGTCAGGTAGCCGATGATGGGGTCGGCAGCAAGGCTAGGTGTTTCCGGCTCGATATAAGCTCTGTTCTTGCCGCGGATGTCGAGAATAGATTTTTGATTGAGAATTTCTTCGCGGGTTTTGCTCACGGTGCGCGGCGTGATACCATGCTCTTCGTTATAAGCAATTTGCTTGGCGCGGCGGCGATTGGTTTCGTCAATCGTGCGTTGCATCGAATCGGTTACTTTATCTGCATAAAAAATAACCAAACCATTTACATTCCGTGCGGCGCGACCGGCGGTCTGCGTGAGCGAGCGATCGTTGCGCAGGAATCCTTCTTTATCCGCATCCAAAATCGCTACCAAAGATACTTCCGGTAAGTCCAAGCCTTCGCGCAAAAGGTTCACACCTACCAATACATCGAATTCGCCGAGGCGCAAGTCACGTATGATTTCTACACGCTCCATTGTGTCCACTTCGGAGTGGATATAACGGACTTTGATATTCAATTTTACCAGATATTTGGTCAATTCTTCGGCCATTCGTTTGGTCAAAGTCGTTACCAGTACACGTTCCTGGCGCTTGATACGTTCATCAATTTCTTCTAATAAATCGTCAATTTGATTGATACTCGGCCGCACATCAATCGGCGGATCCAATAAGCCCGTAGGGCGAATCAATTGTTCCGCTATCTCGCCGCCTGTTTGCTCCAATTCATAATCGCCAGGCGTTGCGCTGACGTAGATCACTTGATTGATCAGGCTTTCAAATTCTGTGAAATTTAAAGGTCGGTTGTCCATCGCCGAAGGCAGCCGGAAACCATAATTCACCAGACTCAACTTCCGAGCGCGGTCGCCACCGTACATCCCTCGCACTTGCGGAATCGTTACGTGGCTTTCATCTACAATCATCAAATAATCATCAGGAAAATAATCTAACAAACAAAACGGGCGCGTGCCTTGAATTCGACCATCGAAAAAACGAGAGTAATTTTCTACGCCATTGCAATAGCCGAGTTCTTTCATCATTTCCATATCAAAAGTCGTGCGCTCATGTATGCGCTTGGCTTCCAGGTATTTACCTTCGCGTTCGAAGTATTTCTCTTGTTCGTACAATTCATCTTGTATATCACGGATAATGGAATTCAAACGCTCCTTTGGTGCTACGTACAAATTCGCAGGGAAAATCGCAGCATTTTCCATACTGTCAATCCGCTTGCCACTTTCGATTTCCAGCATTTCAATCGCTTCGATTTCGTCACCAAAAAACACAACGCGATAACCATAATCCACGTAAGGCAAATTGATGTCCACCGTATCCCCTTTTACGCGGAAGGTAGCGCG
Source organism: Saprospiraceae bacterium (assembly GCA_033761835.1). Lineage (GTDB taxonomy): Bacteria > Bacteroidota > Bacteroidia > Chitinophagales > Saprospiraceae > JADJNW01. The sequence continues at coordinate 17,578 of JANRME010000025.1, forward strand.
TTTAAACTCGATTTCTGTTCTCGAATACAAACTATCCACAAGGCTGTAAAGAAAGGCATTGCGCGAAAGCGTTTGCCCTTTGTGAATGCGGATAATGCTGCTTTTGTAATCCTCGGGATTGCCCATACCATAAATACAAGAAACCGATGCCACAATAATAATGTCGCGCCGGCCAGAAAGCAAGGAAGACGTGGCTCGCAGGCGCAATTTGTCAATTTCTTCGTTGATCGAAAGGTCTTTTTCTATAAAAGTATCGGTTACGGAAATATAAGCTTCAGGTTGGTAATAATCATAATATGAAACGAAATATTCGACCGCATTATCCGGGAAAAACTCTCGAAACTCCCCATACAATTGGGCGGTCAGCGTTTTGTTATGCGTCAATACCAAAGTCGGACGATTCAAACGTGAAATGACGTTCGCCATCGTAAAGGTCTTGCCCGAGCCGGTTACGCCAAGTAGCACTTGTGCCGGTTCACCAGCAAGGATGCCCGCCGTCAATTGTTCGATCGCTTGCGGCTGGTCGCCTGTCGGCACAAAAGGGGAAGTAAGCTGAAAACTCACGGAAATTAATGTTATTAGTGATTTTGATTCTGGAAAAGCAAAGAGTAAAACACTTTTGCAGCGCGCTAAGTTCCTTTTTTCCAACAGAAAGTTTTAAAAAATATCTTCCGTTTTTGAATAAAGCTGCTGAACAGAAATATCGAGATTCAAAGAATACAAATGAATATTTTCATGAAGATTAGAAACGGTAGAAATGCGCCAAAGATTTGATTCTTCGCGATAGAAACTTTCTACCCAAACCTTGTTAGAATGGATCAGCACGTACTCTTTGAAAGATGGCAAAGATCGATAAAAGCTGAATTTTTCGCCCCGATCGTAAGCTTCGGTGTTTTCCGATAAAACCTCAATAATTAGAAAAGGATTTTTTAAACGCAATTTCTTCTCATCTTCAAATTCCCGCTTACCACAAACGACCGAAGCATCCGGGAAAACATAGCAATTGTATTTTTCAATCCGCACCGCTTGGTCGCTGTCATAAACGACACAATCAGTTTCCCTTAACTTGAAATGTAATTCTGCTCGAAAATTCCCTGAAAGTATATTATGGTTAGAAGGTGCGCCCGCCATTGCTTCAATGTAGCCATCGCGGTATTCAATCTTGACTTCGGATGCTTCCAATAAATCGAAATATTCTTCCTTTGTATAATATTGCTGCGTTTTTTTCATAAAATGCCAATTCCAACAGCAATTTACAATATTCTATTTACAATTCAAATCCAGGAATTATCAAACCGCCATTGCGCCCGCCAATTCTCGCTTCACATAATACATATCAACTGCGCCCATGTTTTTAGCATCGACCTTGCCCCGATAATAACACTCGAAGCGATTCGCTACCCATTGATAAGTCGTCTGCGAAATATTGATTTGACCCTCTTCACAATTGGCTTCCATGCGCGCTGCAATATTCACGGTATCACCCCAAATATCATAAGCGAATTTTTTTACACCCACCACGCCAGCCACTACCGGCCCCGTATGAATGCCAACGCGTGCCTCGAAGAAGGGTTTGCCCATGCGGATATTCTCCTGCTTATGTTCTTCCAAAAACTGCTGCATTTCTAAGGCTGCTCGTACAATGCTGTCTGGAAAAGTAGGGCGATTGGTCAAGCCACTGGCGCACATATAGGCGTCGCCGATGGTTTTAATTTTCTCAATATCAGGATATTGCTGAATAATGAAGTCGAAAGCTTTGAAACATCTGTCCAATTCATTGACCAATTCCTCCGGCCCAAGCTTTTCTGCTATTTTGGTGAAATTTTTAAAATCCGCGAGCAACACCGTAGCCTGCTCAAATTTGTGGGCCCGAGCCTTGCCAAATTGCTTCAGTTCATCTGCAATTGACTTGGGCAAGATATTCAATAGCAAATTTTCAGAGTTTTCGCGCTCTTGCTCGATAATTTTGTTTTTCTCTTCCAATACTTTTTTAGAGCGGCGGCTCGAGCGATAACGCCCATAAGTCAAAAGTGAAATCAGTAACAGAAACGCTGCTCCTCCAATCGCCATATTGCGCATATTTTGGCTGCGCTCTTTTGACAATTCTGCCTCTGCCAATTGTGCACGCGCAGCATCAACAGCGGCTTGCTGCTCTAGTGCTTCCCGAGACAATTGCTTGACTTGTGCTTCTTTCTCTTGCGCAAGCGCGGTTACTTTTTCTTTTTCTTCCGAAATCGTGGTAAGCGCTTCCTCTTTTTCGTCAATTTCCTGCTCCACTTTTTGTTTGGCTTTCACCAATTCGGTTTGGCGTTCTTCGAGTACCGTTTTATCGGTGCTCAATTGGTCGCGCTCGCTCATCAAAGCGGTTATATCTGATTCCAACTGATTTTTCTGTGCTTCCAGGTCGCGTTTTTCGCGTTCAATTTGGGATTTTTGCATTTCGTACTTGCGCTCCAAATCGGTGATACTCGTTCCTTTTGAGCTAAAATGCTCAAAAGCTTCCTCATAAATATTCGCCGCTTGCCTCGGATTCTCTCTTGTCCACAGGCGTCCTCGCTTATCTACACTTTTGATAATCAGGTCAGAATCGCCCGCTTGCTTGGCATAGTTATAGGCGGTTTTCAACCAAATATCTACATTTCGTGTTTCGCGCTGCCGCTCAAAAGCACTGGCGATCACAAAGGCAGTTTGCGCCGCCATTCCATTGTTTTTCAAGCTGGTAGCCAGATTATGAGCTTGCTTGCCGTAGCCCTCTGCTTTTTCAGCATTCAGACTCAGGGATTTGTTCGCCAATTCGTACAAGATGTTCAGGCGTTCTTTATTGTCAGAAGTTTCTTTGAGTTGCTGTTCCAATTCTTCCACCGTTTGCCCAAAAGAAAAAGAAGCGGTGGCTACGAACAACAAAATCAATAAATTTTTCATAAGAAAAAATTTCATTTATCGCAATACGACTATGTTATGAACGACGAGATCGCCAATTAGTTACATTTCAAAAAGGAATCAATTTGACAAAAATAGCAATAAGAAGCGGTGGAAAGGAGAATCGGATTTAAATTTTGATAGAAATCTAAACATCTGATTGTGGTAGCCGATGGCGTGGAAGAAATGGAGCATACGGTTTAATGTTTTGCATTTTATCATTATCAATTAAACAAATGGCGTTCATCGCACTATTCAAAATAGATTTTCCGAACACAAACGTTCTGAGGCACAGCACCGCCAAATTCAATAGAGGCAACAACGTACAGATTTGTTATCGCTGCGCTTTTAAAATGACTTGCAATGTCGATTTCATAGGTCTTCCAGTTTTTTGTCAACTCAATCGGAAACTTAGCTTCACTTCCGTTATCTGGATCATCTTTATCTTTCATGGCTATCTGCACCCGTTCTCCGCCTTGCTCACCTTTTAATTCAATCATTAATTTTTTATATTTTGAAAAATCCGCTGAAGGTCTGGGAGGAGGTATTGGAGTTCCAACCGTTATATAAAGAATGCCCCATTCTTGTTGTGCCGGATAGCGCATGCAAAACTCAGTGCCTTCTACTTCCGCCCAATTGGAAAATCCACCCGAAGTAACCAGCCCATAGGATAAGTTGGGGTTCAATCGCCCATCCCAAAAAACAATATTTTCATCATAAAAATGAATGGTTTCTTTTATGCCTAATTCCCTGTCAATCATTTCAATAAGCTTTCGTATATCCGTTTCTAATGTTGCATATTTGACATTCCGAAGCCCTTGTCCTGTCATGCTATACAGCAGGAGTTTATTGCCAAATTCTCTTGATTGCAAAATAGATTTATTACCAGGTCTGTTTAATATTTTATCGCTATTACCATTGGCAGAATCTGCTGTACCAAAAACGATCGTTCCAAAGTCGCCATATATTTCTAAATAATCGTTGCATTTGATCCAATAATCATAGAGCGATTTTTCTTGCAGCCTTACCCAATCTATTTTACCTTCCCAGGAAGCCAGCATAGCCCTGATACTATCATTGGCAATATCTTTTAAGCTGCCCGAAGATTTCAGTTCGGTTAAAGCGCCATTTTCGTATGGAAATTCAATATCCTGCGAAAACGATCGCCCCATCAATGCAGAAAGCTCTTTTTCAGGAATATCATTGGAATCTTTATACATTAAATTTATAATTTTTTCCTGCGCGTGAATCGTGGACACTAATATTTGTTTTTCTCTCAATAGCGCATCCAGGTTATTCACCATTTCATGCTTGATTAGTAATAAATATCCTTTTTGCTTATCATAAGTTTTACGTTTTTCATTCCAGTTATTCACTTGAAGCGCTAGTAAGATTCCTATCATTACTAATAGAATTTCTCCGATAGCGTAAACGAGATACTTTCTCAAGCTGCCCGAATCAAGCAGGCGGCGGCGGATATTTCGGAAGAAACGGAGCATAAGGTTTTAGATTTTATTATTTATGATGTCCCAGCGGGACAAATTATCGGTAGAAAAAATAATAGCCATAGGCGTCCGTGCCGTCAGGTACGGTTTATGTCAAAGCAGCGGTTTAAAAATATATCGTTCATCATAATCAATCTCAAAGGCATTCAAAAATTCCAAATATTCTTCTGTGAATGTCTTTTTTCGATGATGTTCTTCTTGATTTTGAATATATCGAATGACCTGCGGTACTTGAGATTTGGCGTAGGAAAATGCACCATATCCCTCCTGCCAAGAAAATTTGCTTTTGCAAAATTCTTTTTTATTAATCCAAGCAGACGATTCGCCTTTCAATTTTTTCATCAAATCCGATAAGGATTGCGTCGGACGCATTCCAAAAAACACATGAATGTGATCAGACATACCATTGATTTGCAATAATTTGTGATTTTCATTTTGAATAATGGCGGTCATATATTTGTACAATTCGTCTTTCCATTCATTTTGAATCAACGATGCTCGGTTTTGCACAGCAAAAACTGCTTGAATGTGAATTTGTGTGTAGGTATTTGCCATTGTGGAATGTTATAATCCGTACCTAACGGCACGGGTTTGTAATTAAAAAATATGCTTGCTACCGATAAACCGTCCCTATGGGACGCTGCTGCCCGAATCGAGCAGGCGGCGACGGATATTGCGGAAGAAATGGAGCATGGGTTTTAGTGTTTTGTTAACGAATTTAACACTAAAACCCTATGCATGTCATCTTTTCACGATAAGGAATTGAAAATAAACGATCAAGAATGGTAATTCAGATAGAAGGAGATATTAAACATGGATAGGCAAGGCGATTGCCACATTCCCATCCGCTGTAAAATCCAATAACTCCACTTCCGCGATTTCATTCAGCAACGACTCCTCCAACGGCGCTTCAATTTTGATATAATTATCGGTGAAGCCGGACATCAAGTTTTTATCAGGATGCTGCTCAAATAAAACCGGGCGGGTTTGTCCCAGGTGCTGTTCGTAAAAATAACGGCGTTTTTTCTCGCTTAAGATGGTGAGCATCTGATTGCGACGGCGGCGTTCTTCCATCGGCACGACTTCGAGCATTTCAGCGGCAGGCGTGTTTGGTCGTTCCGAGTAAGTAAAAACGTGTAAGTAGCTGATATTTAATTCATTAATGAAGCGATAGGTTTCCAGAAAATCTTCCTCGGTTTCGCCCGGAAAACCGACAATGACGTCCACCCCAATGCAGCAGTGCGGCATCAGCGATTTGATTTTGGCGACGCGCTCGGCGTAGAGTTCGCGCTTGTAGCGGCGGCGCATTTGTTGGAGCTGCTTGTTGTTACCCGATTGGAGCGGCATGTGAAAATGCGGCGCAAAACGTTGAGACTGAGCTACAAACTCAATCACTTCATCCGTACACAAATTCGGCTCGATGGAAGAAATCCTAAAACGGCTGATGCCCTCCACCTTGCCCAATTCTTGGATCAAGTCAATGAACATGGCCTCTTTCTTGGTTTTCGTGCCTTCGATCACCTCGGTGCCATTGCCAAAATCGCCAATGTTGACGCCCGTCAGCACGATTTCCTTTACGCCCATGTCGGCAATTTTCTGGGCATTTGCCACCACACTTTCCACGGTATCGCTGCGACTGCGCCCGCGCGCCAGCGGAATGGTACAAAACGAGCATTTATAATCGCAGCCATCCTGCACTTTCAGGAAAGAGCGCGTCCGGTCGCCAAACGAAAACGCATTCACAAAGTCTTTCACCTCGCGGATTTCTCCGGCACGTACCATGCCCTTGTCTGGCGCTTTCGACAAATCATCAATAAAATCAAGGATTCTAAACTTTTCGGCTGCACCCAGCACTAAATCCACCCCCGGAATTTCGGAGATTTCCTGCGGCTTCAACTGCGCATAGCAACCTACGACGACCACATTTGCATTCGGAGAAAATTTTAACGCCCGACGCACGATGTTGCGACATTTCTTATCCGCAAAATCCGTCACCGAGCAAGTATTAATAACATAAATATCCGCGCCGTGCTCAAATTCCACTTCCGCATAGCCCGCCTGCTCAAAGAGCCTGCCGATGGCGGAGGTCTCCGAGTAGTTGAGCTTGCAGCCCAGGGTATGAAATGCAACAGTTTTGGGCGTCACGGTATTTTATTTCGAATTTGATGTTCGTCAGGAAAAAGAAACGCAAAGGTAGAAATTTTGGTTGTAATGAAAATTCAAAGTCCAAGAAATTCAATGGTTTAACAAACCAATCAAGCTTCTTCCACTTTGATTCCGGCTTCCTCGAGTGCTTTGCCCAGATTGAAAGTATGTCCATCGAGCAATTCAATATCGCGATTCCAATCTACATTCAGCCAATCTGGTTCAGGCGTGGCGATGAGGACGCGTTGGCTGCGTGTGAAAATCCAAATGACCTTAGAGACGCCTTTTTCGAGGAGTTTTTTGGTTTTTTTGTGAATAAAATCAGTTTCTGCAAGCTTATTGGAATCAATTTTGATATCCACTTCCACACTAACAACAGGGGGAACCGTAGCATAGCGGGTATTGATATGCTCAGATGTCAATACATTCTTATCAAAAAAGCCGATATCTAAACTCAAATTATTCTTTTTCCCTAAATGACTACCAACCTCGTTCGTAAAAGCATGATATTTTTCATCCCCAATTTGGGTATAAAATATTTTTAGAATATATCCTATGATCCAAGCTTGCAATGTGCTAGAGCCCATAATTTCTTCAGCTGTCTTTTTATTATTCAAAACATCTTGATAACCAGCATAATAAAATAGTTCTCCGTCAATCTCATCGCGGATGAGGTATTCCGGCACTGTTTTTTTGTTACGCCTTGGATTCGCCGACCTGGTTTGTGTGGTCATATTTTTAAAATTTATGCTGAAAATTACAGCTTTTCCTTTCAAAAGTCAAATCGACAAACAGTTCGTAAATTTTTTTACCTTCCATAAAACTTTTTTAAAACCGCAGAATCTTTCAATCAAAGATTTTCACCCAGACTCTCAAAACGGATTAGTGGATAAACAGACGCTACAATTGATCGAAAAAGCCCGGGACGGCAACACACGCGCAATGAACCAACTGTTCAATCAGTGGTACAAGCGCGTGTATAATATCGCCTGGAAGTATTTTGCAGAAGAAGAAACGGCCCTGGAAGTTTGCCAACAATCGTTTTTGGCGATGCAACGGCATTTTCATTCGCTGAATGAACCTGCAAAGTTTGAAATCTGGCTCTACCGCACAGTGATCAACCAATGTCATCAGGAACATCGGCGGCAGCGGCAACAGCGGGTTTTAAAAGAAGCCTATCCTGGAAATATTATCCAAATAGCGCCGGAGCGGCCCGATCAGGCATATCAACGCGAAGAAATTACTCGACTGGTTTTGAATGCGTTACAAAAATTGCCGGAAGACCAAAGAACGGTATTGATTATGAAAGAATACGAAGGATTGAAGTTCAGAGAAATCGCCGAAGTATTGGACATTTCTGAAAACACCGCGAAGTCGCGCCTGTACTACGGGTTGGAAAATTTAAAGAAAATTTTATTAAGCAATTGCGCCTCAAAAGAAATTTGCCATGGATAAAGAATTGATTAAGAGTCGATTGATGGACTATCTCTACGACGAACTGAACGAGGCAGACAAAAAAGAGGTAGAACGCTGGCTCAGGAATAATCCCGAAGCCCAAGAGGAATTGATGGCCTTGCAACAAACGCGTGAGGTACTGTCAAAACTGACTGATGTAGAGCCTGTTGCACCAATCGTAAAGATTTCATCATCCCATTCGATACGTCGTCGCTGGTTGCCTATGGCAATCACGGCAGCAGCGGCGGCCTTCTTATTATTGCTGATTGCTACTAATGTTAGCATTCAGACACACGAAGGCGGTATGATCATTGCATTTGGCAAAGCGCCAAAACAATCGGATCAGACGGTAGCCCCTATGAATCCTAAAATAGTGGAAAATGCTATTGCGGTCAATAATCAACTTTTGTTTGAGCAATTGGATTCTATTCAGGCATTATTGCAAGCACAACTAATTGCTAATCAGGATGCAATGCAAGCGCAATGGACGCGCCAGTGGTCAGCGAAGCAAGTGGGCTATGAAAATCAAATCAAAACCTTGGCTGGTGCAGAGTTTAAGAAAAAATACCCCGAATTGGCAGCGTTCATTCAGGATATGCAATTATCGCAACAGCAGGAAATACGCTTTATGCTGAATCAACTTTGGAGCAACTGGCAGCAGATACGCGCAGAAGATTTGCGGGCTATCGAGACAAACCTTATCGCCATTCAGCAAAATGTAGAGTTGAATCGGCAAGGAACGGAAGAATTGTTCAAGAATGTAGTGTTTAGAACGAATACGGGAGATTGATATTTTGACAAAATTTGAATGTGATAAATGGATTTCTTAAAAGATTTAAAATAAAATTGCTCAAGATGAAAACTATGTTCAAAAATTATGTAATCTTTTTTTTACTCTTTTGGAGTATGGTTGGCTACGCTCAATATCCCTGGATGTTAGTAGAAGATAATGTAAAAACTTCGAAGAGTCGAGATATAGAGGTTGCGGAGAAGATTTTAGAAACGTTATTGAATCAGGAATCAAAATTTTATGGCAATAATGTAGAAGGTATTTACATCGAAGGACATGGGGCGATGTTTACGATTTATGGAAATATCATTTCTAATTTAAGTTTTACGCGGCCAATTATCCTTCCTCCTTCAGGTGATAACGAGCACTATACACTTAGCAAAACTACGGATAAACCTTTGAATGTGGATAGCCTTAATAATGCCTTGCGTACGCAAACGAAAGAGGTAATGAAAATTTTTATCACGGATTATGCACAATTACTAAACGAATTAAAACCGGATGATAAAATTCTGTTGAGATATGTCCTGAGAAATAGAAATGATCGCTTTCTCAGTGGTGTATTTGCAACTCGGGCAGATGATTTGGAAGAAAAGGAGAAAGAGGATAAGCAGTTGAAAGAATTTGGAGCAGAAGTAATGAAATCCGAAATAGATGATTTCCGCACAGGAAAACTTACCAAAGCTCAGCTTGAAGATCGCATCAAGTTCACAGAGCAAGTGGTTTCTACCAAAAAAGATACGGAATTAGAGTTGCTGGGTTCTATCTTTCATAGGTTGTATCAAGGGGATTTATCTGAAACATTTAGACTTTATAACGATCCACATTATGAACGAATTGAAGGTTTAGGGGTGGTGTATGAAATGAATTTTGGGCGTACCTGGGGGCAGTGGGCGCAAGGGACTTATGAATTCGATTATACCCTTGAAGCTTATGAAAGGGCAGTTATAGGTAGAAAAGGTCAAGGACAGAATAAAGAAAAATCGGATAAAGAGGAAACAGACGAAGAAAAGGAGTGGAAGGAAAAGCTCAAAAACGCTTACCCGAAATTCATCGAGGAATTTAAGCGAAATGTCATTGAGTATGGTCGGACAGTGCGCAAATTGCCTGCTAATGAATTACTTATATTCAAATTGGATTTAAATACTTGTGAGGAATGTGATATTCCCGACAGAGTAGAAATTTCCATCAAAAAGTCGGTTCTTGAAAGCTATGATAGCAATAAAATTACGATGGA